>NZ_JBKQTQ010000199.1:0-42185 GCF_052143115.1 Mycobacterium sp.
GCGACGACGATGCGCTGGTGCGGGTGGCGGCCTGCGGACTGTGCGGGACCGACCATGAGCAGTTCACCGGCGAGCTCGCGGGCGGGTTCGCGTTCGTTCCCGGTCACGAGACCGTCGGGACCATCGACGCCATCGGCCCCGAGCGGCACAGCGTCGGGGTGTGGCCGCCGGCGACCGGGTGGCCGTCGAGGTGTTCCAGTCCTGCCGGGCCTGTCCGGCCTGCCGGGCAGGGGAGTATCGGCGCTGCGCGCGGCACGGCCTGTGGGGCGGGCTGTGCGCCGCCGCGGCGGCTAAAGAGGCCGGCGCCGGGTTCGTGATGGTGACCGGCTTGGGCGCTCGCGATGCCGACCGGTTGGCGCTGGCGTCGAGGTTCGGCGCTGACCTCGCGGTCGACGTGAGCTCCGACGATCCGGTCGTCGAGTTGACGAAGGCCACCGGCGCATTGGCCGATGTCGTCGTCGACGTCACCGCTCGGGCGCCGGCGGCGTTTGCGCAGGCGATCGCGCTGGCCCGCCCGGCCGGGGCCGTCGTGGTCGCCGGCACCCGAGGTTTCGGCAGTAGCGCTCCCGGGTTCAGCCCCGACGTGATCGCGGTCAAGGAGCTACGCGTGCTGGGGGCATTCGGCGTAGACGTCACCGCGTACCGGGCGGCGCTGGATCTGCTGGCGTCCGGCCGTTACCCGTTCGCGAGCCTGCCGCGGGGCTGCGTGGGCCTCGACGATGCAGAAGACCTGCTCGCCACCATGGCCGGCGAGCGCGACGATGTCCCGCCAGTTCACGGAGTGCTCACACCTTGACGTCCTCGCCGGACTTTACGTCCGGGGATTCCGACCCGGTCTACCTACTTAGGCAGCAGGAGAGCTGAGTTGAGGTTCACAGTTCACAGACCGCCCTGCGGCGAGGTCTCCCTGCGCTGGTACCGCCCGTCCGGCGGCGATGTTGCGTGCAGCGTTCACGTCGGCGTTACACGGCCCCGCCTGGCAGGCGACGCACGAGAAAACCGCTTGGCTCTTGCGGTTTTCGGGTGCGACGTGCCCGCAGGCGGAGCATCGTTGCGACGTGTACGCGGCCGGGACCCGTTCGATTCGGCCCGCGGCCTTGTGGTCAAGCCGGGCAACGAGGGCGCCCCACGCTTGACGACCGATCGCACGGCTGAGTCCCCGTTTCTGCGCCACCCGAACGCCGGGTCGGTCAACGGTGCCGCGCGCGGAGTGTGTCATCGCCCGCACGTCGAGTTTCTCCACTCGAATAGTGTCAAACCGGCGCGCAAGATCGGTCGTCGTCTTTTCCACCCAGTCGCGTCGCCGGTTCGCTTCGCGCGCTTTGATTCTCGCGATCGCCAGTTTAGTCCGCTGTCGACGGTCGGAGCCGCGCTCGGCTCGTGCGAGGCGCTGCTGCAACCGGCGCAGCCGGATCCGTTCACCAGGTGTGAGGCCAGGGGTGTGCAGCAACTCCCCGGTGGACAGTGCCGCCGACACTGCCACCCCGCGATCGACCCCGACCACGCTGCCATCCGCTGGTCCCGGGGTCGGGTCGGGGATGTGCGCGAACGCGACGTGCCAGCGACCTGCCCGGTCCCGAGTGATGCGGTAGGACTTGATGTCCTCTGGCACGGCCCGGGTCCATCGGAAGCGGATCCACCCGACCTTCGGCACCCATACCCGCCCGTAGCGCCTGTTGAGCTTTTCGACATGGCGCGGCTTCACCCCGACCTGCCGGAAGCCCTCATGCACGCCGGCCTTGCGCCACGACGGGCGCCGATGGGTGCCGGCGAAGAAGTTCCGCATGGCCTGTGCGAAATCCCTCAGCGCTTGCTGCTGCACCGTCTGCGACCCGGCCGCCAACCAACGGTATTTGGCGCGGATCTCAGTCAACTGCGCCGACTGCTCGTTGTAACTAGGGGCGCGGCGGCCAGGCTGCCAAAACTGCTGTTGCTCCACGGCCAGGTTCCAGACGAACCGCGCATGCCCGCAATGCTCCAACAACGCCACCTGCTGAGCGGGCGTCGGCAACAACCGGAACCGCGACACACCCGCAATCTAGCCAACGCCACTGACACCAATGGGGATCGCGCGCCAACGTATGTCGGGATCGGCTTTCCTCCCCGGCATAAATGCCCGGGTTTCCCGTCGAAGGAGTTCAGATGACCGAACCCATGAGAGAGGCCCGCATACCCCTGCTGCCGGTCGATGAGGCCAAGGCCGCCGCCGATGAAGCCGGCGTGCCTGGTTACATGGCCGAGCTCGCCATCTTCCAGGTGCTGTTGAACCATCCCAAGCTGGCTTGCGCCCTCAACGACCTACTCGCCACCATGCTGTGGCGCGGAACGTTGGACGCGCGGCTACGCGAGCTGGCGATCATGCGCATCGGTTGGCTCACCTCCTCCGATTACGAATGGACCCAGCATTGGCGGGTTGCGCAGGGTCTCGGGGTCAGCGCCGATGACTTGCTCGGTGTGCGCGATTGGCAGGGATATCAGGCATTCGGACCCGCCGAGCGGGCAGTGTTGGCTGCCACCGACGACGTGGTGCGCGACGGCGCGGTGAGCGCCGAAAGCTGGGCGGCGTGTCAGCGCGAATTCGGCGCTGACCCCGCAGTGCTGGTCGAGCTTGTCACCGCGATCGGCGCGTGGCGAATGGTCGCGTCGATCCTGCACAGCCTGCAGGTCCCGCTGGAAGACGGGGTAGCAAGCTGGCCGCCGGACGGCCAACCGCCGAGGCAATAACACGCAACAAATAACGATTGACACGTCAATCAGTAGCTCATAGCGTTCGGGCAATGCGAACAAGGGTCGCCGAAATGCTCGGCGTGGAGTTCCCGATCTGCGCCTTCAGTCACTGCCGGGACGTGGTGGCCGCAGTCTCCAATGCCGGCGGGTTCGGCATCCTCGGCGCCGTCGCGCACAGCCCGGAGCGTCTGGAAACGGAGCTGACCTGGATCGAGGAGCAAACCGGCGGCAAGCCGTATGGCGTTGATCTGCTGCTGCCGCACAAGTACGTCGGCGTCGAGCAGGGCGGGATCGATACCAAGCAGGCGCGGGAGCTGCTGCCCGAGGAGCACCGGGCATTCGTCGACGACCTGCTGGTCCGCTACGGCATCTCGGTGCCTGCTGACGAGGAGCGTCTGCCGCCCGGCGAGCTCAACATCTCGCCGAAGGGCTACGAACCGCTGCTTGACGTCGCCTTCGCCCACGACATCCGGCTGATCGCCAGCGCGCTGGGCCCGCCGCCGCCCGACTTGGTCACCCGCGCGCATGACAACGACGTGGTGGTGGCGGCGCTGGCTGGAACCACGCAGCACGGGCGGCGGCACGCCGCAGCCGGGGTCGACCTGATCGTCGCCCAGGGCACCGAGGCCGGCGGGCACACCGGCGAAGTGGCGACGATGGTGCTGGTCCCCGAGGTAGTCGATGCGGTGGCTCCGGTGCCGGTGCTGGCCGCGGGCGGGATCGCCCGCGGCCGTCAGATCGCCGCGGCGTTGGCCCTGGGCGCCGAAGGCGTGTGGTGCGGCTCGGTATGGCTGACCACCGAGGAAGCCGAGACGCTCCCCGTCGTGAAAGACAAGTTCCTGGTCGCCACCTCGTCGGACACCGTGCGCTCGCGATCGTTGACCGGAAAGCCCGCTCGCATGCTGCGCACCGCGTGGACGGAAGAGTGGGAGCGGGCCGGCAGTCCCGACCCGCTCGGGATGCCGCTGCAAAGCGCGCTGATCGGCGACCCGCAATTGCGCATCAACCGGGCTGCCGCCCAGCCGGACTCCAAGGCCCGCGAGCTGGCCACCTACTTCGTCGGGCAGGTCGTGGGTTCGCTGAACAAGGTGCAGCCGGCCGCCTCGGTGGTGCTGGACATGGTTTCCGAGTTCATCGATGTCGTCGGGCGTCTCGACGAGTTGGTGGATCGGTGAGCACCGACACCCGCACACGCAGGCGGCCTGCGGTCAGCGAAGAGGACAAGTCGCGGCGGCGTGACGAGATCATGGCCGCGGCCAAAAAAGTCTTTGCCCGCAAAGGCTTTCATGCCACGACGATCGCGGACATCGCCAAGGAAGCGGGGCTGGCCTACGGGTCGATCTACTGGTATTTCGACTCGAAGGACGACTTGTTCCACGCGTTGATGGCCGTCGAGGAGTATGCCCTGCGCACCCACGTCGCGGCCGCTGTCGGTGCGCGCCAGGACAGTGACGGCGAGGCGCCGTTCCGCACCGCGGTGCAGGTGACGTTCGAGTTCTTCGAAGCCGACAAGGCCACCGTCAAGCTGCTTTTCCGCGACGCTTACGCGCTGGGCGACCGGTTCGAAAAACTCCTCGGCGGCATCTACGAGCGGTTCATCGACGATATCGAAAACGTCGTCGTCGCTGCCCAGAATCGCGGCGAAGTGGTCGTTGCCCCGCCCCGGATGGTGGCCTACACCCTGGCGGCGCTGATCGGTCAGCTGGCGCACCGACGACTGTCCACCGACGACGGCGTCAGTGCAGCCGAGGCTGCCGATTTCGTTGTCACGCTGGCCTTTAACGGGCTCCGACCCCGCGAAGGGTGACATGCGTTTCGTCGTGATCGGCGCGGGAATGGCCGGGGTGCTGAGCGCCATCAAGCTCCGTGAGGCCGGTTTCACCGACGTCACGGTGTACGAGAAGGCCGACCGGCTCGGCGGCACCTGGCGCGAGAACACCTATCCGGGCATCGCCTGCGATGTGCCGTCGCACCTGTACACCTACACCTTCGCCCCGAACCCGGAGTGGAGCCACGCGTTCGCGCCCGGTCCGGAAATCCTCGCCTACTTCGAAAGCGTCGCCACTCGTTACGGCGTCGACGGGTTGATCCGCTACAGCACCGAGGTGCTCCGCCTCGAACACGACGGAAATCGTTGGCGCATCGAGACATCCACCGGCGAGCGTGACGATGCTGACGTCGTCATCGCCGCCACCGGCGTCCTACACCACCCGCGCTACCCAGACATCGAAGGGCTCGACGACTTCGCCGGCCCCGTGTTCCACAGCGCCCGTTGGGATCACACCGTGCCGCTGGCCGATGCTCGGCTCGGCGTGATCGGCACCGGCTCGTCGGCGGTGCAAGTGACCGGCGCAGTGAGCGACCTAGTCGGGGAATTACACCTGTTCCAGCGGACCCCGCAGTGGATCTTGCCGGTGGGCAATCCGCCGATCGACGACGCGGACCGGGCCCGCTATCGCTCCGACCCGGCGGCGATGACCACGCTGCGCGCCGAACTGAACACCAGCTTCGTGCAGACCTTCGCCAACGCGGTCGTCGACGCCGACTCGGCTCCGCTGAAGACGCTGCAAAAGCTGGCCTGCGCCAACCTCGAGGACAGCGTGGCCGACCGGGAGCTGCGGGAGAAGTTGCGGCCCGACTATCGCGCCGGGTGCAAGCGGTTGATCATCTCGCCGAACTTCTATGACGCCATCCAGCGGCCTAACGCCCACCTGGTGACCGAGGCGATCGCGCGTGTCGAGGCGGACCGGGTGCGCACCGTCGACGGTCGGTTGCACGGGCTCGACGTGCTGGTGCTTGCGACCGGATTTCGAGTCGATCGCTTCCTGCGCCCGATCGACGTGATCGGCCGCGGCGGCGTGCGGCTAGACGAGGTGTGGAGGGAGCGGCCGTTCGCGTACCTGTCGGTGTCGGTGCCGGACTTCCCCAACCTGTTCATGCTCAACGGGCCCAACGGACCGGTTGGCAACTTCTCGTTGATCGACGCGGCCGAGGCGCAATTTGGTTACCTGATGCAGCTCATCGACCTGCTGAGCGACGGCCGATGTCGGCAGATCAGCGCCACCCGAGACGCCGCCGCTCGCTTTGAGGCCGACCGCGTGGAGGCCGCCAAGAAGACCGTCTGGGTGACCGGCTGCCGCAGCTGGTACCTCGACGATCGCGGTGTTCCGGCGGCGTGGCCGTGGAGTTTCACCCGTTTCGAGAAGGCCATGGCACGGCCGGTCCTGGACGATTACGAACTCATAACGGCTGGTCAGGGCCCCTAGCACCGCTCAGTAAGTTTTCAGGTGTGGCGAATTGACCCGGGCGGAATGTTCGTGCATCATCGACGGGGTAGGCACCTCGTTAGGTGAGGCCTCTACACGGATACAGGCCACTGACCCCGAACGTCGAGAGACGCCCAGGGTCAGGACAGCTCCTCCCGGCTTAAGGGTTGAGCCCAAGTGGCTTCCGGAGTTCCCGGATACGGCGTGTAGTGCCGAAGCTCTGACGAGTGGGGTGCGGTTTTCCCGAGATCATCGGGTTTCCTCTGCTCCTGCTTGCGTGTGAATTCGTGCGGTAATCCGCACGTGGCGCGACCGCGAGGAGGTGAGGGACGAATGAGTTCCAGTTCTAGTCCGGATCGATATCCGGGCTCTGTGTCGTCCCGATCCGGTCTCCCGCGCGCCGCTCGCAGCTGAGCCTTCTGTGGCCTAAGCAGCACGTCGCCTCATCGGACGCCGTTTCGGACGGACATCGAATCCCGTTATGCCCGTTTGACTTTCCGCTTAGGAGGCGACCATGACCGCTGTACT
This sequence comes from Mycobacterium sp., assembly GCF_052143115.1. Lineage (GTDB taxonomy): Bacteria > Actinomycetota > Actinomycetes > Mycobacteriales > Mycobacteriaceae > Mycobacterium. The sequence goes on from NZ_JBKQTQ010000199.1 coordinate 6,522, forward strand.
GTACGACGAAGTGGTGACGGCGACGCCCGCACGCCGGCTCAGGGCAGTGCCTGCCCCAACGCCGATGGCAGTGCCGGCGCCCAAGCGGACCTCCAAGCGGCCCGAACAACAGCTGGTCGGCGGCGACCCGTTGGTCGTCGGAGCCGCTCGGTTGCTCTGCATTCCGTTGCGCCAGCTCTACGCCGCGCTGTGGCGCGCGGGCGTCTTGGAGGTTGGCAGCTAAAGGGTCCGGCGACGATGCCGGCCTGCAAAGGCCCGACAAGGCCGGACGAAGATGAGAAGGTTGGCGCTCCCGGCACCTGAGGTGATTTGCCCCTCGGTGCCGGGAGCGCCGTTATTTCTGGGCGGCGATGAGAGCCGAGAGCCCGTTCTGGTAGGCGATCAGGCCGTGTCGCCATCCGATCTGCACCGGCCCGCCGCTATCGACGGTGATTTGGGCGCCAACGTGCACATAGGGCGCCGGGGGTACGTATGGCACGACGTCGAGAAAGTTCACCACCCGAAAACAGCTTTCGATGGCGGCGTTGAACGCATCGACGAAGTCGATCAATCCGACCCGCGGGCCGGCAAAGGTGATCAGCCGGGGTTCGATTGTGTTCGGCGGCATGCTCCGGAAGACGTCCGGCGCCGCGAGTACGGCCAGCGCCGCACCGAGGCTGTGCCCGGTGATCAGGATCTGATCGCAGCCGGCGGTCGCGGCGGCTAAGTTCGCGGCGATGTTCTTCTGGACGAGTTCGTAGGCGTCCTGAAAGCCGGCATGCACCTGTCCGAATCCACTCACCGGGAGGTAGGCGTCGGGGATGGCGTCGAGGTCCGCCAGCCAGTCCTCGACGCCGGAAGTGCCGCGAAATGACACAAACGCGGTGCGAGTCGTTCGGTTATGGCCCATCAACCCGAATATGTCGGTGTTTTTGGTCATCGCAGCCACTGCGGGATGGGGGCTCGTCATCGCGGTGAGTAGCGCGGCGTCAGCTTGGATCACACTGGTCTGGACGTAACCGGATGGCAGGGTGGCCGAGCCGCCGCCCATCACCTGGTACGCCGCCTCGGCCAGCGGCAGAACCAGGTCGCGAGCAAATGCCGCGTCGAACGCCACAGCCGCAGTGTAGGAAAGCCGCCGAGTTTCGTGGATCTTCACCCAGCGTGCCGCCGGGAAGCCGGTGTTCCGACATCGGCTTAAGCAGTAGCGTTGACATACGATCCGCTCAGACCTGGTGCGAAGGGAGCGCGTCATGGCGACCGATCTGACGCTTTATCTCGACGACGAACCCGGCGAGCTGGCCCTGATCGGCGACGTGCTGGGCAAGGCAGGCGTCAACATCGCCGGTCTGTGCGCCCTGACCAGCGGAGGAGGGCAGGCGGAGGTGCACATTCTGGTGCAGGATGCCACCTCGGCATTTGAAGCGCTGGAAGGTGCCGGAATCAAAATCGCCGAGGAGCAAGAGGTCATCGTCCTCGACATCAAGGACCGTCCCGGTGCGCTCGGCGAAGTCGTCCACAAACTCGGCGCCGCGAAAATCAACCTGGAAACCGCCTATCTCGCCACCAACACCCGTTTGGTGCTTGGCGCGGACAATCTCGCTGAGGCCAGGGCCGCGCTGGACTGATGTTGAGTTGCGGCGGCCCGTAGAATCGGCTGGAGCGGCGTCGATCCGGTGATCACCGGGGAGCCTTCGGAAGAACAGCCGGCTTCGGTATTGACGCCGGCTCAGTAGACCCGAACGGGTAGGGCCCGTCACAGCCTTCAACGAGCGGCCACGCCCAGGCGTGGCAAGCGGGGTGGTACCGCGGCGCTTGCGCACCGGCGCAACGTCGTCCCCGGGCCTAGCAGTGGCACATGGTGCCTACCCGGCACTGTGGCAACAGGGAGACGACGCGCGCAGTGACCGATAACGCCTACCCCAAGCTGGCCGGCGGCGCACCCGACTTGCCGGCACTGGAACTCGAGGTCCTCGAGCACTGGACGAGTGACGACACGTTCCGGGCCAGCATCGCGCGGCGTGCCGACGCTCCGGAGTACGTGTTCTACGACGGACCGCCGTTCGCCAACGGCCTACCGCACTACGGGCATCTGCTCACCGGCTACGTCAAAGACATTGTGCCGCGGTATCGCACCATGCGCGGTTATAAGGTGGAACGTCGCTTCGGCTGGGACACCCACGGGCTTCCTGCAGAGCTTGAGGTCGAGCGACAGCTCGGGATCACCGACAAATCCCAGATCGACGCGATGGGCATCGCCGCGTTCAACGAAGCCTGCCGCGAATCGGTGTTGCGCTACACCGACGAATGGCAAGCCTACGTCACCCGCCAGGCCCGATGGGTGGACTTCGACAACGACTACAAGACGCTGGATCTGTCCTACATGGAATCGGTGATCTGGGCGTTCAAACAGCTGTGGGACAAGGGCTTAGCGTACGAGGGCTATCGGGTGTTGCCGTACTGCTGGCGTGACGAAACCCCGTTGTCCAATCACGAGCTGCGGATGGATGACGACGTCTACCAGAGTCGGCAAGACCCGGCGATCACCGTCGGATTCGCAGTGCCGGACGGCGAACTGGCCGGTGCGCACCTGCTGGTGTGGACGACGACACCGTGGACCCTGCCGTCGAACCAGGCCGTCGCCGTCAACCCCGACGTCACCTACGTGCAGGTTCGGGCGGGCGAGCAGCGCGTAGTGCTGGCCGAGGCTCGGCTGGCCGCCTATTCACGAGAATTGGGCGATGAACCGGAGGTGCTGGGCAGCTACCGGGGCAGCGATCTGGTGGGCATGCGGTACCTGCCGCCTTTCCCGTATTTTATGGACTCGCCCAACGCTTTTCAGGTGCTCGCCGCCGAGTTCGTGACCACCGAGGACGGCACCGGGATCGTGCACCTGGCGCCGGCCTACGGCGAGGACGACAAGGAGACCGCCGACAAGGCCGGCATCGTGCCGGTGACGCCCGTCGACGCCAAGGGCCGTTTCGACGCCACGGTCCCCGATTACCAGGGTCAGCACGTCTTCGAGGCGAACTCGCAGATCATCCCTGACCTGAAAGACCACAGCGGCCCGGCAGCGGCCAACGGTGCGGTGCTGATCCGCCATGAAACCTATGAGCACCCCTATCCGCACTGCTGGCGCTGCCGAAATCCGCTGATCTATCGCGCGGTGTCATCCTGGTTCGTCAAAGTCAGCGAATTCCGGGACCGCATGGTCGAACTCAACCAGCAGATCACCTGGTACCCGGACCACGTCAAAGACGGTCAGTTCGGCAAGTGGTTGCAGGGTGCCCGCGACTGGTCGATCTCGCGAAACCGCTACTGGGGCACCCCGATTCCGGTCTGGCTCTCCGATGACCCGAGCTATCCGCGGATCGACGTCTACGGCAGTCTCGATGAGTTGGAGCGCGACTTCGGTGTGCGTCCCGACAACTTGCACCGGCCGTATATCGACGAGCTCACCCGGCCCAACCCCGACGACCCCAGCGGGCGCTCGACGATGCGGCGCATCGCCGATGTCTTCGACGTGTGGTTCGATTCCGGGTCCATGCCGTACGCGCAGGTGCACTACCCGTTCGAGAACCGGGGCTGGTTCGAGACCCATTACCCGGGCGACTTCATCGTGGAGTACATCGGGCAGACCCGCGGCTGGTTCTACACGCTGCACGTGCTGGCCACCGCGTTGTTCGACCGGCCGGCGTTCAAAACCTGCGTGGCGCATGGGATCGTGCTGGGCAGCGACGGGCAGAAAATGAGCAAATCGCTGCGCAACTATCCCGACGTCAGCGAGGTGTTCGACCGCGACGGCTCCGACGCCATGCGCTGGTTCTTGATGGCCTCACCAATCCTTCGCGGCGGGAACCTGATCGTCACCGAACAGGGTATCCGCGAGGGGGTGCGACAGGTGCTGTTGCCGTTCTGGAATGCCTACAGCTTCTTAGCCCTCTACGCGCCGAAAGTCGGCACCTGGCGCACCAATTCAGCGCATGTGCTGGACCGTTACATCCTGGCCAAGCTGGCGGTGCTGCGCGACGACCTGACAGCCGGGCTGGATGTCTGCGACATCTCCGGGGCATGCGAGCAGCTGCGGCAGTTCACCGAGGCGCTGACGAATTGGTATGTGCGACGCTCCCGCTCGCGGTTCTGGGAAGAGGACCCCGATGCGATCGACACATTGCACACCGTGCTCGAAGTGACCGCCAGACTGGCCGCACCGCTGCTGCCGCTGACCACCGAGATCATCTGGCGCGGTGTCACCGCCGAGCGTTCGGTGCACCTGAGCGATTGGCCGGAGGCCGAGGTGCTGCCGGCGGACGCGGGGCTGGTCGCGGCGATGGATCAGGTGCGCGAGGTGTGCTCGGTCGCGTCGTCGTTGCGTAAAGCCAAGAAGCTGCGGGTGCGGCTGCCGCTGCAGAAACTCACCGTGGCCGTGGACAATCCGCAGCGACTGGAGCCGTTCACCGATCTGATCGCCGACGAGCTCAACGTCAAGAAGGTCGAACTCACCGAGGACATCGACACCTACGGTCGTTTCGAGCTGACGGTGAACGCCCGGGTCGCCGGGCCGCGGCTTGGCAAGGATGTGCAGGCGGCGATCAAGGCGATCAAGGCCGGCGAAGGTGTCGTCAACTCTGACGGCACGCTGACCGCGGGTCCGGCGCTGCTGCAACCCGACGAGTACAGCTCCCGGCTGGTGGCCGCCGACCCCGAATACACTGCCCCGCTGCCGGGCGGGGCCGGACTGGTGGTGCTGGACGCCATCGTGACGCCCGAGCTCGAAGCCGAAGGCTGGGCCAAGGACCGCATCCGCGAACTGCAGGAGCTGCGCAAATCGACCGGGCTGGAAGTCTCCGACCGGATCAGTGTGGTGATGTCGGTGCCGTCGCAACGGGCCGACTGGGCCGAAACTCATCGCCATCTAATCGCCGGGGAAATCCTGGCCACCAGTTTCGAATTCGGCGAGCCGGCCGATGGTGTGCAGATCGGCGACGGCGTGCGAGTGGCGATCGCGAAGACTTAGTAGCCGCGGCTAGAGGTTCCGCAGGGCGCGGCGTGCGTGTGGCCAGAACGGCATGCCGGCGACGATTGTGCCGCCGGCGGCGATGAGACCGATCGCGAAGTCGACGCTTTCGCGACCCTCGGCCTTCCAGTAGACGTCCTCAAGATCGAGCAGCAGCGCCAACTCGTCGGCGATCATCGCGTTCGCCGCTCCGAAAGCGACGGCCGCGACAGGGTGGCGCCGTTGTTTTTCCGATCCGCGCAGGCCCACCGCGCCCACAGTCGCCAGCAATGCGATTCCGAGGTTGTAGTGGTGAAAATGCCTACTGCCCAGCTTGATACCGCCACCCTCTGGGCCGTGACCGGCGTGGATCCAGTGGGTGAGCGCCCTGAGTCCCGCGAACGTGACGGTGAATGCCGCCCAAGCCAGCACGGCCGACCGTTCGTCGGATTCGAGTCGTTGCAGCCATTCCCGACGCAGCTCCGACCATCGTCCCGCGGTGGGATGATCCTCATGATTGAGCGGCGACGGAGCGTTGCCCGTTTCGTCGGCCATTATCCGGCCTTCACCGCGCGCCAGCGCAGTCTGCGCCCATTGCCGTCGACATGCACGTCGGCAAACCCCGCTGCGCGCAACCGGTCCGGCAGCGTCTCCGGCTGAACGGGGTTGCAGGTGTCGCGAAAATGCAGCATGCGGAACAGGGTCGACGCCGCGCTGTCGCTGCCGGCGAATACGCCGCCGGGCCGCAACACCCGAAACACCTCGGCGAACAACTGGTCCTGCAGCGCAGGCGTCGGAACATGATGCAGCATCGTGAAACACACCACCGAGCTGAACTCATCTGACGGCAGGCCGCTGTCGGTGCCGTCGCCGTTGATGATCCGGGCCCGGTCGCCGTACCTGGCCTCCAGCCGATCCGCCATGGTCGGGTCGATTTCGACGGCGGTGTAGTGCGGGGCTTTGTCGATCAGCACCCGGACGTTGGCGCCGTAGCCTGGCCCGATCTCCAGCACGTTCTCGCCCAAGTCGACGTCGCCGAGGACCCACGGCAACAGCCCGTCCTCGACAGCCTTGAAGTAGCGGTTCGAGCTGCAGCACAGCCGGTGGCACAAGTTCATCGCCATGGAATCAGACGCTAGCGCAATAGCATCGAAGATTGTGGACTCGCGTTGGGTGCTGCACCTCGACATGGACGCGTTCTTCGCGTCCGTCGAGCAGCTCACCCGGCCCACGTTGCGGGGCCGCCCGGTGCTGGTCGGCGGGCTGGGCGGCAGGGGCGTGGTGGCCGGCGCGAGCTACGAATCCCGGGTGTTCGGCGCCCGCTCGGCCATGCCGATGCACCAGGCACGCCGATTGATCGGCGTGACGGCGGTGGTGCTGCCGCCGCGTGGCGTGGTCTACGGAGTCGCCAGCCGCCGGGTCTTCGACACCGTGCGCGCGGTGGTCCCGGTCGTCGAACAGCTCTCCTTCGATGAGGCGTTCGGGGAGCCGCCCGAACTGGTCGGCGCATCTGCGACCGAGGTCGAGGATTTCTGCGAGAACCTGCGGCGACGGGTGCGCGACGAGACCGGCCTGGTCGCCTCGGTCGGCGCCGGCTCGGGCAAGCAGATCGCCAAGATCGCATCGGGTATGGCCAAACCCGACGGCGTCCGGGTGGTCGGGCGTGCCGACGAGAAACCGCTGCTGGGCGGCCTTCCGGTGCGCAGACTCTGGGGCATCGGGCCGGTGGCCGAGGAGAAGCTGCATCGGCTGGGCATCGACACTATCGGGCAGTTGGCCGCACTGAGCGAAGCCGAGGTGGCCAGCATCCTAGGTGCGACGATCGGGCCCGCGCTGCACCGGCTGGCCCGCGGGGTCGACGACCGCCCGGTTGCCGAGCGAGCCGAAGCCAAGCAGATCAGCGCCGAATCCACCTTCGCGGTTGACCTGACAAGCTTGGAGCAGTTACGCGAGGCGATCGACCCGATCGCCGAGCACGCTCATCAACGTCTGCTGCGCGACGGCCGCGGCGCCCGCACCGTCACGGTGAAGCTGAAGAAATCCGACATGAGCACGCTGACGCGCTCGGCGACGCTGCCCTATGCGACGACCGAGGCCGCCGCGCTGACCGCGATGGCCCGGCGGTTGCTGCTTGATCCCCAGGAGATCGGGCCGATTCGGCTTCTGGGCGTGGGATTCTCGGGTTTGAGCGACGTGCGACAGGAGTCGCTGTTTCCCGACTTGGAGCTGTCGGAGCCGGAGTCAGAGCATTCCGTCGAGACGGTAACCGCGGCCATGTTCGGCCCGGATCCGGAACCCTCGCCGTGGCGGGTGGGTGACGACGTGACACACCGCGACCTGGGGCACGGCTGGGTGCAAGGCGCCGGCCATGGCGTGGTCACGGTGCGGTTCGAAACCCGTAGCTCCGGACCGGGCCCGGCCCGAACGTTTTCTTCTGGTCAATCCGACACCGGCGAAATCGTGTCGGCGAATCCGGTCGACAGCCTCGACTGGCCCGACTACGTCGCCGCAATGACCGAGAACACCTCAGCGCAGACGGTCGACGACGTCGCGCAGCGGTAGCTGCGCCGCCAACGCCGCCATGACCATCACCCGGGCCTGACTCGGCGGCAACCGCGACATCATCACCGCGCCCGCGTCGGCGAGGTCACGGCCCGGGCCGTAATCGGGGGTGACGCGTCCACCCGGGACCCGGGTGGACACCGCTACCAGCACTCCGTCGCTGCAGTGCCGCCGTACTCCGTCGACGACCGCGGCCCCGGCATTGCCCGCACCCAGCGATTCCAGCACGATGCCGCGGGCACCGGCGGCCACACACGCATCCATTGTTACGGCGTCACTCCCCGGGTAGGCCGCGACGATGTCGACCCGCGGGGCTGTCGCCGCGCTCAGCTCGCCGAGGAATGCGCGTTGCTTGGGCCGGTTCAGCACCACGCCATCGTCGACGGTGCCCAGCAGCTGGCCAGCGAAGCCGTCCTGGGTTGCCACCTTGCGAAGACCCAACGGCCCTAGCACCCGACCGGCAAAGCACACCAGCACACCGAGGTCGCGAGCAGCGGGATCCGACGCCACCGACAGCGCGTCGCGCAGATTTGCCGGCCCGTCGGCGTCGGGCGCGTCGGCGCTGCGCATTGCGCCGGTAAGCACCACCGGAACATCGCCCGCGTAGGTGATATCCAGCCACAGCGCGGTCTCCTCGAGGGTGTCGGTGCCGTGCGTCACGACCACGCCCTCGGCGCCGCCATTGGCCGCGGCCCGGGCGGCCGCGCCGATCACATCCCAGTCGGCCGGAGCCAGCTGCGAGCTGTCGAGGGACATCACGTCGACGACGTCGACGTTCAGGCCGGCGGTCAACTGCGCGCCGCCGCGCGTCGGCCGTCGCACCCCCTCGGCGTCAGTGGTAGTGGCGATCGTCCCACCGGTGGCGATCACGGTGAGGCGGCTCATCCTGAAATCATCCCCCACATCCGTGTAGTGGATGATGTAGGAGTGACTGACCAACCAACGGGATCGGCTGAGCCGGGGACTGAGGACCCGACGGTAGGGGAGGCCGGAGCTCCCGCGCCGCGACGGCGTCTGCGCCTGCTGCTGGGGGTCGCTGCGGTCGTGCTGGCGCTGGACATCATCACCAAGGTGCTCGCGGTCAAACTGCTGACTCCCGGCCAGCCGGTGCCGATCATCGGTGACACCGTCACCTGGACGCTGGTCCGCAATTCCGGCGCCGCGTTTTCGATGGCGACCGGATACACCTGGGTGCTGACGGTCATCGCGACCGGTGTCGTGGTCGGGATTTTCTGGATGGGACGGCGGCTGGTGTCGCCGTGGTGGGCCATCGGCCTGGGGATGATCCTGGGCGGTGCGATGGGAAACCTGGTCGACCGGTTCTTCCGTTCGCCGGGCCCGCTGCGTGGACATGTCGTGGACTTTCTGTCGATCGGCTGGTGGCCGGTGTTCAACGTCGCCGACCCGTCGGTGGTCGGAGGGGCGATCCTGCTGGTCACGCTGTCGGCAATGGGCTACGACTTCGACACCGTCGGCCGTCGCAAGGCGGACGACGCGATCGATGTCGCCGATGCCACCGAGGACACCCAGACATCGGACGAGCCGGCCGAAGCCGTCGACGGCGATGAGCCGCAGGACGGCACCGTTGGCCGGTCCACAGCCGACCAACGGTAGCGGCGCTGGTGGCCGACCGGTCGATGCCGGTGCCCGAGGGTCTGGCGGGTATGCGTGTCGACGTCGGGCTGTCCCGGCTGCTGGGCCTGTCCCGCACCGCCGCGGCGGCGCTGGCCGAAGACGGCGGTGTCGAGTTGGACGGGGTGCCGGCCGGTAAGTCGGATCGTCTGGCCGCCGGGGCTTGGCTGCAGGTGCGCCTGCCCGAGCCGCCGGCGCCGTTGGAGAACACGCCCGTCGAGATCGAGGGCATGACGATTCTGTACTCCGACGACGACATCGTCGCGGTCGACAAACCGGCAGGGGTGGCCGCGCACGCGTCGGTGGGTTGGACCGGCCCGACGGTGCTCGGCGGGCTGGCTGCCGCCGGTTACCGGATCACCACCTCCGGGGTGCACGAGCGGCAGGGCATCGTGCACCGCCTCGACGTCGGCACCTCCGGAGTCATGGTGGTCGCGATCTCCGAGCGGGCTTACACCGTGCTCAAGCGCGCGTTCAAGCAGCGTACGGTCGACAAGCGCTACCACGCGCTGGTGCAAGGACACCCGGATCCGTCGAGTGGCACGATCGACGCGCCGATCGGCCGCCACCGCGGCCACGACTGGAAGTTCGCCGTCACCGCGAACGGCCGGCACAGCCTCACTCACTACGACACCATCGAAGCCTTCGTCGCCGCGAGCCTGCTCGACGTACATCTGGAAACCGGCCGCACACACCAGATTCGGGTGCACTTCGCGGCGCTACATCACCCCTGCTGCGGCGACCTGACCTATGGCGCTAACCCGAAGCTTGCGGAAAAGCTTGGGCTGGAACGCCAATGGCTGCACGCGCGGTCGTTGGAGTTCACGCATCCCGCCGACGGAAGGCAGATGGAGATCGTCAGCCCCTACCCGCCGGATCTGCAGCATGCGTTGGACGTGTTGCGGGCCGAGGGCTGACGTTACTTTCGCAGTCGGCGCGGATAGCTCTTCGCCTCGTCGACCCATTCTTGTTCGATCCGGCCGATCTCCAACGACAGCAGTGCCACAGTCGGGTTGTCGCAGTTGACGTCAAGAGCGGTGCGGTATTTGGCGGCTTCGCCAGTGCTGGGCAGGTGCGGCCGCAGACCCTCGAACCACTCGTCGCCGACGACGTTGGGCGCGTCGCCATCGCGGGATCCGGCAGCCCATTGGCGATAGGTATCTCGGGCATTCGCCAAGCCGGATCGCCAGCTTTGGACCGAGTCGTGCCGCCGAGAATGCAGGGTGGCAATCATCTCGTGCTTGTGCTCAGAGCTTGCCGCTAGCCGCGGCAACCAGGTGTCGCCCACCAATCTCACGACCCCCAACATGCCCGCCGTCGACGCACCCGCGACCAGACCCATCAGACCCATTCCCGCCATGCTCATGCCGTTGATCGTTGCACGCGCCAGACAGTTGTGATGCGTTGTCGATGCGGTCCGGTCTCAATCGTCATTGAGGTGTCATCATCGAGCCGGAAAGGACACCACTATGCAGTACTGCCTGCTGATGCACTATCAGGAGGGCCCCGAGATCGGCCTGACCGAGGAGGACATGGCCCCCGCGCGCGCGGCGTTCGCCCGGTACGCCGACGACCTCGACGCGGCGGGTGTGCTGATCGGCACTCAGGTGCTGCAATCGGCCGTCGTCTCGACGACGTTCAGCGCGCGCGGCGGCACTCCCACGGTCCAGGACGGGCCGTTCGCCGACACCAAAGAGCGCCTCGGCGGCGTGTTCGTCATCGACGTGCCCGACCTGGACGCCGCATTGGCCTGGGCGAAGCGCTGCCCGGCCGCCGCTTGGGGATCCGTCGAGATCCGTCCCGTCGCGGTTACCTACGGCAGCGGCAAAGGTTGGTACAGCCCTGAGTGAGGCGCAGATTCGGGTCGCCGAGCTGGTGGGAACCAGCTACGGGCGGCTGCTGGCGTTGCTCGCCGCGCGCAACGGCGACTTCGCCGCCGCCGAGGACGCCATCGCCGACGCGCTGGAGCGGGCCCTGACCCGATGGCCGGTCGACGGCATCCCCGCCAAGCCGGAAGGCTGGGTACTCACCGTGGCCCGCAACCGCCTGCGCGACCACTGGAAGTCACACGCCTACCGGATGACCGATCCGGTGCCCGAAATACCCTGTGATGCAACTGAATTCGAGGTCGACGCCATTCCCGACCGGCGTCTGGAGTTGATGCTGGTGTGCGCTCACCCGGCGATCGGCGCCGACTGCCGCACTCCGTTGATGTTGCAGACCGTGCTCGGTGTCGACGCCGCGGCGATCGCGCAGGCGTTCGCGGTGCCGGCAGCGACGATGGCGCAACGACTGGTGCGCGCCAAACGCCGCATCCGCGACGCCCGCATCCCATTCGTGCTGCCGGGCCGCGCTGACCTCGACGAGCGGCTGCCCGCGGTGCTGGAGGCCGTGTACGGCGCGTATGCGATCGACTGGCAGGCGGCGGGTGCCGCGGTCGAATCGTTGTCCGCTGAGGCGCTTCATCTCGCGCTGGTGCTCGTCGAGGTGCTACCCGACGAGCCCGAGGCGCTGGGCCTGGCGGCGCTGATGTGCCTGTCGGAGTCGCGCCGACCCGCCCGGCGCCGCGCCGACGGTGCGTTCGTGCCGCTGGACGAACAAGACCCGGCATCGTGGGACGCGGCGCTGATCGGCCGCGGCGGAGCCCTGCTGCACCGGGCCCACGGCTTTGGTCGGCCGGGCCGTTACCAATACGAAGCGGCGATCCAGTCGGCGCACTGCAGCAGGCCGGTGGACTGGCCGGCGCTGCGTCGCCTGCATCGTGCTCTGCTTCGGGTCGCGCCGTCATTGGGCGGGGCGGTTGCCCTGGCCGCCGTCGACGCCGAGGTCGAAGGGCCGGACGCCGGTTTGCAGACACTGGACGCGATCACCGATCCGGCGCTGCAGCGGTTCCAGCCAGCCTGGACGACCCGCGCGCACCTGCTGGCCCGGGCCGGTCGTCCGGCCGCCGCCGCGAAGGCTTATCAGCGGGCTATCGACCTGACCAGCGACTCCGCGGTAGCCGAATACCTGCGGGCGCGGCTGGTCGCGCTACACGGGTGAGGTTCGCCGAGCGTGCCATCGACGCGAGACCCAGGCCGATAAATTCGCAGACGGGCACGCTCGGCGAAGCTTGCGGTGGCGGCTAGACGCCCGCCCTGGCGTGGTCCGACGCGATCTCGTCGGCCAGCGGCGCAATGGCATGGAGTAGCTCGGCAATCGTCTCTGTGGGTACCCCGGCCGCACACAGCGAGTCCCTCAAGTGCCCAGTCACTAGATCGAAGTGATACCTGGTGATGCCCCGGCCTTGATGCGCCTGCCTCATCGACGGGCCGGAGTAAGAACCGGGCCCGCCGAATGCCGCGGCCAGGAACTCGGCCTGCCTGTCTTTTAGCCGTTTCATGTCCGATCCGGCAAAGAAGTTCGACAGGAGATCATCGTCAAGCACACGGCAATAGAAGTCTTCGACAATCACTTCCAGGGCGCCGTAGCCACCGATCTTGTCGTAGAGGGTGGCTGCCTTGGGCTCGCGGAAACGGGTGAGCATTCCCATGCGGATAGCGGACCACTCCATCATTGCCCGCCAGTTAGGGCGCCGTCACCGGGCGATTACCCGGCGTAACAAGCGGATTGCCGCAGAATCACCAGAACTCGGCACCCGTGTAGCAGACTCGGTGGGAAGCGCACGGAGAACATCACCGGGAGCGAGAAACCTATGAACCTGGGTGACCTGACCAGCCTCGTCGAAAAGCCGATTGCCGCGGTGTCCGACCTCCTCAACACCCCGAACTCGGCGGGCCGATATCGACCGTTCTACCTTCGCAATCTGCTTGACGCGGTTCAGGGCCGCACACTCGACGATGCCGTCGACGACACGATCACCCTCATCACCGGCGGGTCGTCGGGTATCGGCGAGGCGGCCGCGAAGAAAATCGCGGAAGCCGGCGGCGAGGTAGTGCTAGTTGCGCGCACACGGGAGAATCTCGAAAAAGTCGCCGACGAGATACGGGGCAACGGCGGGACCGCCCACGTGTACCCGTGCGACCTGACCGACATGGACGCCATCGCGACGATGGCCGACCAGGTGCTCGCCGATCTCGGCGGCGTCGACATTCTGATCAACAACGCCGGACGGTCGATTCGACGCTCGCTGGAACTGTCCTACGACCGTATCCACGACTACCAGCGGACGATGCAACTGAACTATCTCGGCGCGGTTCAGCTGATCCTCAAGTTCATCCCGGGCATGCGGGAACGCGATTTCGGGCAGATCATCAATGTGTCCTCGGTCGGGGTGCAGACCCGCGCACCGCGGTTCGGCGCTTACATCGCCAGCAAGTCCGCGCTGGACAGCCTCTGCGACGCGCTGCAAGCCGAGGTCGTGGATGACGACATCAAATTCACCACCGTACACATGGCGTTGGTGAGGACGCCGATGATCAGCCCGACCACGATGTATGACAAGTTCCCGGCACTTACGCCGGATCAGGCTGCCGGGGTGATCACCGACGCGATCGTGCACCGGCCCCGGCGGGCCAGCTCACCGTTCGGGCAGTTCGCCGCCGTCGCCGACGCCATCAACCCGGCGGTGATGGACCGGCTCCGCAACCGTGCCTTTGGCATGTTCAGCGACTCAGATGCGGCCAAGGGGGGCGAATCGACAGGCGCCGAATCCAATACTGGCACATCGGAATTCGATAGCCGGAGCGAAACGTTCGTCCGCGCGACCCGCGGAATTCACTGGTGAGGGGATCATGAGCCTTCCGAAACCCAGCAACCAGGCAGCCATCGTTGTCACCGGTGCCTCCTCGGGCATCGGCACCGAGTTGGCCGGCGGTCTGGCCCGGCGCGGCTACCCGCTGGTGCTGGTCGCCCGCCGTCGGGAACGCCTGGATGACCTCGCCGGCGAGCTGCGCACGCAATACTCGGTAGGGGTCGACGTTATGCCTCTCGACCTGGGCGAGGCCGCGTCCCGGGGGCAGCTGGCAGAGTGGCTTCGCAGCGAACCGGTAGCCGGTCTGTGCAACAGCGCCGGCTTCGGCACCAGCGGGGTGTTTCAAACCTTGCCGATCGAGCGCGAAAGCGAAGAAGTCGTCCTCAACTCGCTGGCGCTGATGGAACTCACCCATGCCGCGCTGCCCGGCATGGTCGAGCGGGGAGCCGGAGCAGTACTCAACATCGCCTCGATCGCGGGATTCCAGCCGATTCCCTTTATGGCCGTTTATTCGGCAACCAAGGCGTTCGTGCAGACCTTCTCGGAAGCCGTTCACGAGGAACTGCACGGAACGGGCGTGTCGGTCACGGTGTTGTGTCCGGGCCCGGTGCCGACCGAGTGGGGTGAGATCGCCAATGCTGAGCGTTTCAGTATTCCCCTTGCGCAGGTCGCGCCGCACGACGTCGCAGAAGAGGCGATCGGCGGGATGCTGGCCGGTAAGCGCAGTGTGGTGCCCGGCATCGTGCCCAAGGCCGTGAGTATCGGCGGAAGATTCGTGCCGCGCACTCTGTTGTTGCCCGGGATCCGAATCGGCAACCGATTCCGCGGCGGACCCAACCGCTGATGGCCGCCGTTGACATGGGCGCCGACGTGCCGATAAGCCCGCAGCAGATGTGGGATCACGTCTCGGATCTGTCCAATCTGGGTGATTGGCTGGTGCTGCACGAGGGATGGCGTAGCGAGCTGCCTGACGAGTTGAGCGAAGGAACCCAAGTCGTGGGCGTGGCACGCGCCAAGGGCCTGCGCAACCGGGTGACGTGGACGGTGACCTCGTGGGAGCCGCCGCACCAGGTCGCACTGTCAGGTTCCGGGAAAGGCGGCGCAAAATACGCTGTCACGCTCACCGTGCAGCCCACCCAACAGGGGTCTGCCCTCGGTCTGCGCCTGGAGCTGGGCGGGCGTGCGTTGTTCGGTCCAGTGGGCTCGGCAGCGGCTCGGGCCGTCAGAGGGGACGTCGAGAAATCGCTGAAGCAGTTCGTCGAGTTGTATGGGTAGCGGCCGCAAGACACACTCGCCGACACGCCGGGGAGTCGTCGGTGCGCGGCCATAGACTGGCGTGCCTATGAACCAGTCGTTCGTGCACCTGCACAACCACACCGAGTACTCGATGTTGGACGGTGCCGCGAAGATCGCGCCGATGCTGGCCGAGGCGCAGCGGCTGGAGATGTCCGCGATCGGGATGACCGACCACGGCAACATGTTCGGCGCCAGCGAGTTCTACAACGCGGCCGCCGCGGCGGGTATCAAGCCGATCATCGGCGTCGAGGCTTACGTGGCACCCGCTTCTCGTTTTGATACCCGCCGCATCCTGTGGGGCGACCCGGGGCAGAAGAGCGACGACGTGTCTGGCAGTGGCTCCTACACCCACCTGACCATGGTCGCCGAGAACGCCACCGGCCTGCGGAACCTGTTCAAGCTGTCGTCGCTGGCGTCTTTCGAGGGCCAGCTGGGCAAGTGGTCGCGGATGGATGCCGAGCTGATCGCCGAGCACGCGGACGGCATCGTCGCCACCACCGGCTGCCCCTCCGGGGAGGTGCAGACCCGGCTTCGGCTCGGGCAGCGCCGCGAAGCGCTTGAGTCCGCCGCCAAGTGGCGGGAGATCTTCGGGGCCGACAACTACTTCCTGGAGTTGATGGACCACGGGCTCGACATCGAACGCCGAGTCCGGGACGGGCTGCTGGAGATCGGCCGCACGCTGAACATCCCGCCGCTGGCCACCAACGACTGCCACTACGTCACCCGCGACGCCGCGCACAACCACGAGGCGCTGCTGTGTGTGCAGACCGGCAAGACGCTGTCGGATCCGAACCGGTTCAAGTTCGACGGCGACGGCTACTACCTGAAGTCCGCTGACGAGATGAGAGCGATCTGGGACAGCGAAGTCGCCGGTGCTTGCGATTCGACGCTGCTGATCGCCGAGCGGGTGAGCTCGTACGCCGATGTGTGGGCGCCGCGCGATCGGATGCCGGTCTTCCCGGTGCCCGACGGCCACGATCAGGCCTCCTGGTTGCGCCACGAGGTCGACGCCGGTCTCCGCCGACGGTTCCCCGGCGGCCCCCCGGACAGCTACGAAGAGCGGGCGGCCTACGAGATCAAGGTCATCTGCGACAAGGGTTTTCCGTCCTACTTCCTGATCGTCGCCGACCTGATCAACTACGCGCGCTCGGTCGACATCCGGGTCGGCCCGGGCCGTGGCTCGGCGGCCGGTTCGCTGGTGGCCTACGCGCTGGGCATCACCGACGTCGACCCGATCCCGTACGGGCTGCTCTTCGAGCGGTTCCTCAACCCCGAGCGCACCTCGATGCCCGACATCGACATCGACTTCGACGACCGTCGCCGCGGCGAGATGGTGCGCTACGCCGCCGACAAGTGGGGACATGACCGGGTCGCCCAGGTGATCACCTTCGGCACCATCAAAACCAACGCGGCGCTGAAGGACTCCGCCCGAATCCACTACGGGCAGCCCGGTTTCGCGATCGCCGACCGGATTACCAAGGCGCTGCCGCCGGCGATCATGGCCAAAGACATCCCGCTGTCGGGCATCACCGACCCCAACCACGAGCGCTACAAGGAAGCCGCCGAGGTCCGTGGCCTGATCGACACCGACCCCGACGTGCGGACCATCTACCAAACCGCGCGCGGGCTGGAAGGCCTGATCCGCAACGCGGGTGTGCACGCCTGCGCGGTGATCATGAGCAGCGAGCCGCTGACCGAGGCGATCCCGCTGTGGAAGCGGCCGCAAGACGGCGCCATCATCACCGGCTGGGATTACCCGTCGTGCGAGGCCATCGGCCTGCTGAAGATGGACTTCCTGGGTCTGCGCAACCTGACGATCATCGGCGATGCGATCGAGAACATCAAGGCCAACAGGGGAATTGACCTTGACCTGGAATCCGTGCCGCTGGACGACAAGGCCACCTTCGAGCTGCTGGGTCGCGGCGAGACGCTGGGGGTATTCCAACTCGACGGCGGGCCGATGCGCGACCTGCTGCGCCGCATGCAGCCCACCGGATTCGAAGACGTCGTCGCGGTGATCGCGCTGTACCGGCCGGGCCCGATGGGCATGAACGCCCACAACGATTACGCCGACCGGAAGAACAACCGGCAGGCGATCAAACCCATCCACCCCGAACTCGAGGAACCGCTGCGCGAGATCCTCGCCGAAACCTACGGCCTGATCGTGTATCAGGAACAGATCATGCGCATCGCGCAGAAGGTCGCCGGCTACTCGTTGGCCCGAGCCGACATTCTGCGCAAGGCCATGGGCAAGAAGAAGCGCGAGGTCCTGGAGAAGGAATTCGAGGGCTTCTCGGAAGGCATGCAGGCCAACGGATTCTCGGCCAAAGCGATCAAAGCGTTGTGGGACACCATCTTGCCGTTCGCCGATTATGCGTTCAACAAGTCGCATGCCGCCGGATACGGCATGGTGTCGTACTGGACGGCCTATCTGAAGGCCAACTATCCCGCCGAATACATGGCCGGACTGCTCACCTCGGTCGGTGACGACAAAGACAAGGCGGCCGTCTATCTGGCCGACTGCCGCAAGCTCGGCATCACCGTGCTGCCGCCGGACGTCAACGAGTCCGGGTTGAACTTCGCCTCGGTCGGTACTGACATCCGCTACGGGCTGGGCGCGGTGCGCAACGTCGGCGCCAATGTGGTTGCCTCGCTACTGAATACCCGTACCGAGAGAGGCAAGTTCACCGACTTCTCCGACTACCTCAACAAGGTCGACATCGCGGCGTGCAACAAGAAGGTCACCGAATCGCTGATCAAAGCCGGCGCATTCGACTCGCTGAAACACCCGCGCAAAGGGCTGTTCCTGGTGCACACCGACGCGGTCGACTCGGTGCTGGGTACCAAGAAGGCCGAGGCGATGGGTCAGTTCGACCTGTTCGGCGGCGACCCGAATGACGGGGGAGCGGGCGCTGACGCGGTATTCACTATCAGGGTCCCCGACGAGGAGTGGGACGACAAGCACAAACTCGCGCTGGAGCGCGAGATGCTGGGCTTGTACGTGTCCGGACATCCGCTCAACGGGGTGGCACATCTGCTAGCGACTCAGGTCGACACCGCAATCCCGGCGGTACTTGACGGCGACATCCCGAACGACACCCTCGTGAAGGTCGGCGGCATCCTGGCATCGGTGAATCGGCGGGTCAATAAGAACGGAATGCCTTGGGCGTCAGCGCAGCTGGAAGACCTCACCGGTGGTATCGAAGTGATGTTCTTCCCGCACACCTATTCCGCCTTCGGCGCTGACGTCGTCGACGACGCGGTGGTCGTCGTCACCGCGAAAGTCGCGATCCGCGATGATCGGACCACACTGATCGCCAACGACCTTGTGGTGCCTGATTTTTCCAATGCGCAGGCGAACCGGCCGCTGGCGGTGAGCTTGCCGACGCGGCAATGCACCATCGACAAGGTCAGCGCGCTCAAACAAGTGCTGGCCCAACACCCCGGTACGTCGCAGGTGCATCTGCGGCTGGTCAGCGGGGACCGGATCACCACCCTCGAGCTGGACGCGTCGCTGCGGGTGACGCCGTCTCCGGCGCTGATGGGCGATCTCAAGGCGCTGCTCGGTCCGGGTTGCCTGGGCGGCTAAGCGTTGCCCGCTTTGGTCGGATCCTTGTAGATCACACCCTCTTTCATGACGAAGTCCACCTGTCCGGTGACGTCGATGTCGGTGAGGGGATCGCCGGGCATGGCGATCAGGTCGGCGATCTTGCCCTCGGCGATCACACCGAGATCGTCGAGGCGCAGCAGTTCGGCGGCCACGCTGGTGGCCGCGCGCAGGGCGCGCAACGGGGTGATCCCGGTGGACACCATCATCGGGAACTCGCGCCAGTTGTCTTGGTGCGGGAACATTCCGGCGTCGGTTCCGAACGCGATCCGAACGTCGCTGGCGGCCAACCCCTCCGCCGCGTCCAACAGTGCGCCGCGGTATTTGCGCATTTTGCGGCGCGAGTGCTCCGGGAGAGCGGCCCACACGGGGTCGTCCTCGCCGCGGCGGGCTCCGGACAGGATCGTGTATTGAGTCGGCACCATAAACACCCCGGCGTCCTGCATCATTCGCAGCGTCTGAGCCGACGCGAGGTTTCCATGCTCGATGCTGCGCACCCCCGCTCGAACCGCGCGCTGGATACCCACGTCCCCGTAACTGTGCGGGGTGACCGGGACTTCGAGGTCGCCGGCCGTCGCGACCAGGACATCCATCTCGTCCTGGCTGTAGGTGGCGTGTCCGGGGTCGTCCGATGGTGAGGCGAAGCCGCCGGTGGCGGCGAACTTGATCCAGTCGGCGCCGGCCCGGATCTGCTGTCTGACCCGGGTGCGGATCTCGTCGTCGCCGTCGGCCGCAGCCAACTCCAGCGGCCTGGAGGACCCTTGATATTCATCGGCGACCATCCCGCTGAAGTCGCCGTGGCCGCCGCGCGCTGAGATCATGTGCGGCGCCACCACCATCCGCGGGCCGACGACGATCCCGGCCGTCACCGCATTGCGAAGGTCGATCGTGGGGTAATCGACGTCCCCGCAACCCAAGTCACGCACCGTAGTGAACCCGTTCATCAGCAAGGCGCGTAGCACCGGCAGCGACTTCAGCGTCTTGGTGATGCTGGACTCCAGGGCCATCGTCGGTCCGACCGGTGGTGCCAATGTCACATGGGTGTGGCAGTCCATGAATCCGGGTGTCAGGGTGTGCCCGGACAGGTCGACCAGTTTTGCGTCGGCTGGCGGCTCGATTGCGTCGCCCAGCTGTTGGATACGGCCGTCGACAACCAGAACCTGTTGCGACACCGGCTGATCAGACATGCCGTCCCACACGTTTGCGCCGGCGATCAGCGTTGCCGCCATCGTTGCCACCCCTTCTGTCTCGCGTTGTGTCGCCCCTAGAAGCGATAGCGCAGCACCCGCGCCGTGCGCGCGCCGGCCTTGGTCATCCCCATCAGGCGAGTCGACACCCGGACGCCCGCCGGATACAAGTCGACCTCCGCGCATGTGCCAGGCTGGCCTCTTCGGCCAGCGATGCGGCCACCGAATGCGCGTGGTCGTCACCGGGCACGAGTTCATTGCGCAGTGCGATGGCGTGTGGCAGATCGACGTTGTACCAGTCCACCGTGGCCGGTAGTGCCACTCGCAGCATCCCGGTGTCCAGTCCCGCGCCGAGAGCCACCACGACCGCGTCGGGATGTTCGGAGATGAAACCTCGCACCCGTTCGTCGAGCATCTTGGCCCGTAGCGCGGTCTGGCGCACCGCGCTCGATGGCACGCCCAAAGCCTGGAAGTCGTAGTCGATCTTGGCCACGATCTCGTCCGCCAAGATATCGCCGAGTATCGGCCGGGGCCAACGGCTGTCGAGCGCGCGGGCGTACTGGTCACCAGCGCAGTCTGCTCGACCGGTGTCAGCTCGGTGATCGCAATTCCCATACCGGCAACGTACCCCCCGGACTAGCCTCAGCTTCATGATCGATTCGACAACGGGGACGACGTCCGAACCTCCGACCACGCTGTGTGAGGCATTCCAACGCAACGCGGCGATCGACCCGGACGCCGTCGCGCTTCGCACCCCTGGCGACACCCAGACAATGACGTGGCGCGAGTATGCGGCCGCCGTGCGCCGGGTCGCGGCCGGCCTGGCCGGCCTCGGGGTCCGCCACGGCCACACGGTTTCGCTGATGATGGCCAACCGCATCGAGTTCTACCCGCTGGAAGTGGGCGCACAGCACCTCGGCGCCACCTCGTTCTCGGTGTACAACACGCTGCCCGCCGAACAACTGACCTACGTTTTCGACAATGCCGGCACCAAAGTGGTGATCTGCGAGGAGCAGTACGTCGACCGGATCCGGGCCAGTGGCGCGGAGCTGGAGCACATCATCTGCATCGACGGTTCCCCGGAGGGCACGCTCTCGCTGGACGATCTGCACGCCGCCGGCAAAGAAGACTTTGATTTCGATTCGACCTGGCGGGCGGTGCAGCCCGACGATGTGGTCACCCTCATTTACACCTCAGGGACGACGGGAAATCCCAAAGGGGTGGAGATGACGCACGCTCACCTGCTGTTCGAGGCCCGGGCCCTCGAAGCCGTTCTGGGCGTTCAGTTCGGTGATCGGGCGACCTCCTTTTTGCCGACGGCGCACATCGCTGACCGCACGATGGCGTTGTACAACCAAGAGGTGTTCGGCGCCCAGATCACGGTGGTCTCCGATGCTCGCGCGATTGCGGCGGCATTGGCCGACGCGCGCCCAACCATCTGGGGCGCCGTGCCCCGGGTCTGGGAAAAGCTCAAAGCGGCAATCGAATTCGCCGTCGCCCACGAGGAGGACGAGGCCAAGCGCCAGGCTCTGCACTGGGCCATGTCGGTCGCTGCGAAACGGGCCGCGGCCATGGTCGCCGGCGAGGATCTTCCCGATGACGTGGCCGCGGAATGGGTCCAGGCCGACGAGCTGGTGCTGTCGCAGCTGCGTGCCAAGCTGGGACTTGACCAGGTCAGGTGGGCGGTCTCCGGTGCGGCCCCGATTCCGAAGGAGACGTTGGCCTTCTTCTCCAGTATCGGCATCCCGATCGCCGAAGTGTGGGGCATGTCCGAGCTGAGTTGCGTCGCCAGCGTGAGCCATCCACGCGAGGCGCGACTGGGGACGGTGGGCAAGCTGCTGCCCGGTCTGGAGGCCAAGATCGCCGAGGACGGCGAATATCTGGTGCGCGGGCCGCTGGTGATGAAGGGCTACCGCAGGGAGCCGGCCAAGACGGCCGAGGCGATCGACGCCGACGGCTGGCTGCACACCGGCGACATCCTGGACGTCGACGCCGACGGTTATCTGCGGATCGTCGACCGGAAGAAGGAGCTGATCATCAACGCGGCCGGAAAGAACATGTCGCCGGCCAACATCGAGACCACGGTGATGGCCGCCTGCCCGATGGTCGGCGCAATGCTCGCGATCGGCGACGGCCGCCCGTACAACACCGCGTTATTGGTTTTCGACGCGGACTCGGTCGGCCCGTACGCGGCCCAGCATGGGCTGGCCGACGCCTCTGCCGCGACACTGGCAGCGCACCCGGAGGTGATTGCCCGGATCGCCGCGGGGGTGGCCGAGGGCAACGCCAAACTGTCGCGGGTTGAGCAGATCAAGCGATTCCGCGTGCTGCCCAACCTGTGGGAGCCCGGCGGTGAGGAGATCACGCTGACGATGAAACTCAAGCGTCGGCCCATCATGGCCAAATACGCCGCCGAGATCGAAGAGTTGTACGGCAGCGAACCGGGCCCGGACGTCCACGAGCCCAAGAGCGCATCGACGACCCAACCGGCGTGACGGCCTAAGGGCGCTCTTCGGGCTGGCGTTGGTTCCGGTGGCCAAGGAGTGCTGTCGCCAACCCGCGTCGCCGCACATCGTCCCCGATCCGTGGCAAGTCCGATCGCTTCTTGACATTCCGGAACTTGTTCTCGGAGGCCGTTTCTGGTGCGTCGTCGCAGGTAGCGGACAGAAACCGGTCCGGAAGCGCCAACTTGCAGATTGTGCGCACAGTAAGCAGGTACTGGCGATGCAACGGACCGGTCGTGTACGGCAGATCGTAGGTGACGCACAACGCGCGCACCCGCTTGGCGATCTCGGGATAGCGATTGTGCGGCAGATCCGGGAAGAGGTGATGTTCGATCTGGTAGCACAGATTTCCAGTCATGAACCCCAGCACAGTCCCGGCCTCGAAGTTCGCTGTACCCAGCATTTGCCGGAGATACCATTCGGGCTTTGTCTCATTCTCCAGCACTGAGGGGGTGAATTTTTCTGCTCCGTCCACGAAGTGGCCGCAGACGATCACGATGTACGCCCACCCGCTACGTAATCCGTTGGCAACCACGTTGGCCCCCAGCGTGCGCCGCCACCGCCGACGGCTCAGGGCAGGAATGAGAACATAGTCCTTGCACACCTGACGAACCATCTTGCGGATGAGCGCCGATTTCTGGGCGGATTTGGCGGCGTCATTGGTTTCCTCTTCTTGCACTGCGTTCAAGCCGTGCAGTGCGACGCCCCATTCGAAGGCGGCCGCCAGCAGCACGGCGCGCAACGGCTGCCACAACGCGCCCGGCCACCACTCCTGGTCCCGGGTGACCCGCAAGACGCGGAATCCGAGGTCGTCGTCTACGCCGACGATGTTCGAGAAGACGTGGTGTCGGTAGTTATGGGAATATCGCCACTGCGACGTGAGACCGGCCGTGTCCCACTCCCAGGTATTGGAGTGGATTTCCGGGTCGTTCATCCAATCCCATTGACCGTGGCTGATGTTGTGGCCCAGTTCCATGTTGTCGACGCACTTGGCCGCGGCCAGGGCCGCGGTTCCGGCGGCCCAGGCAAATTTGCCTTTGCACCCGCCGATGATCAGCCTCGCCGCGATCTCGAGGTATCGGTGAAAAGCGATGACGCGCATGATGTATAGCCGATCCTTGGCGCCGCGCGAAGCCTCGATATCGCTACGGATCGCTTCCAAGTCAGCCGCGAGCGCCTCGATATCCGCGTCGCTCAGGTGGGCGTATTCAGGTACTTCCGTGACGGCCATCGACGCTTACCCGGATTTGGGCAAGGTGGCGGGCAGCCCTGTTGGCGCGACCGCGCGCAGCAGTCCGCGGTACGGCTGGGGCATTGCTTGAGCACCTGCTTCATCGGCTCTACGCCGTACGTCTGACCGCGGATTGTCGGTATCGCTCGCAGACTCTACACGGCGGGCGTCACACCACGGTCTCAGCACGATTAAGGTAGTCCTATGCCGCTTGAAGGTGAATACGCCCCCAGCCCGTGGGATTGGTCCCGTGAACACGCCGACAAGTATGCCGAAACCGGTGGAACCGAAGCCGCCGATATCATGGGCGCGCCCGTCATCCTGCTGACTACCGTCGGGGCCAAGACTGGCAAGCTCCGTAAGACGCCGCTGATGCGGGTCGAGCACAACGGCGAGTACGCGATCGTCGCCTCACTGGGCGGGGCCCCGAAGAACCCGGTCTGGTATTACAACGTCGCGAAGAACCCGCGCGTCGAGCTGCAGGACGGCGCCGTCGCCCGTGACTACGACGCCCGCGAGGTGTTCGGCGACGAGAAGGCCACGTGGTGGAAGCGGGCCGTCGAGGCGTGGCCCCCCTACGCCGAGTACCAGGAGAATACCGATCGGCAGATTCCGGTCTTCGTGCTCACCCCTGTGCAGTGAATTTGCAGCTGGGTGGCACCATTGATCGGTGTCCGCCGAACTGAGCCAAAGCCCCGGCACCCCGGGTAGTGGGCCGCTGCCTCTTCTCTCTGCGGCCGAAATCGATGCGGCGGCGAAGCGAATTGCCGGGGTGGTAACCCCCACGCCGCTACAGTTCAGCGACCGGTTGTCCGCGACGACCGGGGCCAGTGTCTACCTCAAGCGCGAAGACCTGCAGGTGGTGCGCTCATACAAGTTGCGTGGCGCCTACAACCTGTTGGTGCAGCTGTCGGACGAGGAGCTGGCCGCGGGCGTGGTGTGCTCGTCGGCGGGAAATCACGCGCAGGGATTCGCCTACGCATGCCGGTCACTGGGCGTCCACGGTCGCGTGTACGTGCCGGCCAAGACGCCGAAGCAAAAGCGTGACCGCATCCGCTATCACGGCGGGGATTTCATCGAACTGATCGTGGGCGGATCGACGTACGATCTGGCGGCGGAGGCTGCGCTGGCTGACGTGGCACGCACCGGCGCCACGCTGGTCCCGCCGTTCGACGACCCGCGGACCATGGCCGGCCAGGGCACGATCGCCGTCGAAATACTCGACCAGCTCGAGGACGAGCCGGATCTGGTAGTGGTGCCAGTCGGTGGTGGTGGTTGCATCGCCGGTATCACCACCTACCTGGCCGAGCGAACGACGAACACCTCGGTGCTGGGTATCGAACCGGCCGGTGCCGCGGCGATGATGGCGGCGCTGGCCAACGGAGGTCCAGTGACCCTGGACCACGTCGATCAGTTCGTCGACGGTGCGGCGGTGGCCCGAGCGGGGAAGCAGACGTACGCGGCACTGGCTGCCGCCGGCGACATGGTGTCGATCACTACCGTTGACGAGGGTGCCGTGTGCACCGCGATGCTCGACCTGTATCAAAACGAGGGGATCATCGCCGAGCCGGCGGGCGCCTTGGCCGTCGCCGGACTGTGCGAAGCCAACATCGAGCCGGGATCTGTCGTCGTGTGCCTGGTCTCCGGCGGGAACAACGACGTGTCCAGGTATGGGGAGGTGTTGGAGCGCTCGCTGGTCCACCTGGGCCTCAAGCACTATTTCCTGGTCGACTTCCCGCAGGAGCCTGGGGCGCTGCGCCGGTTCCTGGATGACGTCCTTGGGCCCAACGACGACATCACGCTGTTCGAGTACGTCAAGCGCAACAACCGCGAGACCGGTGAGGCGCTGGTCGGCATCGAGCTGGGCTCGGCCGCAGACCTGGACGGCCTGTTGCAGCGGATGCGGGCCACCGAGATGCAGATCGAAACCATCGAACCCGGCTCGCCGGCCTACCGCTATTTGCTCTAACTGGTGCGGGTGGCAGCGCCGCGAGGTTCACCGTCGCCCAGACGCTTCGTGACTCAAGCAGTCCTAGGCGCCGAAGTTTGGTTACCGGATGGATTCGACGGCCAATTTCGCCTCCGCCAATCCGGCGCCTGTGGCGCTGCGGTATTCCTGGATCGCCGCGATCGTCTTGCCCGCGCGGACAAGGTCGACCACCCCCGGTGGCATCCCGTCGACGCCGGCCACCGCGAAAGGGACGTAGCGACCGGGGAACAGAGCTTCGAGCTGCTTTTCGATGTAATCGAGACGGGCTCTGGCCCCGTGGTCAATTTCGCTCATGGGACGACCCTCGCTTTCCGTGCGATTTCTGGGGTGGTCATTAGCGCAAGCTACCCGAGTCGGCACGCCGGTGGGGACTGCCCGACGAGCTCAAGCGGGACCGAACCCGCCGAGATCACATGTGGCCGCCTGGCCCCATGTGATGGTCCATCCCCATGTGGTCGCAGCAGGACATCGACGCCGAACCCATGTGATGACCGGCCCAATGTCCGCCAGTGGTCCAGCTCAAAAGAAAGCCCGAGAAGAAGATGACCGCGACGATGAACACGGATCCAGCAGTAATGCCCACCCAAGCCAAGGCCCGATTGAGCCCGGCTGGTCCAGCAGCGCCTGACGTTACAGTCGTAGTGCTCGATTCAGATGCTTCAGCCACGATAGGGTCCACCTTCCTGTGTTATCGCCGGACTGGTTGATTGGGGGTGCATGGGCACAACTAGCCGACGTACTCGATACCGATACCATACCCTGGTAGGGTATCAGGACGAACGCAACCTTCGGTTTTGCTAACCAACCAGCTCGAGGGAGTCGTCGTTGGCGCGGAAGATCGG
Source organism: Mycobacterium sp. (assembly GCF_052143115.1). Taxonomy (GTDB): domain Bacteria; phylum Actinomycetota; class Actinomycetes; order Mycobacteriales; family Mycobacteriaceae; genus Mycobacterium. Next base: position 33,041 of record NZ_JBKQTQ010000199.1, read on the forward strand.
TTCCAGCGGCACAGCGAACCTTTCGGCCATGTCGGCGAGCGCCTTCGACCACACCCGGTCAGCCGAGGCAACCCGTCCACGACCGGGCCCGGTTAGCAGCAAAGCCACCGTGGTGCCCGGCCCCAGGTCGTCGAGTAGCGTGCGCAGCGCTGACATGAGGTTCCAGATGATTCGGCCCTGCGGCCGCGGACGGATCCGCACTTGGCTGAGCTTTTTGGTAAAGCAACGATCCGGCCCGATGAGGCCGAACCACAAAAGCCGTTCCTCAAATCCCAGTGGCCCGACCAGCGCTCGCCACCGCTGGCGCAGGTCGGCGGCCGAATGCACGGGGTCGTTCGCGGTCTCTATGGGTGGAATCGGCAACAGTTCGCGATGACTCATCACGGCATCATCCGCGGTCGCCGGTGCCGCCGGGTAGTCAGCTATCCACAGACCGCAGGATCGCGAACGAATATGGCTGCATCTCGGTGGTGGTGGTGGCGCCGACGCTCGGCGAAGCCGAGCACAACACCACCTCGCCGGTGAGCGGGACATCCACCGTCTCGGCGCCCAGGTTGCAGGCGACCGCCAACCGACCGCGGTGCATGACGATCCAGCGCCGGTCTTCGTCGTAGTCGATCAGCATGTGGTCCAACCACGGATCGGCAAGTTCGGCTTCGGTGCGCCGCAACGCAATTAGTTCCTGATACAGATGGCGCAGTCGCGCGTGCTCACCAGCGTCGGCCTCGTTCCAATCCAGTTTCGAGCGCTGGAAGGTCCGCGGGTCCTGCGGGTCGGGGATCTCGTCAGCGTCCCATCCGTGATCGGCGAACTCTTTTTTGCGTCCCTCGGCGGTGGCGCGCGCCAGCTCGGGCTCCGGATGGGAGCTGAAGAATTGAAACGGAGTCGACGCTCCCCATTCCTCACCCATGAAAAGCATTGCGGTGTAGGGAGACCCGAGCACCAGCGCGGCCTTCACCGCCAGCTGACCGAAGGTCAGGTTCTGCGACGGGCGATCACCGAGCGCACGATTACCGATCTGGTCGTGGGTACAGGTGTAGGCCAGCAGCCGGGTCGCCGGAATCCCCGAGCTCTCCGCTGTGTTCAATGGCCGTCCGTGTCGCCTCTTTCGAAACGACGAATAGGTACCCGCATGGAAGAAACCGTTGCGCAACGTCTTTGCCAGCGTGGCCAGCGAACCGAAGTCGGCATAGTAGCCCTGGCGCTCCCCGGACACCGCGGTGTGAATGGCGTGGTGGATGTCGTCATCCCACTGCGCGGTCATCCCGTAGCCGCCGCTGCGACCGCGGGTGATCACCCGCGGGTCGTTCAGGTCGCTCTCGGCGATCAGGGACAGTGGACGGCCCAGTTCCTCGGCCAATAGCTCGGTTTCGGCCGACAGCTCTTCCAGGATGTGGATCGCGGTGGTGTCCACCAGCGCATGCACGGCATCCAGTCGCACCCCGTCGGCGTGGAAATCACGCATCCAGCGCAGCGCGCAGTCGATGATGTAGCGGCGTACTTCGTCGGAGTCGGCATCGGCGATGTTGATGCCTTCCCCCCACGGATTGCTCGCCGACGACAGGTACGGACCGAATCGAGGCAGGTAGTTGCCGGACGGGCCCAAGTGGTTGAACACCGCGTCGATCAGCACCCCCAGGCCGCGGCGATGGCAGGCGTCGACGAACCGGACCAACCCGTCGGGTCCGCCGTAGGGTTCGTGCACGGCATACCACAGCACTCCGTCGTATCCCCAGCCGTACGTTCCGGAGAACGCGTTGACCGGCATCACCTCGACGAAATCAACGCCGAGATCTACCAGGTAGTCCAGCTTTTCGATGGCCGAGTCGAAGGTGCCATCAGTGGTGAAGGTGCCAATGTGCAGCTCGTAGATCACCGCACCCTGGGCAGAACGGCCAGTCCAATCGCCGTCCGTCCAGGCGTGGGCCGCCGGCTCCCACAGCTGCGAGCGGCCGTGCACGCCGTCGGGTTGGCGGGGGGATCGCGGGTCGGGCAGCACCTTGGGATCGTCGTCGAGGAGGTATCCGTAGCGGGCGGTCGGTGTCGCATCGACAGTCGCTCGCCACCAGCCGTCCCGACTGCGTGTCATCGGAAACACCTCGCCGTCGACGTCGAGGCGGACTGTTTCCGGTTTGGGTGCCCACACGGCGAATTCATGCATCGGCGCGCTCCAGCAGAGCCACCGGCAGCTCGGCGAACAACTCGGCGGCCGACACCGGCCCGGTGACCACCGCACCGGTCAACACGTCGGTCCACGAACCGTCGGGCACCGCCAATACCGTGTCGCCCCAGCCGGTGTGTTCGAGGTGCGCCGTCCAGCGCGTCACCGCGACCAGCACGTCGTCGCCGCGCCGGAACGCCACCACATGATCGGCGGCGGTTCCCGCGGCGAGCACCGGGTGGTAGCCACCGCGCAGGAATGTGTCCGGACGTGCGCGACGCAACTGTAAGGCCGCTTTTACTACACGAATCTTAGGATGCTGCAGAGACTTCAGTTCCTGCCGTCGGGCAGCGTAGTCCACCGGGCGCCGGTTGTCCGGATCGACCAGGCTGTCGTCCCATAACTCGGTGCCCTGATAGATGTCCGGCACACCGGGCACGGTCAGCGCGAGCAGCTTTTGACCCAGCGCGTCGTTCTCGGCGTGCGGTTGGAGCCGGATCACCAGGTTCGTCAGCTCGCGCGCCACCGGCCCGTCCAGCACGGCGTCCAGCCAGCCGTGCACCGCACCCTCGAAGTCGGCGTCCGGATCTTGCCATGACGTATGCCAGGCGGCTTCCCGTATCGCCTTCTCGCCGTACGCGTGTAACCGATCGCGCAGCTCGCCGGTGACCTCGCCGCTAGCCGGCCAGACGCCGAAGATGTTCTGCCACAGAAACAGTCCGGTCGCCGGGTCGGGGGCGGGGGCCAAGGTTTTCCAGCGGGCGACGAACTCGGCCCACAGCGAGGGCACCTGCGACAGCACGCCGATGCGGGCGCGGACGTCTTCGCTGCGTTTGGTGTCATGGGTAGACGACGTCGTCATCGTCTGCGGCCACAATCGGACGCGGGTCGCAGCGCGCTGATGGAATTCGGCGGCGCCGACGCCGAACCGATGTGGTTCGCCGCCAACTTCATTCAGCGACACCAGCCGGGCGTCACGGTAGAACAGGCAATCCTCGACAGCCTTCGCCGTCACGGCGCCGCATAGCTGCTGCAGCCGCGCCGCCGGCTCGCCCCCGCCGGCTAACGCGGTGGCGATCAACTGCAGGGGAACGTCCAATTCCGTTGCAGCAGACTGGGTCGCGGCCAGAGCGGTGGGCAGTACCGCGGCCAAGCCGCGGTAATCGCTGCGATAGACGTCGATGTGAGTGAGCAGCGCCGCCACCGCCGCGGGCAGTTGGGGATGGTCGGCGCCGGCCGCTGCGACAATGCACCGCCGTAGCCTGCCCAGCTCGCTGGCCAGCGTTTCGGTGGCCGCCGCGGTCTTGAGATCGGCCAGCATGGTCGGCATCTGCTGGTAGTCGATGCCGACGGATTCGAACAGCGCCGTCAATGCCGGCGCACCGTTCGGATCGACGAAAACCCCGCCGACCTCCCGCAGCACATCGTATCCGGTCGTGCCGGCCACCGGCAGCGTCGGCTCCAACGCCTCGTCGATCGCGAGGACCTTTTCGATCACGATCCAGGCGTCGGGACCGGTGAGTTTGCGCAGCCGGCGCAGGTACCCCGAGGGATCCCACAAGCCGTCGGGGTGGTCGATTCGGACGCCGTCGACGAGTCCGTCGGTGAACCAACGGGCCACCTCGGCGTGACTGGTGTCGAACACCGAACCATCTTCTTGGCGCAGCCCGGCCAGTGATGTGATCGAAAAGAAACGGCGATAACCACATCGTCCGTTCCGCCAACCGATCAGCCGGTAATGCTGGCGTTCGTGCACCTGCGCACCGCTGCCATCGCCGGTGCCCGGTGCGATGGGCAGCGCCAGGTCACCGAGCCGCAGTAGGTCGTCGTCTACCGTGAGGTCGGCGGCGTCGTCGTCGGAACCCAACAGTGGCAGCACGATTCGGCCGCGTCCGGAATCCCGGTCGAGTTCCCAGTCGATGTCGAAGAACGGCGCATAGGCCGACGACTCGCCGTGCCGCAGCACATCCCACCACCACCGGTTCTGTTCCGGCTTGTCCACCCCGACATGATTGGGGACGATATCGACGACCAGCCCCATCCCGCGGGCCCGCGCCGCCGCCGACAGCCGCGCCAGACCCTCCGGACCGCCGAGCTCGGCCGACACCGTCGTCGGGTCGGTGACGTCGTAGCCGTGCGCCGACCCGCCGACCGGGGTGAGGATCGGCGACAGATATACATGCGAGACCCCGAGTTCGTCGAGATAGTCGAGCAGGTTCTCGGCATCGGCGAAGGTGAAGCCGAAACCGCTCGACTCACCCCGCAGCTGCAACCGGTAGGTGGACAGTACCGGAAATACCATGCTTCACTTGGTCTTACGGAACACGAGCAGCGCTCGTCCCGGCAGCGAGAGTTGGTCGCCGTGGCTTACGACCAGCTTTGCCTCATCGGTGGAATCGGTGGTGTCCAGTTCCGCCGTCCACTCGGTGGCGTAGTCGTCATTGGGAATGACGAAATCGACTGCGTGGTCATGGGCGTTGAAGCACAGCAGAAACGAATCGTCGACCACTTGCTCTCCGCGAGCGTTGGGCTCGGGCAGAGCCTCGCCGTTGAGGAAGACCGAGATGCACTTGCCGAAGTCGCTGTCCCAATCCTCTGACGTCATCTCGTCGCCCGCCGGCGTCAGCCAGGCGATCTCGCGCACCTGATCGGCGCTGCGGATGGGACGCCCCTCGAAGAACCTGCGGCGGCGAAAGACCGGATGGTTTTTGCGCAAGGCGGCGACTTTGCGGGTGAACGCCAGCTGGTCACCGTTTTTGTCGACCAGCGACCAGTCCATCCAGGACAGCTCGGAGTCCTGACAGTAGACATTGTTGTTGCCCTGCTGAGTGCGTCCGATCTCGTCGCCGTGCGCGATCATCGGGGTTCCCTGGCTGAGCATCAGCGTGGCCATGATGTTGCGCATCTGCCGGTGGCGCAGGTCCAGGATTTCCGGGTCATCGGTCGGCCCTTCGACGCCGCAGTTCCAGGAGCGGTTGTAGCTTTCGCCATCCTGGTTGTGCTCGCCGTTGGCCTCGTTGTGCTTCTCGTTGTAGGACACCAGATCGTTCAGGGTGAACCCGTCGTGGGCGACGATGAAATTGATGCTGGCGCTGGGACGGCGGCCGGTCGCCTCGTAGAGGTCCGACGACCCGGTTAGCCGGGACGCGAACTCGCCGAGGGTTGCGGGCTGACCCCGCCAGTAGTCACGCACGGTATCGCGATACTTCCCGTTCCATTCGGTCCACAAACCTGGGAAGTTGCCGACCTGGTAGCCGCCTTCGCCGATGTCCCACGGCTCGGCGATCAGCTTGACCTGGCTGACCACCGGATCCTGTTGCACCAGGTCGAAGAACGCGCTCAGTCGGTCGACGTCGTAGAACTCACGGGCCAGCGTGGACGCCAAGTCGAAGCGAAAGCCGTCAACGTGCATCTCGGTCACCCAGTAGCGCAGCGAGTCCATGATCAGCTGCAAGGTGTGCGGCATGCGGGCGTTGAGGCTGTTGCCGGTGCCGGTGAAATCCTTGTAGAACCGCAGATCCTCATCGACGAGTCGGTAGTAGGCCCTGTTGTCGATCCCGCGGAAGTTGATCGTCGGGCCGAGTTGGTTGCCTTCGGCGGTGTGGTTGTACACCACATCGAGAATGACCTCGATGTCTTGCTCATGGAATGCCCGGACCATGGTCTTGAATTCGGCCACCGCACTGCCGGCCCGCCGGTTCGCGGCGTACTCGTTGTGCGGGGCGAAGAACCCGAAGGTGTTGTACCCCCAGTAATTTCGCAGCCCCAGCTCCAGCAACCGGCTGTCGTGCAGGAACTGATGAACCGGCATCAGTTCTATCGCGGTGACATCCAGCGATTTGAGGTGATCGATGATCACGGGATGAGCCAGGCCGGCATAGGTGCCACGCAGTGCTTCGGGAATGCCGGGATGGGTCTCGGTCATGCCCCTGACATGTGCCTCGTAGATGACCGTCTCGTGGTACGGGGTGCGCGGTGCCCGGTCGGTCGCCCAGTCGAAGAACGGATTGATCACCACGCTGGTCATGGTGTGCCCGAGCGAATCGAACTGCGGGGGAGTTCCGGTCTCGCCGGGGTCTTTGGCCGCAACGGCCATGTCGTAGGAGTAGAGCGCCTGGCCGAACTGGAACTCGCCGTCGAACGCCTTCCCATACGGGTCGAGCAACAGCTTGCTGGGGTCACATCGGTGACCGGCGGCCGGGTCGAACGGCCCATGCACTCGAAACCCATAACGCTGTCCAGGGCTGACGGTCGGCAGGTAGGCATGCCACACGTATCCGTCGACCTCGTCAAGGGGGATCCGAGTCTCGTCGCAGTTCTTAGCAATCAGGCATAACTCGACCTTCTCCGCGATTTCGGAGAACACCGCGAAGTTGGTGCCGCCGCCGTCGAAAGTGGCGCCCAGCGGATAACTGCTGCCGGGCCAGACGGTGCTCAGCTTCGGCGAAGCTTTGGCAGCATCACTGGTTGGGTCTGACGGGGGCATAGTTCGACCTTATCGGCGGCCCGATCTGGTCGCTCTGTTGCCTCTCACGGCCCGCATCGTCGCCGGGCGGGATTTGATGGCCCGGTTCCTCAGCGGGCCGCTGCGCGGCCCGCATCGTCGCCGGGCGGTCACCACCAACCGGTGGCCGCCCCGACCTGCCGACCCAATTCATTGGTCATGGTGCGCATGTAGGTGGCGGACAGGTGATGAGCGTCGTGGTATACCAACACGTTTCCCTCGATGGCCGGACAGATGTCGGGTCGACAGACGGCATCGCTCATGTCCAGCGGTTTGAGCCCTGGGAACTGCTCGACGAAATCGAGGGTGGGGTTGTGGTCGGCCAGCACGTCGGAGCGCTTGATACCGCACGAGATGGCGTCGCCGCCTTTGGCCAGGCAGTCCGAGGGGTTGAACGGTTGGTCGTCTTTGACCAGCCACGGGGTGTCGCGCATGGCGAGGACCGGAATGTTGTTGTCGGCGAACGTCTGCCAGATCCCGATGTAGGTTCCCGGCATCACGTCGCCGGGTTTGATATTCCACGGTCGCGTCGAGGTGGTGAACACGTAGTCCGGGTGGTCGGCGACCAGCTGGGCCATGGCCTTGGGCACCCAGTCGCGGCACTCCGGGTACGGCGCATTGTTACCCATCACCAACGGCATCTTTTCGGTGGACAGTGGGCAGCCCATCTTGAGATAGGTCGTCACCTTGAAGTGGTGCGTGCGGCCGAGAATGTCCAGTGCGGTCAACCAGTGCTCGGCGTGCGAGCCGCCGGCCAGCGCGATGGTGCGGGTGGCGGCCTTGTCGCCGTAGGTGCATTTGATCAGCGTGGTGTTGGTGAAGTCGCTGATGCAGCCGTCCTGGGTGGACGGCGGGTAATCCTTCTGGGCTTCTAACACGGTCGGCCGGGTGCGGAGCTTGGGCACCCGCACGTGTTTGACGAGGGCGCGAGCGCCGGGATAGTCGTGGGAGTTGAGCCCAGTTAGCTCCTTGCCGCTGGCGCGTTCCACGTTGACATGTTCGACCCAGGTGAACGCGGTCGCGGTGAGCGTGACACCCAGCATCGCTACCACCGAACCGAGCACGATGGTGGGGCGGCGCAGCCGCACCCGCCACGGGATGGACGGGGCGGACTCCGACGCCGTACTGGCCGGTGCGCGGTGCCGCAGCGGGTCTTCGACGAACCGGGTGGTCAGATAGGCCAGCACACCGGATATCAGCAATACCGCGGTGCCCTCAACGAAGTTGGCGTGCCGGTGACCGGTGTATGCGAGCCAGAAGATCAGCAGCGGCCAGTGCCAGAGGTACAGCGAGTACGCCATCGCGCCCAGCTTCACCAGCGGCTCGGCCGCCAGCAGCCGGTTGGGCCACGGCAATTGGTCGCGCGTAGTGGGGTGGGCGTACCGGTTTGCGCCGGCCAGGATGAACAGCACGGCTGCCCCGACGGGCACCAGCGCGCACGGTCCCGGGAACTCCTTGACGCCGTCGATGAGCGCGCCGCAGGACAGCACCGCTATCAAGGCGACGCTGGCGATCACCGTGCGCAGCCACATCGGCCAGCGGATGTAGGGGACCAGCGCGCCGGCGAGCACCCCGAGCAGCAGCTCCCAGGCCCGCGCAAAGCTGTTGTAGTAGGCGGTCGCCTGGTCGGCCTGGTGGGCAAAGATCGCATAGACAAACGAGGCCACCGCCAGCGCGCTGAGCAGCAGCACGAACGTCGTCCGCAACCGGTTCCCAAGACGGCGCCGGAACAGAAACGCGAATCCGAAAACCAGAGCCAGGAAAGCGATATAGAACTGGCCCTGCACCGACATCGACCAGATGTGCTGCAGCGGACTGACCGCTTCACCCGCCCGGAGATAATCGGCCACCGTGCTGGCCAGCTCCCAGTTCTGGTAGTAGCCGAGGCTGGCCAGGCTCTGGTCGGCGAAGGTCTCCCAGCGGGTCTCTGGCTGGATCAGGATGGTCAACACCGCGCACCCGGCCAGCGCCACAACGAGAGCCGGCAACAACCTGCGGGCCAGGCGAATCACTTCGGGCACCGGCGACAGTGACGACGCCGGGTTCAGTGCCGCACGAAGCAATTTGCCGCCGAAGAAGAAGCCAGACAGCGCCAAGAACACGTCCACCCCGCCGGAAACCCGGCCGAACCACACGTGGAACATCGCGACCAGCGCAATGGCAATGCCACGCAGCCCGTCGAGATCGTGACGATAGAATCCTGCTTTCCGGTTTCCCATTGCGGACTGGGCGGATTCCGCAATGGCGGCCACGGCCGGACGGGTCGGGGAGACTGTCATGATTGACAGACAATCTACCTAACCCGCCGACCGCCGACAGCGCGCTAACGGCGCGCCGCTGACTTCCCGGTCAGGACTCGATTATTCGGGTCAGATACGGAGTCATGCCGTTGGTGCGGGCCGGCGAGACCGTGACGGCAGGCTCGGTGGCCTCGATCATCTGACCGTTGCCGAGGTACATCGCGACGCTCTGAGTGCCAC
>NZ_JBKQTQ010000200.1:0-3181 GCF_052143115.1 Mycobacterium sp.
TGCGCGCACCGATTGATTGCGACCACTGATTCCGATTGATCGCGATCAGGCGTACCGATTGATCGCGACCACCTGTTCCGATCGATCGCGACCAGGCTGTGGACGGGTAACCGGCTCCGTTGGGTGATCTGCGAATCGTCATTGCCTTTGTTCCCTTTGAGAGGGAGCAGGGCGATGCCAGGACGGAGATTATCCATGCGCAAGATACGCGACGTGCTGAGGCTGCGTGCCGGCGGCATGTCGAAGCGCCAGATCGCAGCCAGCCTATCGATCGGGGTGACGGCGGCGGGCGAGTGCATTCGGCGTGCAAGGCGGGTCGGCTTGAGCTGGCCCCTGCCTGAGGACCTAAACGACGAGCGGCTGGAGCGGCTTCTGTACCCGCCGCCAACGGTTACGGCCAAGGACCGGCGACCACAGCCCGACTGGCCGGCGATCCACCGGGAACTGCGTCGCCCGGGTGTGACGCTGCAGCTGCTATGGGAGGAGCATCGGAGCGTACATCCTGACGGTTATGGCTACAGCCGCTACTGTGACCTTTACCGCGCTTGGGAAGGGCGCCTGGCGCCGACCATGCGGCAAGTGCATGTCGCTGGCGAGCGGATGTTCGTGGACTATGCCGGCAAGACATTGGAGATCGCGGACGGGACGACCGGCGAGGTTCGCGTATGCCAATTGTTTGTCGCCACGCTCGGCGCCTCCAACTACACGTATGCGGAAGCCACCTTTACACAGCGCCTTGTTGATTGGATTGGCTCGCACGTGCGGGCCTTCGCGTTTTTCGACGGCGTTACCGCGCAGATCGTCAGCGACAACCTGAAGTCCGGTGTCACCAAGGCGTGTTTCTACGAGCCGGAGGTTAACCGGACCTATGCAGATATGGCGGCTCATTATGGTACAGCTGTGCTTCCGGCACGTCCAAATAAACCACGTGATAAAGCTAAAGTTGAAGTGACGGTGCAGGTGGCGACTCGCTGGATCGTAGCCAAGTTGCGCAATCGGCGTTTCTTCTCGCTCGCCGCAATCAATGATGCCATCAGAGATCTAGTCGAGCAACTCAACACCCGTGTGACACGGCATTTGGGAACCAGCCGTAGCGCGCTGTTTGATCAGTTAGATCGCCCGGCGCTCAAGAAGCTGCCGGTCGAACCTTACGTCTACGCAGAATGGAAGGAATGCAAGGTCAGCTTCGATTATCACGTAGAAGTCGAGCGGCATTACTACTCCGTGCCGCACATGTTGCTGCGGCAGACAGTGTGGGTTCGGGTCACGGTACGTACCGTGGAGGTCTTCCATCACGGCCAACGGGTCGCGGCTCATATGCGATCGTCATCGAACCGGCAACACACCACAGTGCGCGAGCACATGCCAAGCAGCCACCGTCGCTATGCCGACTGGACACCAGAGCGGATCAGACGGCAGGCCGGCGAGATCGGACCCGATACCGCTGCACTGGTTGAGATCATCATGCGCGAGCGCTCTCACCCCGAACAGGGCTTCCGCGCCTCGGTCGGCATCGTCCGGTTGGTCAAGAGTTTTGGCCGCCAACGGTTGGAGGCGGCATGCGGTCGGGCGCTGGAGATCGGCGCGCGCTCCTTCACCTCCGTCAACTCGATCCTGAAGAACAACCTCGAATCCAAACGGCCCGCACCCGCCGCGGACGAGCCGGCGATTGCGCACAACAACATCCGTGGCCCCCGTTACTTCCATTGAGGAAAACACAATGCTGACCCATCCCACCCTTGACCAGCTCAAGGCTTTGAAGCTCGATGGTATGGCCGATGCCTTCGTTGAGCTGCAAAACCAACCCCAAGCTGCCGAGCTCGCACACCCGGAATGGTTGGCGCTGCTGCTCGATCGCGAGGCGGCCAATCGCAACACCAAACGCTTTAAAGTCCGGCTGCGCAGTGCCAAGCTCCGCCACGGCCAAGCAGTTGTCGAGGACGTCAACTACAGAACTCCGCGACGGCTCGACAAAGCGCTATTCCAGCAACTTGCGGCTGGCAGATGGATCGCCGAGCATCGCAATTTGATTGTCACTGGTCCGTGTGGCGTCGGCAAGTCTTGGCTATCCTGCGCGCTCGCCCAGAAGGCTTGTCGCGACGGATACACTGTGGTCTACGCCCGCGTGCCGCGGTTGTTCGCCGATCTGGAACTCGCCCACGGTGACGGCCGCTTCACCCGCATGTTCCGCGCCCTGGTAAAGGTGGATTTGTTGGTCCTCGACGATTGGGGTCCGGACCGGCTCACTGCCAACCAACGGCGCGATCTGATGGAGATCGTGGAGGACCGCCATGGTAGCGGCTCGACGCTCATCACCAGCCAGCTCCCAGTGGACAAATGGCACGACGTCATCGGGGAGCCGACATTCGCCGACGCAATCCTCGATCGCATCGTCCACAACGCCTATCGGCTCGAATTGGACGGCCCATCCATGCGCAAGTCCGGAGCCACCGAGCAGGCCGAACCCGAGATGCCATCGGCGAACGAAGCAGCCATGACCCGGGGACCAGCCCCCAAGCCAGCAAAAGGAAACCGGGAATGACCGCCGAGAAAAGCTCCCCGCCCGCCCCGGTGGGTCAACAGGGACCTCCCGCGCGCAACGCTGTGCCAGCCGTGAGGGCGCTCCGCGTTGCGCGCGGGTCCCTCCTATTGACTACCGGGACGGCCTCTCGCCGTGCTTGACCAACCCCCGGGAGACTGACATCACCACCTTCATCCAACGGCGCTGTCAGCACCCGCGCCGCACTGGTCGCGATCGATCGGAATATCGGGTCGCGATCCGTTGGAATGGGTGGTCGCGTTCGTCGGTATGCGCACGCATCACGCCAACGCGGTCAATGGCGCCGAGTGACACCACAACTGCCTGGGCAGCTGCGAGCCACGGGAGCCATGCACGCCGAGGTCGACCGCGCCCATCCTCGAACTCTACATGGAACGCCGCCACCAGCCCGGCCTGCTTGGCGGCGAAGTCGGGACGGCGTCATAAATTGGAATTCTTGTCATTAAACTGGGGACATCAGCAGCGATCGGCGAACGCGCCCTCGGAAAGCTGGTCGCGATCGGCAGGACGGGCGGGTCACTCCCGCCTGGTTGCTCTGTCCGCTGTCCGAGGTGGACCCGCCACGGTGCGGACCACGTCCAAGCTTCAGCCCATGACCCGAAAGAGACCTGCGAGCGAAAT
>NZ_JBKQTQ010000201.1:0-4458 GCF_052143115.1 Mycobacterium sp.
GACCCCGATGCGATGCGGGTGGCGCTGGCTGCGCATGACGAGGTGCTGCGGGCGGCGATCGACGCGCACGGCGGGTCCATGTTCAAGCACACCGGCGACGGGGTGTGCGCGGCATTCTCGTCACCGAGATCTGCTGTGGACGCTGCCATAGCCGCGCAGCGCAAACTGGAATTGCCGGTGCGGATGGGGATCGCGACCGGCGAGGCCGAGCTGCGCGATGGTGACTACTTCGGTGCGGTGCTGAATCGTGCCGCGCGGGTAATGGCGGCCGGGCACGGCGGTCAGATCCTTTTGGCCGAGTCGACGGCGGGTCTGCTCAGCGGAATTGATCTGGTGGATCTGGGGCCGCGACGGTTGCGGGATCTGCCCACTCCAGTCGGGGTGTTTCAGGTGCGAGCGGCAGGCCTGCGGACAGATTTTTCCTCATTGCGTGGAGTCGACTCGAATCCCGGAAATTTGCGTCCGGCGATCACGAGCTTGATCGGCCGCGACTCCGAGGTCTGCAATCTTCAAGCGGCCCTGCGCTCGCATCGGTTGGTGACATTGGCGGGCGTCGGTGGAGTCGGCAAGACCCGGCTGGCACTGGAAGTCGCCGGACATCTCGCCGATGAATTTCCTGACGGGGTTTGGCTTTTCGAATTGGCAGCGGTCGCCGATCCGGCGGCGGTGCCCGATGCTGTGGCGGCCGTGCTCGGGATCACCCAACAGCCGGGGATGAGTGTTGCCAGTAGTGTGGCGTCGGCGTTGGAGGGCCGGTCGCGGCTGCTGGTGTTCGACAACTGTGAGCACGTCGTGGACAGCGTCGCGGATCTGGTCGCAGCGATCCTCGCCGCCTCGGCCACCGTGAAGGTTCTGGCCACCAGTCGTGAGGGCATCGGCGTCGCCGACGAGCAGTTGTGGCGGGTGCCTTCACTGGACGTTGGTGCGGCCGTGGAGTTGTTTGTCGAACGCGCTGCCAGCATGGTTTCGGACACGTTGGCCGATGAGACGACCGCCGTGGCGGATGTGTGTCGTCGCCTCGACGGGATCCCCCTGGCGATCGAGTTAGCGGCCTCGCGGATGGCGTCGATGACGGCGGCCGAGGTGCGTGATCGTCTTGATGACCGATTCAAACTGCTGGTGGGATCACGACGCGGATTGGAGCGCCACCAGACACTGCGTCACGCGGTGGCGTGGTCTTACGACCTGCTCGATGACGCTGAAAAGACAGTGCTGGAACGCTGTTCGGTGTTCGCAGGCGGATTCGACCTCCAAAGCGCCTGCGCGATAGCCGGATCCGACGACAACGACGAGTACGCCATCCTTGATCTGCTGGACGCGCTGGTGCGCAAGTCACTGCTCATCGCCGACCGATCATTAGGACGGACCCGATTCTCGATGCTGGAGACGATCCGCCAGTTCGCCGAGGACCAACTCGCCGCCGGTGGTGAAGCATCCGAGATTCGGGCCGCCCACTCGCGCTACTTCGCCGGACGCGAGGCCGACATCCTGACCCTATGGGACAGCCCCCGCCAGCGACAGGCCTACGACTGGTTCACTATCGAACTGGCCAATCTGCGCACCGCGTTTCGCTGGGCGGCCGACCAGGGCGATCTGGGTGTCGCCGCCCCAATCGCGACGTACGCGGCATGGTTCGGCTATCTGACCGAGAATTACGAGCCGATCGCGTGGGCCGAGGAGCTCATCGAGCCCGCACGCGCCGTCGACCACCCCCGACTCACCGCCCTGTACTTCATGGCGTCGAATTGCTACATGGCCGGACGGATCGATCCGGGTATTCGCTACACCGAGGCCGCCCTAATGGCAATGAGCAGTGGACGCGACCACGTCCCGTCCGGCGCGGAGGGCTTTGTTGGCGGTGCCTACGTCGCTGTCGGCCAGCCGGAGCGGTGGATTCAGTGGTGTCGCGCTCAGCTCGCGCGCGGTCTGGACACCCCCGCGTACATCGCGAACACCACGGGGTGCCTGCTCATGGCACTGACGGTTAGCGGTTCCCACGACGATGCGATGGCGGCCGCGAACGGTCTGATCGAGGCCGCCGAAGCGATCGGCAACCCGTGTGTCCTCGCATTTGCGCTGCACGCCTACGGCTGGGCCGTCCATCACGCCGACCCTGTCGGCTCGCTCGCCGCCCTGCGGCGTGGCCTGGCGATCGCCCAAGACAGCGGCAACCGCAGTCAACTGTCAAACCTAGCGACCAACCTGTGCCTCTTCGCCGACGACGACCCGCTGGCTGCCTTCGATCACTTCACCCTGGCGATCGGCAACTATCACGACTCGGGCAACACCTACATGCTCCGCACCCAACTGGGACTTCTTGCCACGTTTTTCCACCGGCTCGGACGATACGAACCGTCGGCCACCATCGCCGGGTTCGCCGCCACAAGCGCTGTCGCTGGACTTCCCGTCATGGAGGAGTTCGGCACCGCGACCGATCACCTCCGCGATGTCCTCGGCGAGGCGACCTACGAATCGCTCGCCCGTAAGGGTGAGACGATGACCACCGCCGCCATGGCGACCTACGCATACGACCAAATCGACCAGGCCCGAGCAGAACTGAACGCGGTCTCGGAATAGACGACATACGAGCGTCCCGAAACTCGGTGTCGTGATGCTGAACAGGCTTGCCGGTCGCCGCTTTCCGGCCTCGTCGGATGACGAAATTATCGCTCAGATTAGGTCGTCACGGGTCGCGCTGAGATTGCCTTTCGGTCACCGACGAGCGGACGCTGTCATCGCTGGTGTGACCGCCAAGTCAAGTACGCCATAAATGCCAGGCTCGGCAGCGCATACTGCAGCGATCGAGTTGAGTACCCGCGCCGCGGTAGCATCTGCGCCGGGCAATGGGCTTCCGGCGAGAGCAAGGTCGACGATTACTGACGGCGTTCCGTCAACGGTGATCCGCGTTAGCCGCGGTGCGCCGTTGGGTGTTGGCCGCGGCTCCCAATCGTCGATGACCTCGTCGCTCAAGGACCAGATCTCGGAGATGGCCAGGCGAGGTTCGCCGTTCACGATGCCTTCGGCGGTAATCCGAACGCTGATGATGGTCCCGGCGGGTACTTCACCAGCGGGACAGGAATAGTCGCTTCGTGCAATCGCGACATCCTTGCGGTCGCGAAGCTCGTCGAGGTGCCACCCCAGCCCGTGTGCCATTAGCCGAATTGGACTCCCGAAGAGTGCGACACCGGTCCCCGGTCGGTACGCCTGGGCGTCAACGGCAGGGGTCGTGCCGAAGCCGAGTGCCGCAAAGAATCCTGGCACCGAGTAGGCACCGCACAGAATCCGTTCGCTTACAACGACTTTCGTCGGCGTAGCCGACAGCGTGGCCACCTGTACCGGCAACACGTCCATCGCGAATCCGGGCGCGATGCCAGCGGCGATGAGTGAGGTGTCACCAGCATGACTGGCATTCTGCAATCTCATCAACCGAGCCTCGCCGAGCGTCTCCGGATGGATGAGTTCGCCCAGCGCCGTGGTGACGATGTTCTTGCCGCTAGCTAGGATCGCGCAGTGCTGATCGATGACTTCGTCGATCGTGCGGCCCATGCCGGTCGCGAGATACGTGACGCAGTCGGCTTCGGTAGCCAAGAACGCCTCGAAGTCCTGCGTAGTGACGATTCCGGTCGCTGACGCGCCGACGAGTTCGCCAGAGTCGCGACCGACCTTATCCGGGCTGTGAACATACTGGCTGACCAGATCGAGCGCAGGCGTAGTCAGGATCATTCGCAGCACGAGGTGTCCCGTTCGGCCAGACCCGATGTGTGCGATGCGCAGCCGTTGCGACATTCGATCACCTCCGGCGTCATACTAGGCCGCAAGTCGCTGAAACCGTGATCGGCGAACGTAGTCGAAGTGCGGCTGTTCGAGCCGGTTCTTACGTCGATCCGTCTGTCTTGAAAAAGACGACATCTGCGACTCGCGGAAGTTCGTCTCAGAAGCACGTGTATCCGGTGACCGGGCCGGATCCGCCGATGTTCGAGGTGAGACCGCGTTCCTTGTGACATCCTGTGCGCGTGTCCACGGCGGCTGCGCCCTCGGGTGTCGTGACGTTTCTGTTCACCGATGTGGAGGGTTCGACCCGTCGGTGGGAGACCGACGCTGAGGGGATGCGGAAGGCGCTGGCCGCCCACGACGAGGTGTTGCGCAAGGCGATCGAGACACACGGCGGCTGGTTATTCAAACACACCGGCGACGGGGTGTGTGCCGCGTTCGCCTCGCCCAGGTCGGCGGTCGACGCTGCTGTAACCGCGCAGCGGGCGCTGGAGTTGCCGGTGCGCATGGGGATCGCGACCGGCGAAGCCGAGCTGCGTGCGGGCGACTATTTCGGAGCGGTTTTGAATCGGACCGCGCGGGTGATGGCCGCCGGGCACGGCGGTCAGATCCTATTGGCCGAGTCGACGGCAGGTCTACTCAGCGGCGTTGGTCTCATCGATCTGGGACCGCGCCGATTGCGGGACC
>NZ_JBKQTQ010000202.1:0-15181 GCF_052143115.1 Mycobacterium sp.
TATGGGCGACATGCGGCCCCACCGACAGCTCGGCCAACGTGATCGCGCTGATCACGGCTTCGTCGGGCAGATCTGCGGGGTCGTCGATGCGCCCAAGCAGGATCACCGTTGATGTGTCGAGCATCCCTCTCGACGCCGGCTCAGGGCTCACAGCGTTGGATCAATGACGGTGTCGATGTCACGTCGCAGCACGTCGGGGTCAACGCGAGGCAACCCTTTCCTGCGCTCAATGAGTTCGACAGGTCTGGCGCTGCGGCGTGGCAGCGGGCGCAACTCGGCGACCGCGCGCCCGTCCCGGGTGACGATCACACGTTCGCCGCGCTCCACACGGTCCAGCACCTCTCCTCCTCTATTACGGAGGTCGCGCACGGTTACTGACTCCACAGCCGCAGTGTATCACCGGTGAGACAGACAAATCCTGCCTGACGAATACAACCCAGACGAATATGCAGCGCACGACGAAGGTCGGCCTGAGCAAGTGCACCGGCAGTGTTTGCACCGACGCATCATGATGCAGCGATGCTAGGATTGGGCGTGCGCACCACCATTGATCTCCCCGACGACCTGCACAAACAGGCGCTGGCGATTGCGCGGGACACCCACCGCACGTTGAGCGAAACTGTCGCCGACCTCATTCGACGCGGCCTGGGAGCCGGCAGCACCGCCGCCGCGATCTCCGTAGACCCCAGGACGGGGCTGCCTCTGGTGAGCGTTGGGACAGTCGTGACCTCCGAGGACGTGCGCTCATTGGAGGATGAGGAGTGACGGCGCTGCTCGACGCGAACGTGCTCATCGCACTGGTCGTCACCGAGCATGTGCATCATGACGCCGCCGCGGAATGGCTATCGGCATCCGACACAGGATTTGCGACGTGCCCGATCACACAAGGAAGTCTTGTTCGATTCCTGCTGCGGACGGGGCAAACCGCGGCAGCTGCGCGGGATGTCGTCAGTGCAGTCGAGGGTGCGAACCGCCACGAGTTCTGGCCCGACAGTGTCTCTTTCGCCGATGTAGAGGTCGGTGGCGTGGTCGGTCACCGACAGGTAACAGATGCCTACCTTGCTCAGCTCGCACGAAGCCGCAAAGGGCGGTTGGCGACTCTCGATAGCGGTCTGGCGCACCTGCACAGCGACATCGCGGTACTCATACCCACGGCACCCTGATGTCCGAAGCGTATCGCGACTTCGGGCGAGGCGGCGGGCATCCGGCGGCGCTTAACCTCGGCGACTGCTATTCAGCGGCGTTAGCGACGTCCTTCGAAACTAGCGGCGCGACGGTGGTGTCCGCATTGGTGAAGCTGTCGAGATAGCGCACGAGTTGATCAGCAATCCGGCGCCTATCAGCAGACCGGGCCTCGGCTGGTCGGACTAGCCGCAAGACGGCCTCCCGCGCCACAGTCGACGTCGGGAGTCCCCGGCTGGCCGCGACGCGCTCCAGCTCCTCCAGCTCCTCGGGGTTGAGCCGGATCTGCAGCGTCTTGCTGCGGCCGTGGCCACGCGTCACAGTCGTCGCGTCGGTGATCGGGGCGTCGCGGTCAGCGTCGATCGCCTCGGCCTCCTCCTCGAGGAGCGCCGCGATTTCCTTCTTCGTGCGTTTCTTCGCGGTCATGATTCCTCCGTGCCTTCATAGCGTCGCTGGTCTTTCGGGTTGGCCTTCCAGACGTTTACCCCGTAAGTGGTGCCCTCCTCGTCGAGGACGATCACGGTCAGCACAGCCTGTGCGGTGATCGAGTAGCCGATGATGCGGACACCGCGGCCTGACTTCGACGCCGGGTCGGGTTTGATGACCACTCTGTCGGGGTCGGCGAGCGCCTCGTCGGCTTCATCCGGTGTCACGCCGTGTTTGGCGATGTAGTCGCCGCGGTGCGACCAGTCGGCGGTCTCGAACACCAACCTAATGTACTACAACGTATTACATACGGGAATTCCGCCAGACCGATGGCGCCGCGCTCGTATCCTCATCGAACCAACCCGAGCCCAGATACCTGGTCTGCCTTACAGGGCACGGACTAGCTTGCCGGTAAGGCGGGTGCCGGATGCCGGTGGGAGTCTGATGGGTGGGACCAACGCAGACGGAGAAACTTTCGTCACGGCAGAGTCCCAAACCTCATCCGCCATTACGTCGACGGAAGGTGCAAACGGCGGGCGAGATCCGGCCCGCCGACTTCGCGGATGAAGTCCGCGTCAGCGAAGTCCTGGGCCTCGTCGACGACGATCGAGTCGAACCGGTGGCCGGGGTCGAGTTGTGCTGCCAGATCAGCCATTTGAAGCGGCAGGTCGTGTTCCCAGAACTGCACGGTCTCCTCGGTGCGCAAGGATTCGTCGGGCCCTTCGGGCGCTCCCCACCGCACGCCGAGGGCGTGGAACTCGCCGACGTAGGCCAGTTGGTGGCGGCGCCGTGACTTTAGCGATTCCGGTCGATTCCCAATCGTTATCGATGAATAAAAGATGACCTCAGGGGCCATTTCGAACCCCATAAGGTCTTCGGTGACGACCTGAACGAGATGGCGCTCTGGGCGACTCAGCTCGCGGGCGGCGCACCTTTGTGGATCTCTTCATCAGGCGTTGTACGGCACGCAAGCACCTACTCGCCTTCGCCGCTGGGTCCCTCGTCGGTGTGGAGCTGGATATGGACCAGGTCCGGGCCGGTGACGGTCACCGCCCAGCCCAGGTGCGCCTGGTGCACACCGCTGTGTTCGACATCGAATGTGGTGAGGCGTTCTACCCAGCGCAGCAACTCATCGTGGTTGGCGACACTCAGACCGAACAACGGGTATCCGCGCAATGTGGCCAGCGGCTCGGCGGCGCGCCGCAACAACAGACGGGCACCGCACGGATGTTGCAGCAGCACGGCCGTTACCTCGTTTTCGCGTTCCTCGATCAAGAGGGCGGCGAAATCGAAGACCCGTACATACCAGTCGCTGGCCGCCACCGGATCGCTGGACGGCACGGTGACGTGGTGTAAGCCAATCAACAGGGGCACTCGATTATTCTTGCCGCCGCGAGACAATTCGTTAACCCGGGCCCCCCACCGTCACGTCCACGTCGCGGAGCTTGCCCGCAAGATCAGGCGGGTTGAAGTCGGTGATCGAGGCGTGTTCCGGAGCCAAGCCGAAGATCGATACCGGCTTGGGTGGAGGCTGCCGACGCGGTCACTGCCGGGTTCGGGGACCGCTACCGGTCGGGTCGCCGGGTTCCTAATAGGGCATCTCAACTTCCGGCAGTGGCCCCGCTCGCCAACATGGTCAACAGGCAACAAGTCGCCAAGCGCTCCAATCGATCGAGCAATGATGACGAACGGGTGCCGGACGGCACCGATCCTTCCTGCCGGCCGCGGGACAGGCCCAACGCCGCCCACCCAGATTGAATATCAGTCAAGATCTGCTCTGGCGCCCCGTAGGCGGCCAGGCCGGCCCGCAACTCGTCACAGACCATGCGGGTGCGCTCGGCGGCCATCAACCGCGCACACGCACATCCGAGAATGGTCATCGATCCCGGTCAACGCTTTGGCGCGGGTCCCGTCGGCGAGCGGGAAACCGCACCGGGCCCGGCCACATCGTCGGTCGTCATGGCTGGTGACCTTCTGCCCTTGGTGCGCCCCCTTTGCCAACTGTAGGTTCGATCCGACGTGTGGCAGTGAAGGGTGATCGCGATGAGCGGCGGAATGTCGGCGGGTTCGACATCGTCTGCGAGCCGAGGTCGGCTGCGCGTCTATCTCGGTGTTGCTCCGGGAGTCGGAAAGACCTACGCCATGCTGGCCGAGGCCAAGCGCCTGGCTGAGCGGGGAGTGGATGTGGTCGTGGGTTTGGTCGAGACCCACGAGCGCGCGGATACCGAGGCCATGCTCGCCGCGTTGGAGCAAATTCCGCTCGCCCAGACCAGCCACCGAGGGTCCATCTTCGACGAGCTCGACGTGGACAAGGTGCTGGCTCGACGTCCGGCGGTGGTGCTGGTCGATGAATTGGCCTACACCTGCGTACCGGGCAGCCGCCACGAGAAACGCTGGGAAGACGTGCAAGAGCTGCTAACCGCCGGTATCGATGTGATCACCGCGCTCAACGTGCAACACATCGACAGCCTCAACGACGCCGTCGAAGCAGTCACCGGCATCGCCCAACACGAGACGGTGCCCGACGCGGTCGTGGCCGGCGCCGACGAAATCGAGTTCCTCGACATCACCCCGCAGCAGTTGCGCGCCCGCATCGCCGACACCGACGTCCTGCGGCCAAGCGCCACCCCGCACGCGCTGACCGGCTTCTACGCCGCCGAGCGGTTGGCCGCGCTGCGCGAACTCGCGATGGGCTGGCTGCAGCAACGCGGTCACCTCGGCGCCGCCGGCCCGGTCGCGCTGAGCCGGGCACCGGCGGCGGTTGCTTCGCAGCGGGTCGTCGTCGCGTTGACCGGCGACCCGGAGGGCGAGCACGTCCTGCGGCGGGCCGCGCAGATCGCCACGACGGTCGGCGGCGAGCTGATCGGGGTGCACGTGCGGGAACCCACAGGCCTGGTGGGGGCGGAGCCCGCATGGCTGACCGGCCAACGCCGACTGCTTGGCGAATTGGGTGGCCACTACACCGAATTGGCCGGCATCGATGTCGCCGCTGCGGTACTGGATTTCGCCCGCAACGAGAATGCTCACCAGTTGGTGTTGGGCGCAACCCGACGCTCCCGCCGTCAGGAGTTGCTGCACGGCTCGGTGATCAACAAGGCGATCCGAACCGCCGGCCCGGTCGAGGTTCATGTCATCCCCGCCCGCTGGCCACCCCGTCAGAGACCGGCGATCAGGCTGACCATCCCGTCGCTGCGGCCGGTCCCGCTTCCCGGGCTGCGCCGGCTGGCGGCCTGGATCCTCGCGGTCATTGCGCCCGTGGCGATCACGGTCGGTATGACCCCGTTTCGCGCTCCGCTCGGGCTTGCCGGCGCACTGCTGTGCAATCTGCTCGCGGTGCTCTGCGTGGCCCTGCTCGGCGGGGTTCTGCCTGCCCTGCTGGCCACCGCCGTTGCCGTCCTGATGTCCGACTACTTCTTCACCCAGCCATTGCACACCCTGCGAGTCAGTAACGCGGTCGATGTGGTCGCCCTGATCACCTTCGGGATCGTCGCGCTCGCGGTCGGGGGCTTGGTCGACGTGCTCACCCGTCAAGGGGTCCGGGCCGCACGCGCCGACGCCGAGGCCCGCAACCTCGCCAGGCTCGCCGCCGGTGCCATGGCCTCGCCTCGCGACCTCAGCGAGGCCGTCGATTCGATCCGGCGAACCTTCGACCTCGACGCCGTCGCGGTGCTGTGTGACACCGGCACCGGCTGGAACGTGGAGACTGCCGTCGGCGCGACCCAACTACAGCACCCCGACCAGGCCGACTACCAGGTCCAGATTGGGACCGGACGCGTTCTGGCCATCATCGACGCACGACGCACCGCCCGCGACACCGCGCCGCTACAAGCGTTCCTCACCGAACTACGACTCGCCAGGGGACGTGCCCTGCTGCAAGCTCTCCTTGACAACACACCGCAACCGGCAACTAACCAATGCCAAGCTCGGCCACGCCCAACTCCCGCATAAATCCAACGGCAAAAGCTCTCAGACGTTCGAGAGCCGTGAGATCACTGGTCGTCGTCCGCACGGCTTGATCGCCTCGTAAGGTGACCGCATGCGGACAGCTCGAATCATCCACGTCATCCGGCAAATAGGGTCGTTGGCAGTAACGGCAGTGACCGCCGCTTCCACGCTCAACGCCTATCGGCCGTTGGCGCGCAACGGATACCCCTCGCTGTTTTCGTGGGCGTTCGGCCTGGTTGTCACTGAGTTGCCCCTGCAGACACTGCTCAGCCAGCTCGGCGGCCTGGCGTTGACAGCCCGCCGACTGACCCGACGAGTGCGGGCGGTCGCATGGCTGGTAGCGGGCATCTCGGCGCTGGGCTTGCTGAACTTCAGTCGCGCGGGCCACCAGGCCAATGTCCCGCTGGCTGCGGCTTTGGACAGCGGCCTGGGAACCTCTCGCCACACCGACTCCGCGGGTCTGTGGCGCCGGCCGGCCGGCGGTGGCACCGCCAAAACGCCGGGACCGCTGCGAATGCTGCGGATCTACCGCGACTACGCCCACGACTCGAACATCAGCTACGGCGACTACGGCAGCGCTAACCACCTAGATATCTGGCGGCGTCCCGATCTGGATCCGACCGGAAAGGCGCCGGTGCTCTTCCAGATCCCCGGCGGTGCCTGGACGACGGGAAACAAACGCGGACAGGCCCATCCGTTGATGAGCCACCTTGCAGAGCTGGGCTGGATCTGCGTGGCGATCAACTACCGGCATAGCCCGCGCAACACCTGGCCCGATCACATCATCGACGTCAAGTGCGCCCTCGCGTGGGTCAAGGCGCACATCACCGAGTACGGCGGGATCCCGACTTCATCGCCATTACCGGTGGTTCGGCCGGCGGCCACCTGTCGTCGCTGGCGGCGCTGACGCCCAATAATCCCCAGTTCCAGCTTGGATTCGAAAACGCCGACACCCGGGTGCAGGCCGCCGTGCCGTTCTACGGCGTTTATGACTTCACCCGCGTCGAGGACGCGATGCATCCGATGTTGCTGCCGCTGCTCGAGCGAATGGTTGTCAAACAACCGCACACGGCGAACCTGCAGTCGTATATCGATGCGTCGCCGGTCAACCACATTTCCGCCGACGCTCCCCCATTCTTCGTGCTGCACGGCCGCAACGACTCACTGGTTCCCGTCGAGCAGGCGCGTGGGTTCGTCGCGCGGATGCGGCAAGTCAGCAGCCAGCCCGTCGTGTACGCCGAACTGCCGTTTACCCAGCACGCTTTCGACATCCTCGGCTCGGCCCGCGCGGCGCACGCCGCAGTCGCCGTCGAGCAATTCCTGGCCGAGATCTACGCGATACAGGTGTCGAAGTGCTCTCAGGCCGACGCGGAGTAGCCTCTGAAGCGCTTGAGGTAAGAGAACAGTCGATACTCTGGCACAGGCCTCGGCCAGTCGTCAGCGCGGAAGTAGGCGTCCGACCCGCCATCGACGAATAGAACGCTCCCACACAAGAAGTCCGCCGCATCCGAAAGCATGAACAGCACCCAGTCGGCCAGCTGCCCAGCGTCGCCGAACCCGCCGATCGGGATAGGGAAGGAACGAATGCGCTTCGCCTCCTTCGGCGTCGATAGCCCCTCCTCCAGAAGAGGTGTCATAATCGCCCCCGGAGCAAGAGCATTCAGGCGTATGCCTGCGCCCGCCCACTCGGTCCTGACCGCCTCACGTCGAACCCAACGGCTCACCGCGACCTTGGATGCGGCGTATAGGAACACCGAAGCATTCTTGCCGAAAAATCTCACGGAGCGAACCGCTTTCTCGGCGTCGTGCGCAAGGAACGCCCGTACGGTGCGCGCGGGCACCATGGGCGTTGTCGTTGTGGAGTTGCTCGAGAAGACAACGACCTTCGCGCGATCAGCGGCGGCCAGTGCCGGGCGCCACGCATCAAGCAGCTCAACGACGCCGAAGTAGTTAACCTCGGCGATCAGGCGCGCACGGTCAGCGGCCCGACTTGGGCCGAGCCCGGCTGCCAGCACGGCACCGTCCATTCTGGACCCCGACGCCGCCAAAACGCCGACAGCGGCCGCCTGGCGTCCCTCGCCGGTCGACAAATCGGCGACGATGTCCGCCTGCTTGATGTCCACTCCGATCACGGTGTGGCCGGCGTCGCGCAGCTTCTGCGCGACCTGGTGCCCCATGCCTGAGGCCGATCCGGTGACCGCGTAGGTACCCATGAGCGCATCTCCTTCCCCGCGCGGGCGCAATCACGTCACCGCTCCGACCGCGGTCTCCAGATCAACCAGCACGCGCTCGGTCAGCGGTATGAGCGACTCGATGTCCGGCATCACGTTCCGGCCGGAAACATAGCCGAACGTCACCTGGTCGGCATAAGAGCACATCGTCACATTCAGCGCCTGCCCGCCGATGGCCGTCGACACCGGATAGATCTCATCCATATGCGCGCCGTTCCAATACAAGTCGGCCGGCGGCCCGGGAACGTTGGAGATCGACACGTTGTAGCCGCGGCGTAGCCGCGGCGCGAACGGCACCATCGGCAACAGGACCGTGGGCCCGATACTCGGCGCGAGCAACAGCGTTGTCGCGTTCGACCCGCGGCTCGCCACCTGGTGCTTCGCCCACGTCATCGCCCGGTGGATTTGGGCCAGTCGCTCGGCCGGGTCGGCCGAGTCGGTGCCCAACGGGCACAACTCCAGACCGAACAAGTTCCCGTGCTGGTCCTCGTCGCTGGCGCGCTCGCGGCTGCGCACCGTTACCGGGCAGATGGCCACCAGCGACTTGTGGGGCAGCTCGTCGTGCGCGATGAGCCACTCCCGCAACACCCCCGCCACCACGGCGGTCACCACATCGTTGCCGGTCACTCCGGCCGCCTTCTGCACGGCCCGGATGCGCGACTTCGGCCAGCTGGCCCCCGCGAAGGCGTGCTCGCGGCCGAGCCGGCCGTTGAACCTGGTGTAGGGGGCGCCGAACGGCAGCACGGTATTCCTCGCCGCGAGGCTGGCGACCACTGTCGATATTTCGCCGAGGGCGAGTTGGCGGACAAAACCCAGGCCCGAGGTGGCGACGTTCACCGCCGAGCGCACCAGCGAGAACGGGTTGGGGATCAGTCCGCGTGAGGTTGCGGCACGCTCGGCTGGTTGCCCCGGCTCGATGGTGTAAAGCGGCGGCATTGACCGGCGATCGGGGTCGGCGGTCATCGCATCGGCGATCATCTTGAATGCGGCGACGCCGTCGACCACGGTGTGGTGCACCTTGATATACAAAGCGAATCGAGCGTCCTCGAGACCGTCGATCAGATACGCAATCCACATCGGTCGCGACCGGTCGAGCCGTTCGCTGTGCAGCTCGCTGATCAGCTTCCCTAGCGCTTCGCGATCGGCGCCCGCAGGCAGCGTGCGGCGCTGGATGTGGTCGCGCATGTCGATGTTGTCGTCGCTGCGCCACACCCAGACGCCCGCGGTGTCGACGCCGACGTGCGGGTGCCGGCGAAATCGCGGATCAAGCTCAGCGGTGCTTGTCAGCGCATCGCGGTACAGCTCGTCGACATACCCCGGGCCCGCCTCGGCGGGAGGCGACAGGATCAGCAGCGCGGCGACGTGCATCGGGTCGGACAGCAGCTCCGCCGCCATCATCGCTACGTCCAACGGCTCCAGCAGGTCCATCGGCTCAGGCCCCGACCTCTCCAACGAGATTGGGCCACAGTAGCGCTGTCGCGCCACAGCCCGCGCCGAAATGGCGGCCCCGGGCCGATGTGAACGTCGCCGGTTTATGCGCACTCCCCTTGTCGGGAAGGGTGGCGCGAGGGCGATCAGGTACGACGAGAACACCAAGGCCATGGCGGTGCGGTTGGTCGGCGAGCATCGCGACGACGACGACTCGGAGTGGGCGGCGTTGAAGGCGATCTCGGGCCGGTTGGGGATGACCGCGGAGACGCTGCGCAAGTGGGTGCGTCAGGCCGAGGTCGACGCCGGTGGGCGTCCGGTGGTGCACGAAATAGTCTGACGCCGAAGCCAAATCGTCAAACATCAGCCGGGTTAATACACCTCTGATCTGGGGCTGATGTGGGGCGGGCGGGACTCGAACCCGCGACCAACGGATTCGCGACTCATGGTTCTCGTTGACTGCCCGAAAGAACCGGTAAATGCTTGTGCGACAAAGAACTTGGTTCCCCGACGAGACCGACTAGACCTCACCGAGTCCGGGCGATTCCCGATCATTATCGATGAATAAACGATGACTTTGGAGGCCTGTTCGATCCCCATAAAGTGAAACGCGAGTGCCAAAGTGACAGGTCTGCGCACTGTCCGCTGGGGGTGTCGGCGCTCAAAGCTACAGTCTCAATCGGATCCCAAGACGGACAAGTGGAAGCAGAACCCGTGGCCTCGGCCGGGTGTTCGCCGACCTGCCGCACGACCTGCACCCCGCACCAGTGGCCGGGTTACTAGGAAGTCGCCCACCTCAAGTCGGCGGCTCGCGAAACGGTGGGATCTAGCCGATGCCGGTAATGTTTCGAATTGCTTGTGAAACAGAAACGTTCGTTTCACGAAGACTCGAGGGCGTACCGGGTGGCAAGGCAGGCGGTGTACATCACGCTGCGGCTGGGCGGTCGTAGCGCCCATTGATCAGCGCAGAAATTGTTGCCTGCTGCTACATCCGGTCCTGCGGTGTGCGGTGACCCGACGCGTTAATGACTTTTGCGGCGTCGCCTTGCTTCAGTCCGCAGCGATACACGAGCCACGTTGCATAGCGTTTGAGAGCGGGCTGTCGCTCCGACCATGCTGCGGTGGCTGCTGGAAGTACCGGCTGGGGGTCGCATTCGGATTCCAGGTGGTCCATCGTCTGCTGTGCCGGTAACGCTATTGGTTGTGCGGTGCCGGCCTCCGCGAGCGCCAGTTCGATCTCTTTGCCCAACGTCGTGAACCCCACGGCGGCAAGTGCAGCATCGTCGAGGTCATCCACGGCCTGGACGATCTGGCCAAGAACTACGACCGCCGGCTGACCGAAGGCCTCGCAGCGACGTCCTAAACGTTCATCGGCCGGCGTCAGGCGACCGCGGCCGCGAACGACTGATACAGGTCGCCGGGCAATGGCGTGTGCAGCTCCCACGTGATGGCCATCGGCCTCTCACCGACGTGGCCGCGATAGGTGGCGGGGCCGAGGAACCAGAAGGCGCGGTCGTCGGCGCGCAGGCGGGTGAACAGCATGATCGAGCGACCGTCGCGTTCCTGGTTTCGGTAACGCAGACCCGTGTCGCTGTCGGCCCGGGTCATTGACTGGCTCTCCCAATGGATGAGCGTGGGGCTGATGGCGTAGTCGCTGTAACGGGTGGTCGGTGAGAAGGCGCCGCTGCTCTTGTCGAGCGTGAAGGCGAACAGCTCGGCATTGGCGCTCTTGGCTTCGTACACGCCGCTCTGCCAGGCGGCGACCTTGGCGTTGGTGCCGATGCCGAAGGCGGCAAGGATCTCGATGCGCGAGTAGCGGGCGTGCACCTGCAGCGGAACATCGGGATGATGGTCGAGCTCGCCGTGGAGGTGGTCGATCCTGTCGTCGAGCTCGATGAGGAGCTGGGCGAGCTCGGCGCGTACCTGCGGGTGTGACCATACGAGATCGACGGTGTCCTGCAACGAGTGGTCCTTGGTGAGCACTTGGTCGCCCATGCTGGCGACGAGCATGCGGACGAGGCGTCGCTCACGTTCCGACATTTCGGAAATGTCAACCTGGGTTGACGACTCGAGGAGTCGCCGGTAGGTGGCGATGCGCTCGTCGTCGTCGATGTGCAGCAGACGACCGAGCGCCTTGCGCAGCGGCTTCTCGTGCTCTCCCGCCGGCTCGATCGGCACACCAGCCGCCTCGCATAGATCCGACCAGCCACGTGAGCCGTCATACACGTCGGGCAAGTCGAGTCCGGACTCCTTGAGGTACTTCGACAGCGTGACGTCGGGGTACTCCGCGTGGACTACCCGCAGTTCTTCGACGCGGGCCGGCCAGCGCGCTGGAATCGCCTCGCGCAGGCTGCGCAGTACGATCTCGGAAGCCTTCTCGTCGAGATGCATGTAGCAACCAGCGGGTAGGAAGGGAAAGCCTTGCTGCACGGCCCGTTCGATGTCGCGGCGTGTGCCGCCAATGAGAGCGCGGTAGCGGCGGTCGAAGCGGAACTCACGGCGATGTGTGCCCACGAAGTCGAGGACCGTGCAGAAGGTCTTGCCCTTCGATCGGCGCAGGCCACGTCCAAGTTGTTGGAGGAACAGCGTGGGGCTCTCGGTTGGACGCAGCATGAGCACGGTGTCGACCGCGGGCACGTCGACGCCTTCGTTGAAGAGGTCGACCGAGAAGACAACGCGGATCTTGCCGGCGGCGAGGTCTTGCAGTGCCGCCTTGCGGTCAGCCGGCGAGCTGTCACCCCACACCGCGACGGCAGGAACGCCGGCCTTGTTGAAGTGCTTCGCCATGAATTGGGCGTGGTCGATGCTGACGCAGAAGCCTAGGGCGCGCATGGTGCCGGGATCGTCTGCGAGACGGAGCACCTCTTGCAGGACGATGCGGGCCCAGGCGTCGGAGCTGGTGTAGAGGTTGCTGAGGGCTTCGATGTCGTAGCCCTGGCCTCGGCGCCACGGGATGTCGGTCAGGTCGAGCCCATCGTGGATGCCGAAGTACATGAAGGGCGAGAGGCGCTGCTGGTCGATGGCGTCCCACAGCCGGAGCTCGGCGGCAATGCGGTCGTCGAACCAGTGCAGCATCGAGAGGTCGTCGCTGCGTTCGGGCGTGGCGGTGAGGCCGAGCAGCTCCTCAGGCTCCACATGGTCGAGGAGCTTGCGGTACGAGGGCGCCGCCGCGTGATGGAACTCGTCGACGATCACGACGTCGAAGTGATCGGGCGCGAGGTCGTCGAAGTTGGCGGCATTGAGACTCTGGATCGAGGCAAAGACATGTTCGAAGCGTTGCGGCCGAGAGCCGCCGATCCACTTCTCGCCGAACGATGCGTCGCGCAACGCGTAGCGGAAGGTGGCGAGGCTCTGATCGAGGATCTCGTTGCGGTGAGCGACGAACAACAGGCGGGAGCGCAGCAGGTCTTCACGGAGGCGTGCGTAGTCGACGGCGGCCATGACGGTCTTGCCCGTGCCGGTGGCGGCGACGAGTAAGTTGTGATGGTGACCGCGGCCGCGTGACAGCGAGATCTGTTCGAGTAGACGATCCTGAAACGGTTCGAGCCGAAGCTCGATGGGACTGAGGACAACGACGGGTCCGGTGTCAGTGCGGCCGGCTCGTTCCGTCTCTACGTCGAACTGGTTGGGGTCGTAGGGAGCGAAGTCGGCGCTCTGCCAGTAACTCTCGAACACGGCCTCGAACTTGGCGAGGATGTCGGGGTTCCGGGCCGACGAGGCGCGGATGTTCCACTCGAGGCCGGTGACCTGGGCGGAGTGGGTGAGGTTTGACGAGCCGACGTAGGCGGTCGAGAAGCCGGAGCGGCGGTGGAAGACCCAGGCCTTGGCGTGGAGGCGAGTGGTGCTGAGGTCGAAGGAGATGTGCACATCGGCGCCAAGGCGAGTGAGTTGGTCGAGCGCAGCCCGCTCGGTGGAGCCGGTGTAGATGGTGGTGAGGACGCGCAGCGGTCTGCCGCGTCCGCAGTGACGACGGAGGGACGCGAGAAGCGGATTGATGCCGCTGCGTCGGATGAAGGCCATGACGACATCGATGGCGTCGGCCGAATCGATCTCGGCGTCGAGCTGATTCAGCAGGCCCGGCTCGCCGGGCGCGTTGGTGAGGAGCGTGGTGTCGAGGAGTGGGATGAGCGGTTCAGCGATCGGCTGCGGCGTCCCGTCGGGTCGCCGTTCGAGGATCGCGTGCAGGACCTCGCCCGGTTCGACGGGTGTGGCGGACGTGTCGGACTCGACGAGCTCGGCAAGCCGTGCGATGAGGTCACGTGCAATCTCGATGCCGACTTGGACTCGATCACTGTCACCTACGGCCGCGAGGGATTGCTCAATCTGCCGACTCAGATGCAGTGCGATCCGATCCGCAGCCTCGGCCGTGTGCAGGGGTCGAGTCGGGCGACGGCGACTCTCGAGTGAGTCGAGATGTGTGCGCAGCGCCTCGGTGACGAGTACCTCGTAGATCCCAGGATCCATGTCCGCCACATGTTTCTCCTATGTCAAGCCCATGCCGGTTGGCAAGGGGTTTCCACGGTCACAACACCTTCGGCCGCTACGTATTTCGGATAGTCGACCGAGTCGACCTTCCTATCGCTCATG
This sequence comes from Mycobacterium sp., assembly GCF_052143115.1. Taxonomy (GTDB): domain Bacteria; phylum Actinomycetota; class Actinomycetes; order Mycobacteriales; family Mycobacteriaceae; genus Mycobacterium. The sequence continues at coordinate 13,800 of NZ_JBKQTQ010000202.1, forward strand.
GATATCTACCGTTTATTCACTTTTTTGGAGACCGCCGGTCGAGTAGGTCGGCGTGCGTGTGATGCCGCAGTCAGCGCTTCGCCCCCCAACAGCATCCATTCGGGCGGGTGCGACCGGTCGAGCGGCATGGTGTGGTCGACCGCCAACCACGTTTGCGAGTGCTCGGGGGTGCTTAGGTAGAGCCCGCGTCCCATGGACCGAACCTGGTCGTAGTCTGCAGTCCACGTGATGGTGTCTGCAATCTGCTCAAGCAGCGCTTTACCGCGACCAAGCGCGTTGCCGACGTGTTCGAGTGCTGGAAGAGAGTCCCGCTTGTTGCCATTGCATTCGCGGCACGCCTGTACGAGGTTCGCCAGGCCATCGATTCTTGACCGCGACCAGGGCAGCACGTGGTCGACCTCGACCGCATGCCTCTTATTGCAGTAGAAGCACTTGTCGCCGAACTCCTCCTGCAGCGCGGCGAAGGGTCGGTCAAGCGATACGCGATCGACGCCGAATAAGTGGCCCGGCAAGTCAGGTACATCATCACGAACCACGGGGTTCATTCGACGCACTTCATCTACCCATAAGACCTGCAATACCGGCTCCAGCAATCCAGACAGCCGTGCAAGCCCCCACGCCGCGCCTGGGTGTAGTTGGACCACGCCGTGCTCATCGATGGCATGCGGGCTCAACTTGTCGCGCATCCATGAGTCGTCGTAGAGGAATGGGTCGGAGACGGTTTTTCCGCTACCCTCGACCGGCAGGCGTTGTAATCGGTACAGCGGCCGCCACACCAATACGTTGCGCACTTCTCGCCGCGCCAACGAATACTCCTCAGGCAAGTGCAGCTTCACGTATCGAAGCGACATTTCGCGGTCGGTTGCCTTGGCAGCAGCGCCCAGCCGTCCCTTGGCATCAGCGCGGAGGCGTTCGACCGCGCTCAGAATCCGCGCCTTCTCGCCCGTGGATTGTTTGAGCATGTGTTTGGTGCCCTTGACCATTAACGGCAGTACCTGCCGCCAGTAGAGCTCTATGACCCGGTCGGCTAGGTCATCGAGCGGCACGTTCAGCGATGCCGCCGGATCATCCGGCAGATAGTTCGCCACGCAGTAATCAATAAGAGCCCATAGGGTGGCCAACTTGTAGGTCGCTACCCGCCTGCCGGTTTGCAGGATCTCAACCACGCGAGGTCCCAGCTCGAGCGGGTCAATGTCGGGCGTCCTGGTCACTTGGTCCGATCTAACCAATTCCGGTATCAGTTTCCGCACAATCTAGCTTCTCCGGGGCGCTTCGCCTCACCGTGATGATCGAAAATTCCGATGGCCTGTTGCGGTTTCGAACGGGGCCTGCGCTGGGTTCAGCGTCCAGGCGGCCGACGGTTCATGCTGGAGGGTGTTTCG
>NZ_JBKQTQ010000203.1:0-26776 GCF_052143115.1 Mycobacterium sp.
GACCCATCCCGAACCCGGAAGCTAAGCCTGCCAGCGCCGATGATACTACCCAACCCGGGTGGAAAAGTAGGACACCGCCGAAACACACACCCAAAAAAGGGCACCCGAAACGGTGCCCTTTTTTGCACTCAAAAATAAATGCGGCCCAGAATTTGTCGGCCTAATTCTGCGCAAGCCTCAATAGCGCTACGCGATTAAGCCCGCTTCTTTGGTTGGCCTTGGTCTGTTCCCGGTGAACGACTCCGGCTGGTTTTAGAGTCCTGTGGCCCGCTGCTGGGGCACTGCGGGCGTCATTGCGTCACGGCGTTGCCGACCTGCCCCGACGCTACTTCCGCGCTGCGGCGAAATCGATTGGCGTGGCTTGGGGGATGGCGGCGGGTCCTGACCTGACTTTCCCAGAGGTGGAAGGGCGACGAACCGCGTCGATGCGTCTCACTAACCGGTTTGTAGACTGGGTGCTGACCGCCTGTGAGTCCGACGCCGTGGTCGGCGGCCAGTTCTTCAAGGTCACCGGCCTCGTCGACCCGCCTGCCCGCCTATTCCACCCGTCGTTCATTTACCGGGTTGCAACCGTCAACCGGCGTCGCCGGCAACGTGATTCGCAACCTCAGCAAGCCGAAGTGGCTGGCCGAGCTGAGGGCCGTACGCCGTTACCAGACACGCTGTCGGAGTAATCGCCAAAAATCAGACGCGCGAGTTCATCGTTCGCGGCGCAGCGATCAGCCACCGCGCGCCAACGGTCCTGCCCTTGCGGTGGCACCGTGCGAGGATATCGTCCATGACTGTGGTTCTGGTGCACGGCAATCCGGAGACTGACGCAATCTGGGGCCCGCTCGTCGAGGCCCTCGGGCGCGACGATGTGGTGCGGCTGTCGCCGCCGGGATTCGGCGCCCCGCTGCCCGACGGCTTCCCGGCGACCTACCTTGCCTACCGTGACTGGCTCGAGAGCGAGCTGGAGGGCATCGCCGCCCCGGTCGACCTGGTCGGGGCACGACTGGGGCGGCGGCCACGTCGTGAACGTGGTGATGCATCGCCCCGAGCTCGTGCGCAGCTGGGCCAGCGACGTCCTCGGCTTATTCGACCCCGACTACGTCTGGCACGACTTAGCCCAGGTGTGGCAAAGCGCCGGCGACGGCGAGCAGCTAGTGGACACCATGTTGGGCGGCACGATTCAGGACCGGGCCGCCGAGTTGGCCGCCCTCGGCATACCCACCGACATCGCGACCTCGATCGCCGCAGCCCAGGGTCCGGAGATGGGTCGGGCAATCCTGCTGCTATATCGCTCCGCGCGCCAACCGGCGATGGCCGAGGCTGGCCGCGCGCTCGAGAATGCCACGGCTCGGCCTGGCCTTTCACTGCTGGCCACCGAGGATCCCTACACCGGCTCCGACGAGATCCGGCGGCGGGCGGCCGAACGATCCGGCGCCCGCACCGAAGTACTTGAAGGACTGGGACATTGGTGGATGGTGCAGGACCCGGCTCGCGGCGCCGCGGCCCTCACCGACTTCTGGAAGACGCTCGATTAGATCTTCACGGCCGAGATATCGTCAGCCGCGACCACGAGGCACTGCGAACACCGTCACTCAACGCCGGGCTACCGCGCCCCGAGGCCGAGTACGCGGCGGCCTGCAGGCACACCCACCACCCAGACCGACCTGTCGTCGCGCGCCTTCGGAAACGACGGCCAGCCCATCCCCGGCCTCTATGCGGTCGGCGAAGCCGCCGGATTCGGCGGTGGCGGTGTCCATGGCTACAACGCCCTGGAAGGCACCTTCCTCGGCGGCTGCATCTTCTCCGGACGCGCCGCCGGACGCGCCGCCGCGGAAGCCCTTTAACGACAAGGCCCCCGGGCCGGCCATTACCCAGCCCGTATCCTTTGATACAAGGACGTCAAGGTGATTCGGGATGAAGGGTACGAGTGGTCGAGGAAAGGCGCGGCGGCACCGGCGAACCGCGGCCGGGGCGAGCGCCGCGGTCCCAAGCACCGACATCGGGCCCGGGACGCGCGCGCCGAGCGCAGCCCCAGCATCCATCCAACGACGATGGCAGCGCCGCCCCGCAGATCCCGGCTGATATCGAAGCAAAGCAACTGGCGCCCGAGATCCGGCGCGAGCTCAGCACTTTGGACCGGGCCACCGCCGACGCGATTGCCCGCCACCTGGTCGCCGCAGGCGAGCTGATCGACGACGATCCGGAAGCCGCGTTGAGCCACGCGCGGGCCGCCCGCGCCCGCTCTGGGCGTATCGCCGCCGTCCGGGAAGCGGTCGGGATCGCGGCCTATCAGTGTGGTGACTGGGCGCAGGCGCTTGCCGAACTGCGCGCGGCGCGCCGGATGGGCAGCAAGTCCCCGTTGCTTCCGCTGATTATCGACTGCGAGCGCGGCCTCGGCCGGCCCGAGAGGGCGCTTGAGCTGGCGCGCGGGACTGAGGCGGCCCAGCTCAGCGGCGACGAAGCCGACGAGTTGCGCATTGTCGCCGCCGGCGCCCGCGCCGACCTCGGTCAGCTCGAACAAGCCCTGAAGGTCCTGTCCACACCGCAGCTGGACCCGGCGCGCACCGGGACGACTGCGGCAAGGCTGTTCTACGCGTACGCGGAGACACTGCTGGCGCTTCACCGTGGCGAGGAGGCGTTGCAGTGGTTCCTGCGCGCCGCGGCCGCCGACATCGACGGGGTCACCGATGCCGAAGACCGAGTGAGCGAGCTCGGCTGACGTGGGAACGCTTGCGCAGCAGTATGATTGCTTACTTCTCGATCTGGACGGAACGGTGTTCCGCGGCCATGCGTTGACGGAGGGCGCGGCGGAGTCGTTGGACGAGGTCCCGGGTCGCAAGCTCTTCGTGACGAACAATGCCTCGCGAAGCGCCGACGAAGTCGCCGGGCACCTGTGCGACATCGGTCTCACGGCGACGGCCGACGATGTCGTCACCAGCGCGCAAAGCGCCGCCCACTTGCTGGCCGCTCAACTGCCGCCCGAGTCGCGGGTGCTGGTCGTTGGCACCGATTCGCTTGCCGACGAAATCACCGCCGTCGGACTGCGGCCGGTACGCCTGGCACACGACAAACCGCACGCTGTGGTCCAGGGTCACTCCACCGAAACCGGCTGGATCAACCTCGCCGAAGCGGCGTTGGCCATCCGGGCCGGAGCGCTGTGGGTGGCGGCTAACGTCGATGCCACCCTGCCCACTGAACGCGGTATGCTGCCCGGCAACGGCTCCATGGTGGCCGCACTGAAAACGGCGACCGACGCCGAGCCCCAGGTCGCCGGCAAGCCTGCACCGACCTTGATGACAGATGCGTTGGCACGCGGTGACTTTCGCGCGCCGCTGGTCGTCGGTGACCGGTTGGACACCGATATCGCCGGGGCCAACGCGGCCGACCTGCCCAGCCTGATGGTTCTCACCGGCGTCAGCTCCGCGCGCGACGCGGTGCACGCCGTGAGTGAACAACGCGCGACCTACATCGGCTACGACCTGCGTTCGCTGCACCGGGAAGCGGATCTGCTTGCGGTGGCGCCGCAATCGGCATGGCACGTGGAGACCGGGGACATGTCGGTGACAGTCAGCACGGGACGCGACGGCGAGGCGAGCGACGGCCTGTCGATCGTTCGCGCCGTCGCCAACGCCATCTGGGTGAGCAAGTGCGACCCACGAGCCGTCACCGTCGAGGCCGGCGACGACACCGCACACGATGCCCTGCAGCGGTGGTCCCTGGTGTGAATCCGATAGCGTGAAGAACGTCATGACTCGCGCCGGCGACGATGCAGTGGGGGCACCACCCAGCCGCGCAGCGGCGAGGGGGACGAAGCGATGAGGAGGAGCGGCGCCATTACTAACGATCCTGATGAAATCCGCGCTCGGATCGACGCCGTGCTCGCCGAGCTACCCGATCCTGCCGACGTCGAGAACGCGCCCGCGGAAGCCGATCTCGAAGAGCTAGCGCGCCGTCTGTCCGAAGCACACGACATGCTGGTGCAGGCGCTGGAGTCGGCGGAGAAGGGCTGAGTGCACCGTGACGCGGCGTACTCGTGTTGACGCCGAGCTGGTCCGGCGGGGGCTGGCTCGATCTCGCCAGCAGGCCGCGGAGTTGATCGGCGCCGGCAAGGTCAGCATTGACGGCATTCCGGCGGTCAAACCGGGCACTGCTGTCGCGGCCACCGCGGCGCTGAGCGTCGCCGGCGACACCGAGCGACGCTGGGTGTCGCGGGGGGCCCACAAGCTGATCGGTGCGCTCGATACCTTTGGTATCAGCGTTGAGGGTCGGCGCTGTCTGGATGCCGGCGCGTCGACGGGTGGATTCACCGAAGTCTTGCTGGATCGCGGCGCACGCGAAGTGGTCGCCGTTGATGTGGGCTACGGCCAGCTGGCCTGGTCGCTGCGGTCGGATCCTCGGGTGGTCGTCATCGAGCGGACCAATGCGCGGCAGCTGACACCGGCTGTGATCGGTGACCCGGTTGAGGCCGTGGTCGCTGACTTGTCGTTCATCTCGCTGACCACGGTGTTGCCCGCGCTGACTGGATGCGCATCGCACAACGCGGATATCGTTCCCATGGTGAAGCCGCAGTTCGAGGTGGGCAAAGGTCAGGTCGGCGCCGGCGGGGTGGTGCACGATCCTGAGCTCCGGGCAACCTCGGTGCTTGCCGTCGCGCGTTGCGCCAAGGAGCTGGGATGGCACACCCTCGGGGTCACCGCCAGCCCGCTACCGGGCCCGTTGGGCAACGTCGAATACTTCCTCTGGCTGCGCGCCGAGACAGATCGGGGTTTTTCCGCTGATGAATTGGAATCCGCGGTCCGCGCGGCTGTTAAAGCGGGTCCGCAATGATGCGTGAGCGCACCGTCTTGCTGGTGGTCCACACCGGACGCGAGGAGGCCACCGAGACCGCCCGTCGGGTGGAGAAAGTGCTGGACGACAACGGTATTGGCCTTCGAGTGTTGACGGCCGAGGCGGTCGACCGAGGTTCGTTACATCTGACCCCCGACGACATGCGCGCGTTGGGTGTCGACATCCAGCTCGCCGACGCCGACCCGAACGCTGCCGACGGATGCGAGCTGGTGCTGGGACTCGGCGGCGACGGCACCGTTTTGCGGGCCGCGGAGCTCGCTCGCAATGCCGACATTCCGGTGCTGGGTGTCAACCTGGGCCGGATCGGCTTTTTGGCCGAGGCCGAGGCTGACGCCATCGACACCGTGCTCGAGCATGTCGTGGCCCGCAGCTACCGCATCGAAGACCGGTTGACGCTCGACATCACGGTGCGGGTGAGAGGCGAGGTCATCAGTCGCGGATGGGCGCTGAATGACGCCAGCCTGGAAAAAGGGCCGCGGCTGGGTGTGCTCGGGGTGGTCCTCGAAGTCGATGGCCGGCCGGTGTCGACATTCGGCTGCGACGGGGTGTTGGTGTCGACACCCACCGGTTCCACGGCCTACGCATTCTCCGCAGGCGGGCCGGTGCTGTGGCCGGATCTGGAGGCACTTCTGTTGGTGCCCAACAACGCTCACGCCCTGTTCGCCCGGCCGATGGTGACCAGCCCGGACGCCGTCATCGCCATTGAGATCGAGGCCGACGAGCACGACGCTGTGGTGTTCTGCGACGGCCGACGGGAGATGCTGGTACCGGCCGGTGGCCGGTTGGAGGTACGGCGTTGCGAGGTATCGGTGAAATGGGCCCGGCTGGATAGCGCGCCGTTCACCGACCGTCTGGTGCGTAAGTTCCGCTTGCCGGTCACCGGCTGGCGTGGACGGTAACGGTGCTGAGTGAGATTCGCATCGAGGCGCTGGGCGCCATCAGCGTCGCCACGGCCGCGTTCGACCGGGGTCTGACGGTACTGACCGGGGAGACCGGCACCGGTAAGACGATGGTGGTCACCGGGCTGCACCTGCTGGGTGGGGCCCGCGCCGACGCCAACCGGGTGCGCTCCGGCGCTGAGCGGGCCGTCGTCGAAGGGCGCTTCACCACCGCCGATCTCGACCAGAAAGCCGCTGCCCAGATCGACGAGATGCTGGACGCTTCGGGAGCCGAGCGCGATGAGGACGGCAGCATCATCGCGTCGCGCTCGGTTAGCCGCGACGGTCCTTCGCGGGCCTATCTCGGCGGGCGCAGCGTGCCCGCCAAATCGCTGAGCGGTTTCACCACCGAGCTGCTCACTTTGCACGGACAAAACGACCAGTTGCGGCTGATGCGGCCTGACGAACAACGCGGTGCGCTCGACCAGTTCGCGGCTGTTGGTGCCCGGCTGGAGCGCTATCGCAAACTGCGCGACGCGTGGCAGTCGGCGCGGCGTGACCTCGTCGACCGAAGCAACCGGGCCCGCGAATTGGCCCAGGAGGCCGACCGGCTGAAATTCGCGCTGCACGAGATCGACACCGTCGACCCCGCACCCGGTGAGGATGACGCGCTGATCGCCGACATCCGTCGGCTCTCCGAATTGGACGCACTGCGCGAGGCCGCGGCCAGCGCGCGTGCCGCGTTGTCCGGCGCGGAGGATGAGGCCGCCGAGATGATGGGCCAACCCGTCTCGGCGGCCGACGGTTTGGCACAAGCGAAGACGGCGCTGGAATCGACCGACGACGCCACGCTGCGAGGGTTGGCGGATCAGCTCGGCGAGGCGCTCACGGTGGTCGGCGATGCCGCGCGTGAACTCGGCGCCTACCTGAACGAACTACCCGCCGACGCCAGCACTTTGGACAGCAAGCTTGCGCGGCAAGCCGAACTGCGCGCGCTCACCCGCAAATACGCCTCCGACATCGACGGTGTGCTGCAGTGGGCCCGCGAATCGCGAGATCGGCTGGCCCATTTGGATGTCTCCGAAGAGGCACTGGCCGGCCTGCAACGTCGGGTCGACGACCTCGCGACCGAATTAGCTTCCGCTGCAACCGAACTGAGCAAGGCACGCAGCCAGGCCGCGAAGCGGCTGGCCAAGGAGGTCACTGGCGAGCTGTCCGGCCTCGCGATGGCCGACGCCGAATTCACCATCACCGTGTCGACCATGCCTGCCACTCTCGACGATCCCGCCGCGCTGACCCTTGCCTCGGGCGCGAGCGCCCATGCCGGTGGGGACGGTGTCGACCAGGTCGAGTTCGGCTTCGCCGCGCATCGCGGCATGGCGGTGCTGCCGCTGTCGAAGAGCGCATCCGGCGGCGAGCTGTCGCGGGTGATGCTGGCCCTGGAAGTGGTGCTGGCGGCGTCGATGGCCGGTACCACGATGGTCTTCGACGAGGTCGACGCCGGCGTGGGCGGCCGGGCAGCGGTGCAGATCGGGCGGCGACTGGCCCGGCTGGCCCGCAACCGCCAAGTCATCGTGGTGACGCATCTGCCGCAGGTCGCGGCCTACGCCGACGTGCACCTTATGGTCGACAGCGCAGGACGCGACGGCGCCAGCGGAGTGCGACGCCTCGATGGCGACGACCGGGTCGCCGAGTTGGCCAGGATGCTGGCCGGGCTCGGTGAGTCCGACACGGCGCGCGCGCATGCGCGGGAACTGCTCGAGGCCGCCGACTGTGACCGAATTGCGACCTCCTGACGACATCCAAACGTGTGACAGGTGTGACACGATATAACTTCTGAGGCTGTTGTTACGGCGCGCCTCCCGGTCCGGCCTCGGGTTCACCGACAGAATCGCCCCCATGAGCGTGACGACCACAATCTCAGGACTTCTATCCCGTAACACCTCGCGCCCCGGTGTCATCGGCACCGCCCGGGTCGACCGCGACATCGACCGACTGCTGCGACGGGTGTGCCCGGGCGACATCGTGGTCCTCGATGTGTTGGACTTGGACCGGATCACCGCCGATGCGCTCGTCGACGCCGAGATCGCCGCCGTCGTCAACGCATCCACTTCGGTATCGGGCCGGTATCCCAACCTGGGTCCGGAGGTGTTGGTGGCCAACGGCGTCACCCTCATCGACGAGACAGGGCCCGAGGTCTTCAAGAAGATCAGGGACGGCGCGAAAGTCCGGCTCTACAACGGCGGGGTGTACTCGGGCGATCGCCGGTTGATCCGTGGCACCGAGCGCACCGACCAAGAGATCGCCGACCTGATGCAAGAGGCCAAGACCGGATTGGTCGCCCACCTGGAGGCCTTCGCGGGCAACGCCATCGAGTTCATCCGAAGCGAGAGCCCGCTGTTGATCGACGGGATCGGCATCCCCGACGTCGACGTCGAATTGCGCCGCCGTCATGTCGTGGTGGTCGCCGACGAGGACCACGCCGCCGATGACCTCAAGCGGCTCAAACCCTTCATCAAGGAGTACCAGCCGGTCCTGATCGGAGTCGGCACCGGCGCCGAGGTCTTACGCAAAGCGGGGTATCGCCCGCAATTGATCGTCGGTGATCCCAGTGAACTCAGCACCGAAGTCCTCAAGAGCGGCGCTCAAGTGGTTTTGCCCGCCGACGCCGACGGCCACGCGCCAGGCTTGGAGCGCATCCAGGACCTCGGCGTCGGCGCAATGACGTTCCCCGCTGCCGGTTCGGCGACGGACCTGGCGCTGCTCCTGGCCGACCACCACGGCGCCGCGCTGTTGGTAACCGCCGGCCACAGCGCCAACATCGAGACGTTTTTCGACCGGGCGCGTCAGCACAGCAACCCCTCGACCTTCCTCACCAGGCTGCGGGTGGGGGAGAAGGTAGTGGATGCCAAGGCCGTTGCCACCTTGTACCACAATCGAATCTCCGGCGGCGCGATCGCATTGCTGATTTTGACGATGCTGATCACGGTCATCGTTGCACTGTGGGTGTCCCGCACCGACACCATGGTGCTGCACTGGGCCGTCGAGTACTGGAACCATTTCACGCTCTGGGTGCAGCACTGGGTCCACTAGGACAGGCACGGATGTGATATCACTACGCCAGCACGCGATTTCGCTGGCCGCTGTGTTCCTAGCGCTGGCGGTCGGAGTCGTGCTGGGCTCGGGCTTCCTGTCGAACACCCTGGCGTCCGGGTTGCGTGACGAATCGCGAAATCTGCACGGCCAGATCAACGCACTCAACAACCAGAAGAACGCGCTGAACCAAAAGCTCAATTCCGCAGATGCTTTCGACGCGCAAATGGCAGGCCGGATAGTGCATGACGCGCTGAACGGCAAGTCGGTGGTCATCTTCCGCGCCCCCGACGCAAAGAATGACGACGTCGACGCGGTGTCGAAGATCATCGGCCAATCCGGTGGAGCCGTTACCGGCACGGTGTCGTTGACCCAGGAGTTCGTCGACGCGAACTCGGCGGAGAAGCTGCGTTCGGTGGTCAACTCGTCGATCCTGCCGGCCGGCGCCCAGCTGAGCACCAAACTGGTCGATCAAGGCTCGCAGGCAGGCGACCTGCTGGGTATCGCGCTGCTAATCAACCGGGATCCCGCCGTCGCAGCCGTCGACGACACGCAGCGCGATACCGTGCTGGCCGCGCTGCGTGACACCGGTTTTGTCGGCTATGGCAACCAGCACATCGGCGCGGCGAACGCCGCTGCGGTCATCACCGGCGGTGGGCTCGGCGACGACGCCGGCAATCAGGGTGTCAGCGTGGCCCGATTCGCCGCTGCGCTCGCGCCGCACGGCTCGGGTGTGCTGCTTGCCGGGCGCGACGGCTCATCCGGCGGAACGGCGGCCGTCGCGGTGGCCCGCGCCGATGCCGCGGTGACCTCGGCGATCAGCACCGTCGACGACGTGAACACCGAGTCCGGACGTATCACCGCGGTCCTGGGCATGGCCGACTTGGTCAACGGTGGCCGCACCGGTCAGTACGGCACCGGTCACGCCGCCACCGGCCTCACCGTCGCGCAATAGCCGCCCCGCTGGGCGTGTCAACAACGGCACAGCGGCGCGGATGTTAGGGTGGGTTTCCGTGGGTCGGCAGGCCCAATGAGAGCTGGATACCAGCTTAAAAAGCCTAGCCCTGCGCCGTCTTCACGGAGGTCGCCATTTTGCGCAAGCATCCGCAGACCGTCACCAAGCACCTCTTCGTCAGCGGTGGCGTCGTTTCGTCCCTAGGCAAGGGACTGACCGCCAGCAGCCTGGGGCAGTTGCTGACGGCGCGCGGGCTGCAGGTGACGATGCAGAAACTCGACCCCTACCTCAACGTCGACCCCGGCACCATGAACCCGTTTCAGCACGGCGAGGTCTTCGTCACCGAGGACGGCGCCGAGACCGACCTCGATGTCGGTCACTACGAGCGCTTCCTGGACCGCGACCTATCCGGCTCGGCGAATGTCACGACCGGACAGGTGTATTCGACGGTAATCGCCAAAGAGCGCCGCGGCGAGTACCTCGGTGACACCGTCCAGGTGATCCCGCACATCACCGACGAGATCAAGAGTCGCATCCTGGCGATGGCCAAGCCGGACGCCGACGGGAACCGCCCGGATGTCGTCATCACCGAAATCGGTGGAACCGTGGGCGATATCGAGTCGCAGCCCTTTCTCGAGGCGGCACGGCAGGTTCGTCATGATCTGGGCCGGGAGAACGTCTTCTTCCTGCACGTGTCGCTGATCCCGTATCTGGCGCCGTCGGGCGAATTGAAAACCAAGCCGACCCAGCACTCGGTGGCGGCGCTGCGCAGCATCGGTATCACTCCGGATGCGTTGATCCTGCGTTGCGACCGGGATGTTCCCGAGTCGCTGAAGGAGAAGATCGCGCTGATGTGTGACGTTGACATCGACGGCGTCATCTCCACCCCTGACGCGCCGTCGATCTATGACATTCCGAAGGTGCTGCACCGCGAAGAGCTTGACGCCTATGTGGTGCGCCGACTCAACCTGCCGTTCCGCGACGTCGACTGGACAGAGTGGGACGATTTGCTGCGCCGGGTGCACGATCCCCAGGAGACGGTACGAATCGCATTGGTGGGCAAGTACATCGACCTCTCGGATGCGTATCTGTCGGTCGTCGAAGCGCTGCGGGCGGCCGGATTCAAGCACCGGGCAAAGGTGGAGATCCGCTGGGTCGGTTCTGACGACTGCGAGACGACAAGCGGTGCGTCTGCGTTGCTCGACGACGTCCACGGCGTGCTGATCCCCGGCGGGTTCGGCATCCGCGGTATCGAGGGGAAGATCGGGGCCATCCGGTACGCGCGGTCCAGGGGTCTGCCCGTGTTGGGGTTGTGTCTTGGCCTACAGTGCATCGTCATCGAGGCGGCCCGCTCGGTCGGCTTGGAGGGGGCCAACTCGGCGGAATTCGATCCGGCCACACCCGACCCGGTCATCTCCACCATGGCCGATCAGGAGGAGATCGTCGCCGGCGAGGCGGATCTCGGCGGCACCATGCGGCTGGGATCCTATCCGGCGGTGCTTGAGCCGGGTTCCATTGTGGCCCAGGCATATCAATCAACGCAGGTGTCCGAGCGTCATCGGCATCGCTACGAGGTCAACAACGCTTATCGGGACCGGATCGCGGAAAGCGGCCTGAGATTCTCCGGGACGTCTCCCGACGGCCACCTGGTGGAGTTCGTCGAATACCCGCCGGAGATGCATCCGTACGTCGTCGGCACCCAGGCGCATCCAGAGTTGAAGAGCCGGCCGACCCGTCCGCACCCGTTGTTTGTCGGTTTCGTCGGGGCGGCCATCGACTACAAGGCAGCTGAGCGACTGCCGGTAGAGATTCCCGAGCAGCCGTCGAACGGAAGTGAACAACACGACGGGGTCGACGCGTCGCTGTCCGAGCCCGAACCCGTTGCCCGTGGCTGAGCACATCTTCGAGACGATATCGTCCGAAACTTTGCATACCGGAAAGATTTTCGCCCTGCGCAAGGACAATGTCCGGATGCCCGGCGGGAAGATCGTGACCCGGGAGATCGTCGAGCACTTCGGCGCGGTCGCTATCGTCGCGATGGACGACGAAGGCCGCATTCCGATGGTCCACCAGTATCGCCATCCCTTCGGTCGACGGCTGTGGGAGTTACCTGCCGGACTGCTCGACGTCAATGGCGAAGCCCCGCACCTGACCGCCGCCCGAGAACTCCGCGAGGAGGCCGGCCTGCAGGCACAGACTTGGCGGGTGCTGGTCGATCTGGATTCCACACCCGGATTCAGCGACGAATCGGTGCGGGTCTATCTGGCAACCGGCTTGACGCAGGTAGACCGACCCGAGGCGCATGACGAAGAAGCCGACATGACCTTGCAGTGGTATTCGATCGACGAGGCGGTCCGCCGGGTGTTCAGCGGCGAGATCGTCAACGCCCTTGCGGTCGGAGGGATTTTAGCGGCATATACCGTGGCGAAAGGCTTCACGCAGCCGCGGCCGGCGGACACGCCGTGGGTGGACAAGTCGACGGCCTTCGCTGCGCGACAGGCGACCCGGTGACCACGCTGCCGGCGCCGCGCCCGGTGACGATGCGGGCCGGGACGGCCCGAGGAGGAGGCGGGCAGTTGGCCCTGGAGACCCAGTTGCAGGGCTACCTCGATCATCTGACGATCGAGCGGGGCGTGGCGGCCAACACCTTGAGCTCCTATCGCCGCGACCTCCGCCGCTACTTCGAGCACCTCACATCGCGGGACATCGACGACTTGGCCAAGGTCAGCGAGGACGATGTCAGCGAATTCCTGGTGGCCCTGCGGCGCGGCGATCCGGGTTCCGGGGTGTCGCCGCTGTCTGCGGTGTCGGCGGCGCGGACGTTGATCGCGGTGCGCGGCTTGCACCGGTTCGCCGCAGCGGAAGGCCTGGCCGAATTCGACGTGGCGCAGGCCGTCAAGCCACCGACACCGGGGCGGCGGTTGCCCAAGAGCCTGAGCCTCGACCAGGTGCTGGCGCTGTTGGCCGGGGCCGGAGGCGACAGCCCGTCCGACGGCCCGTTGACGTTGCGAAACCGCGCGCTGCTCGAACTGCTGTACTCCACCGGGGCCCGGATTTCCGAAGCGGTCGGACTCGATGTCGACGACGTCGACACGCATGCCCGCTCGGTGCTGCTGCGCGGCAAAGGCGGCAAACAGCGGCTGGTGCCGATAGGACGGCCTGCGGTGCAGGCACTCGACGCCTACATGGTGCGTGGACGTTCGGAGTTGGCGCGTCGCGGCCGCGGGACGCCGGCGATCTTTCTCAATGCGCGCGGCGGCCGGTTGTCGCGGCAAAGCGCGTGGCAGGTGCTGCAGGATGCCGCCGAGCGGGCCGGGATCACTTCCGGGGTGTCCCCGCATACGCTGCGGCATTCGTTTGCGACTCACCTGTTGGACGGCGGGGCCGATGTCCGTGTGGTTCAAGAGTTGCTGGGACACGCCTCGGTGACGACGACGCAGATCTACACGATGGTCACCGTGCACACGCTGCGCGAAGTCTGGGCCGAGGCCCATCCGCGTGCGCACTGAGCGCCTCGGCCGCGGCGATTAGGCGCCCAGATACTCCGATTCCAGCACCAGGTCGGAGATCAGGCTCTGATACTCCACGTGCGTCTTGTGCTCGGTGGTGTTGAACAGCTTGCCCTGCTGCTGACGCATGTATTCGCGGTATTTCGGCGCGCCGGGCACCTTGACGTTGTCGGCGACCACGATCGAACCGGTATGCAGCCAGCCCCGGTCGAGGATGCTCTGCAGGTCCACCAGATAGGCGTCCTTGTCGTGGTCGAGAAACAGGAAGTCAAGGGCGCCAGCGGTAAAGCCATGCTCGCCGGCCAGCGCATCCAGCGTGTGGCCGCCGTCGGCAATGGTGCCGACCACACACGTGACCCGGTCGGCGACGCCGGCATGCGCCCAGATCTGGCGGGCATTGGCGGCGTTGGGTTCGGCAAGCTCGACGGAGTACACCTTGGCGGCGCGCGCGGCGCGGGCGATGCGCAGCGCACCGTAGCCGCAGTAGGTGCCCAGCTCGAGCGCCAGTTTCGGGTCGGCGCGCCGGACCGCGGCGTCGAGCAGCGCGCCTTTTTCGTCGCCGACGTTGATCAGCATCGACTCCTCGTAGGCGAACCGGTCGATGGTTGCCAACACGTCGTCGACGTCGCCCGCCCGAGCGTGCTTCAGCACGTATTCGACTGCGGCGGCTTCGCGCCCGTCGCCGAACTGGCCCGTCGTGGTGATATTGCGGGCCCAGTCGCCATCCGTCATACCGACCACCGCAACAGGGGAATGCGCTGCTTCACACTCATAGCCGCCACACTAGCCCGGCGACGACCCGGGCTCGAGCCGCCCCAAATTGGCTGGTTACGTTGTTGCGGGTCTCCCGGCGCGGGCGCGTATACCCGTTAGACTCTCTTGCGATGTCCGTCATTTTCCGAACGCCGCGCATGCCGGGTCGGTCTGCGCCGAGCCGCGGCGCTCGTGACTGACGACGCCGACAGCGACACCGGAGTCGGCCTGACCGGGCGGCCACCGCGGGCGATCCCCGAACCCAAGCCGCGCACGTCGCACGGGCCGGCCAAAGTCGTCGCGATGTGCAACCAGAAAGGCGGTGTCGGCAAAACCACGTCGACGATCAATCTGGGCGCCGCACTCGCCGAATACGGCCGCCGCGTGCTGTTAGTCGACCTGGATCCGCAGGGAGCCCTGTCCGCCGGCCTGGGTGTGCCGCACTTCGAGCTGGACCACACCATCCACAACTTGCTGATTGAGCCGCGGGTGTCAGTCGACGAGGTGCTGATCAACACCCGCGTCAAGCACATGGATCTGGTGCCCAGCAACATCGATTTGTCGGCCGCGGAGATCCAGCTGGTCAATGAGGTGGGCCGCGAGCAGACGCTGGCCCGTGCACTGCATCCGGTACTGGACCGCTACGACTACGTGCTGATTGACTGCCAGCCGTCGCTCGGTCTGCTCACTGTCAACGGTCTGGCCGCCTCCGACGGGGTCATCATCCCGACCGAATGCGAGTACTTCTCGCTGCGCGGTCTGGCGCTGCTCACCGATACCGTCGAAAAGGTGCGAGACCGGCTCAACTCGAAGCTGGAGATCAGCGGCATCTTGATCACCCGCTACGACCCGAGAACCGTAAACTCCCGCGAGGTCATGGCCCGTGTTCTGGAGCGCTTCGGCGACTTGGTGTTCGACACCGTCATCACCCGTACTGTCCGCTTCCCGGAAACCAGCGTCGCCGGTGAACCGATCACCACGTGGGCACCGAGATCAGGCGGCGCGGCAGCGTACCGCTCGTTGGCCCGCGAGGTGATCGACCGGTTCGGCGCGTGAACGGCGGAGTGACCTGCGAGGCATCGTCCCAGAATGGCTTCCAGGTCAGGCTGACCAACTTTGAGGGACCGTTCGACCTCCTGCTGCAGCTGATCTTCGCCCACCGGCTCGACGTCACCGAGGTGGCGTTGCATCAGGTCACCGATGAATTCATCGCCTACACCCGCGCGGTCGGTCCCGAGCTGGAGCTCGAGGAGACCACCGCGTTCCTGGTCGTCGCCGCGACCCTGCTCGATCTCAAGGCAGCCCGGCTGCTGCCGTCGGGGCAGGTGGACGACGATGAGGACCTGGCGCTGCTGGAGGTCCGCGACTTGCTGTTCGCCCGGCTGCTGCAGTATCGGGCGTTCAAGCACGTCGCGCAGATGTTCGCCGAGCTGGAAGCCGCTGCGCTGCGCAGCTATCCGCGCGCGGTGTCGCTGGAGGACCGGTACGAGGACCTGCTGCCGGAGGTGATGCTGGGCGTCGACGCCCAGCGATTCGCCCAGATCGCCGCGATTGCATTCACCCCGCGGCCAGTACCGACGGTCGCCACCGAACACTTGCACGAGCTGATGGTGTCGGTGCCTGAACAGGCCGAACAGCTACTGTCGTTGCTGGAAACGCGCGGCATCGGTCAATGGGCGTCGTTCTCGGAGTTGGTCGCCGACTGTCAGGTGCCGATCCAGATCGTCGGCCGGTTCCTGGCGCTGCTCGAACTCTATCGGTCACGGGCGGTAGCATTCGATCAGGCAGAACCGCTTGGTGTGCTCCAGATTTCGTGGACCGGAGAACGGCCGACCACAGAAGCGTTGTTGAGGGCGGAATCGCTGCAAGCTCAAGAAGTGCGAGACCATTTATGACCCGCACCGGCGACGATGCAGAGCGAAGCGATGCTGAGGAGCGGCGCATGATCTCAGCCGGCGACGATGCAGAGCGAAGCGATGCTGAGGAGCGGCGCATGATCTCAGCCGGCGACGATCCAGAGCGACGCGATGAGGAGGAGCGGCGCTATGACTGACGCGCCCGATCCCGACCTGGGCATCGACGCAGCGACGGCTGAGGCGCTCGACGACGCCGGACTGGGTATCGACGTCGCGACACCGCCGGAGCTCGACGACGCCGAACTGGGCGCGGTTCTCGAGGCGCTGCTGCTGGTCGTCGACACTCCGGTGACGGTCGAGGCGCTGGCCGCGGCCACCGAGCAGCCGGCTTATCGAGTCGCCGCCAAGCTGCGACTGATGGCGGATGCACTCACGGAACGCGACAGCGGTATCGACCTGCGGGAGGCCGGCGGCGGATGGCGGATGTACACCCGCGCGCGGTTCGCGCCTTATGTCGAACGGCTGCTGCTGGACGGGTCACGATCGAAGCTGACTCGAGCGGCGCTGGAGACGTTGGCCGTGGTGGCCTACCGCCAGCCGGTGACGCGGGCGCGGGTCAGCGCGGTCCGCGGAGTGAACGTCGACGCCGTCATGCGAACGCTGCTGGCACGTGGGCTGATCACCGAAGCCGGCACTGACCCCGACACCGGCGCGGTGACATTCGCAAGCACCGAGCTGTTCTTGGAACGGCTTGGGCTGTCGTCGCTGGCCGACTTGCCTGACATCGCGCCGCTGCTTCCCGATGTCGACATGATCGACGATCTGAGCGAATCCTTGCACGCTGAGCCACGTTTCGTCAAACTCTCCGGCGGCCCGGTGTCTGGCGACCAGCCACTGTCGTTAGACGTGGACCAGGACTGATGACGGAAACCGGCGAGCCCCGTGGAATTCGCCTGCAGAAAGTCTTGTCGCAGGCCGGGATTGCGTCCCGGCGGCTCGCCGAGAAGATGATCATCGATGGCCGTGTCTCGGTGGACGGGCAGCTGGTGACCGAGCTGGGCACCAGGGTCGATCCCGACGTGTCGGTGATCCGCGTCGACGGCGCACGGGTGATCCTGGACGACTCGCTGGTGTATCTGGCGCTCAACAAGCCGCGCGGCATGCAATCGACTATGGCGGACGACCGTGGTCGGCCGTGCATCGGCGACCTGGTGGAGCATCGAGTGCGCGGCAACCAGAAGCTCTTTCATGTCGGACGGCTGGACGCCGACACCGAGGGGCTGATCCTGTTGACCAATGACGGCGAGCTGGCGCATCGCCTCATGCATCCCTCCTACGAGGTGCCCAAGACGTATCTGGCGACGGTGGCCGGCTCGGTACCACGCGGGCTTGGCAAAAAGCTGCGGGCCGGAATCGCGTTGGACGACGGGCCCGCTGTGGTCGACGATTTCGCAGTGGTGGACGCCATTCCCGGTAAGACGCTGGTCCGGGTCACCCTTCACGAGGGACGCAAACGCATTGTGCGCCGGCTGTTCTCGGCCGCCGGATTCCCGGTGCAGGCATTGGTCCGTACCGACATCGGCACGGTGTCGCTGGGGGACCAGCGTCCAGGCAGCATCCGCGCCCTGCGCGGCAACGAGATCGGGGACCTCTACAAAGCGGTTGGCCTGTGAGCGGAACGAGCGGAGCGAGTGACGGGAGTGAAGCGAACCATCCGGCACTGCGCGGAGTCGTCGTCGCCGTCGACGGCCCGGCGGGCACCGGAAAGTCCTCGGTATCAAGGGGATTAGCGCACGCCCTGCAGGCCCGCTACCTGGACACCGGCGCGATGTACCGCATCGTCACGCTCGCGGTGCTGCGGGCCGGGATCGACCCGGCCGATCAGGCGGCCGTCGGGGCCGCCTCGTCGACCGTCAAGTTGTCAGTGGGCTTCGACCCCGACGAAGATCGCTCTTACCTTGACGGAGAGGATGTTTCGTCGGAGATCCGCGGTGACGAGGTCACTCAGGCGGTGTCAGCGGTGTCGTCGGTTCCCACCGTACGTACCCGGCTTGTCGGACTGCAACGCACGCTGGCTGACGGCCAGGGCAGCGTGGTGGTGGAGGGCCGCGATATCGGGACCGTCGTCCTGCCCGACGCCGACGTCAAGTTCTTCCTGACCGCGTCGCCGGAAACTCGGGCGCGGCGCCGCAATGATCAGAATGTCGCCGCCGGGTTGCCCGACGACTACGACGGTGTGTTGGTCGATGTGCGCCGCCGCGATCATCTGGACTCGACGCGAGCAGTATCGCCGCTGCGCGCTGCTTCGGATGCGCTGATTGTCGACACCAGCGCGATGACCGAATCCGAGGTGATCGCTCACCTGCTGCAGCTGGTCAAGCAACGAAGCGAGGCGGTTAGGTGAGCCAAGACGGCACCTGGGTCGACGAAAGCGATTGGGAATCAGCTGAATTAGCTGAGCCTCTGGAAGACGATGCCGCGGGGCCGCCGCCGGTGGTGGCGGTGGTGGGCCGGCCGAATGTCGGCAAGTCGACGCTGGTCAACCGGATCCTCGGCCGGCGCGAGGCGGTGGTGCAGGATGTGCCCGGCGTGACCCGCGACCGGGTCTCCTACGACGCCCTGTGGACCGGACGCCGGTTCACTGTGCAGGACACCGGGGGATGGGAACCCGACGCCAAAGGTTTGCAGCAGCTGGTGGCCGAGCAGGCGGCGGTGGCGATGCGCACCGCCGACGCGGTGATCCTGGTAGTCGACGCGGTGGTCGGTGCGACCGCCGGTGACGAGGCGGCCGCACGTATCCTGCGTCGTTCTGGCAAGCCAGTCTTCCTGGCCGCCAACAAAGTTGACAGCGAGAAAAACGAATCTGATGCGGCTGCACTGTGGTCGCTGGGGCTCGGTGAGCCCTACGCGATCAGCGCAATGCACGGTCGCGGCGTGGGCGATCTGCTCGACGCGGTCGTTGGTGCTCTGCCGGAGGTGGCGGAGTCGACGTCGACCGAGGGTGGTCCGCGGCGGGTGGCGCTGGTGGGCAAGCCGAATGTCGGAAAGAGCTCACTGCTGAACCGGTTGGCCGGCGATCAGCGCTCGGTGGTGCACGAAGTCGCGGGCACCACGGTCGACCCGGTGGATTCGCTGATCGAGATGGACGGCAAGGTCTGGCGTTTCGTCGACACCGCTGGACTGCGCCGCAAGGTCGGCCAGGCCAGCGGGCACGAGTATTACGCCTCGGTGCGCACACACGGCGCGATTGACGCCGCCGAAGTCGTGATCGTGCTGATCGACGGTTCGCAACCGCTGACCGAACAAGACCAGCGGGTGCTGTCGATGGTGATCGAGGCCGGGCGCGCGCTGGTGTTGGCGTTCAACAAGTGGGACCTGGTCGACGAGGAGCGTCGTTACCAGCTGGACGACGAGATCGACCGCGAACTCGTGCAGGTCCGCTGGGCCCAGCGGGTCAACATTTCGGCGCAGACGGGGCGGGCCGTGCAGAAGCTGGTGCCGGCCTTGGAGATCGCACTGGCGTCGTGGGATACCCGGATCGGCACCGGTCGGCTCAACACCTGGATCAAGGAAGTGGTGGCCGCTACACCGCCGCCAGTGCGCGGCGGCCGGCAGCCGCGGATTCTGTTCGCCACTCAGGCCACCGCCCGTCCGCCGACGTTCGTGCTGTTCACCACCGGCTTCCTGGAGGCGGGCTATCGACGGTTCCTGGAGCGACGGCTGCGCGAGACCTTTGGCTTCGAGGGCAGCCCGGTCCGGATCAACGTGCGGGTGCGCGAGAAGCGGAAACCCAAGTCCCGCTGAGTTCGGCGCCGCGTGCAGTGGGAAAACTCATATTTCTGCCGAAATCGCGCCGGATAGCCTCTTTTCAGTGGCCTTTTCACACGCGCTGTTGATCCTGCTCGCCGGCTTGGGCGCGGGCTCGATCAACGCCGTCGTCGGGTCAGGCACCTTGGTCACGTTCCCGACACTTGTCGCGATGGGTTATCCGCCAGTGACGTCGACCATGTCCAACGCTGTGGGCCTGGTTGCGGGAAACGTCTCGAGCACCTGGGGCTACCGGCGTGAGCTGCACGGTCAGTGGGACCGGCTGCGCTGGCAGATTCCCGCGTCGGTTTTCGGCGCCGTCGCGGGTGCCTGGCTGCTGCTGCATTTGCCGGAGAAAACGTTTACCGCGATAGTGCCGGTGCTGCTGAGCGTGGCCCTGATCATGGTGGTGATCGGTCCGCGGATCCAAAGGTGGGCGCAGGACCGGGCTGAAAAAGCAGGCCGCTCTGCCGAAGACATATCAGCAGGCCGGATGGCCGTATTGGTCTCGAGCACCTTTGCGATCGGCGTCTACGGTGGCTATTTCACGGCGGCGCAAGGCATTCTGCTGGTCGGCGTGATGGGCGCACTGCTGCCCGAATCGATGCAGCGGATGAACGCGGCGAAGAATTTGCTGACTTTGCTCGTGAACGTTGTTGCGGCGCTTGCCTATACATTCGTAGCATTCCACCGGATCAGTTGGCCGGTGGCGGGCCTCATCGCCGTCAGCTCACTGGTTGGTGGGTGGCTAGGCGCGCGCTACGGTCGTCGACTGTCGCCGAATACGCTGCGCGCGGCGATCGTCGTCGTCGGTCTCATCGGGCTCTACCGGCTGTTGACCGTGTAGCAGCTCAGCCCTGTTGGACGACGTTCCCGTCGCCGGACTTGTCGATGCTCGGCGAACCGGTGTGATAGGTGATCTGGTTGTTGAAGCCGGAGGCTTCGATGGTGTCGACGGCGTCCACCGTGATTATGTTCTGGACGCCCGACACATTGAGGCTTGTGCAGTGGCCGGTGATCACGATCTTGTTGGAGATGCCGCTGATGTTGATGGCGCTCTGGTTGCAGGCGACCGTCCGGTTCTCTTTGATGCCGGAGATGGTCAGATTGGCACCGGCCGGCGCTGTGGGCGCTGCACTCGGCGACATCGAAGGTGCAGGGGAAGGCGTCTGCGCCGCGCTGGGGGACGGCGCCGGGGCTGCACTACTCGCGGAGACGCTGGGGGTATTGGGGGTCGGCGAGAGGATCACCATTCCGCCCTGTGAATGTCGTTGGGTGTTGTACGAGATAAAGGACACCAGGCCAATCACGAAGAAGGGCAACAGAACCCACAACAGCCGCGCGCGCGAGGGCAATGTCGGGATTGTCGGGCGGAAGGTGCCGCCGTAACTCGACGGTGGCGGTGGCGGCAGAGCCGGTGTGCCGGGCTGATACGGGTAAGCGCCGGGCGTCTGGTTATTTCCCATCTCGGACGCACGTGCCGTCTCAGCCAATGGGCGCTCAAGCTCCCGGATTCGGGCTTCCGGGTCATCTTCCGGCTTCATCCACAGATGCTCCCACACGCGGATCTCGCTTCGGTAGTTTCGGCATCGTGCCCGAGTTGACGAACCGCCAGATCGTCCTGCGTCACCGTCCCGTCGGCCTGGTCCAGCCCGGTGACACCGAGCTGGTCGCCGCGCCCGCACCCGAGCCCGCCGAAGGGGAGGCATTGCTCCGCACCACCTATGTGGGCCTTGACGCCGCGGTCCGGACCTGGCTCAACGACCAGCCGGGCTACCTCCCGCCGGTACAGCTGGGCGAGGTCATCCGGGCGGCCGGGATCGGCGAGGTCGTGTCGTCGCGCTGTGACGCGTACGCCGTTGGCGACGTCATCACCACCCTGACCGGCTTTCAGGAGTACGTCATCGTACGCGACGACGTGTTCAGCACACCGATTCCCGGTGAGAGCGATCAGCTGGCCATCATGTCGGTGTACGGCCCGACGGGCGCAACCGCCTACATCGGGATGACCGACGTCGGTCGGCCTCAGGCCGGGGACACGGTGGTGGTTTCGGCCGCCGCGGGCGCGACGGGGTCGGTGGCCGGGCAGATCGCCAAGATCGCCGGCGCCCGCGTGGTGGGCATTGCCGGCGGGCCGGAGAAGTGCCGGGCGGTGGTCGAGGACTTCGGGTTCGACGCGTGCATCGACTACAAAAACGACGACCTGCAGGCGGCGCTCAAAGAGCACTGCCCCAAGCGGGTCAACGTCTACTACGACAACGTCGGTGGGCCGATTCTCGACGCGGTGCTGGGCCGACGGGCGATGAACGCGCGGGTGGTGCTCTGCGGTGTGATCTCGAGCTACTTGACCGGCGAGCACCCCGGGCCCGCCAACTACGTGAACCTGCTGTCCAAAACGGCGACCATGCAGGGATTCAATGCACTCGATCAGTGGGGCCGCTTCGACGAAGCCTTCGCGGCGCTCCGCGAGTGGGAGCACGAGGGCCGAATCAAGCACCGCCAGACCATCTTTGAGGGCATCGAGTCGTGCGTCGACGCACTCAACGGACTGTTCACCGGGGCCAACATCGGCAAGATGCTGGTCAAGCTCAGCGAGCCAATAACGGCCTGAGGTGTCGCTGCCCGCCTGGGGTTGGGGCGAGCTTCGCCGTCTGCGGTAGGCTTTCGACCTGCTGCCGGTGAGGCCGCCGGCACCGGGCTGTGGCGCAGTTTGGTAGCGCACTTGACTGGGGGTCAAGTGGTCGCAGGTTCAAATCCTGTCAGCCCGACCAGAGAAGTTGCAGTTCAGAGGTGGTTTCGGAGAGATTCGGAGCCGCCTTTTCTGTTTCAATAGCACGCCGTACGCCAACCAGCGGCGTACTCTGCGGCTCATGGGGAAGCGTGCCAACGGCGAGGGCAACGTCTACCAGCGCGCGAATGGCACCTGGGAGGCGGGGATCACCTTCGTCGACCCCGACACCGGCCAACGCAAGCCGCAGTCCTTCTACGGGCCGACCGCTGCCCCCGGGTGGGGAAGGGGTTGGTGACGTCTACGCCGAAGACGGAGCGCTCACGGCGCAGTGTGCCGTTGTCTCCGGGCATCGTGGCGATGGTGAAGGCGCATAAGGCGTCTTTGTATGCGAGGGCTGCGCGAGCCGCGAGGGCTGGGTCCGCGCTGGCGGCCAACGCCACGGCAGGCCCGCGGCATGAGTGTTTCCATTACCCCTTGGGCCACCGCCTCTCTACCACCGTTCATCCGTTGTTCACTTCGCTGGTTTGCTAGCTCTCCCTATCGTGCGATGGCGCTGAATATGGTCGGCGAAGTCGTGCTCGGGTAGGCATGAGCACCGTTCACATCAGTTCAGGCTGGGAGGCCGATCGGTGCCTGATCAGCAATCGCCGACCGTCGGAGGACAACCTGCCGCGTTGCCGACGCGAATGAGCCATATCAGGACCCATAGGAGTCATGTGAGTGGCGCGGGTGGGGAAGGCGATTCGCCGACCGTACTTGATCCGGAGGAGGCAGCGGACCGACTGTTGCGTGATCTGCGCACGGGCCGGGCGGGGCTGTCGAGCACCGAGGCGCAACGGCGCCTGCTGCAGTACGGTCCCAACACGTTGCAGCGGCGGGGCGGGCGGCAGTGGCCGAAGCAGTTGGCGCGTCAGTTGACCCACCCGTTGGCGTTGTTGCTTTGGCTGGCGGCCGGGCTGCTGATAATCGTCGGCTCGCATGTGGTCGCGGCGGCGGTGGTGTTGATCATCGTGTTGAATGCCGGTTTCTCGTTCGTGCAGGAAGTGCAGGCGGGGAAGGCGGTCGAAGCACTGGCCAAGTACTTGCCGCAAGGGGCCAAGGTCGAGCGCGACGGCGCCGTGGTGGAAATCGACGCGACGCAGTTGGTGCCGGGTGACATTGTTGTCATTGAGGAGGGCGACCGCATCGCCGCTGATATCCGGCTGCTGGCCGGGGCGATCGAAGTCGACATGTCGGCGTTGACGGGCGAATCGGTGCCGACGCTGCGGTCGGCGGCGATGCTGGACGTGAATGTGCCTTTGTTGCGTGCGCACGAGCTGGTATTCAGTGGAACGGGTTGCACGGGTGGAGAAGCCCGCGGGGTCGCGTTCGCCACCGGGATGGCCACGGAGATCGGTCGCATCGCGGCGCTGTCCGAAGGGGTGAAACCAGATCCCAGCCCGCTGGAACGGCAGGTTCGGCGGGTGGCCTGGCTGATCGCCGCGGTCTCGGTGATGCTGGCGCTGTCGTTCATCCCGCTCGCTATGCTCGCGGCCCACCTGACGCTGATCAACTCGATGGTGTTCGCCGCCGGCTTGTTGGCGGGCATGGTGCCCGAGGGTTTGCTTCCGGTCATCACTTTGGCGCTGGCGGTCGCGGTGCGGGAGTTGGCGGGTCGCGGCGCGCTGGTCAAACGACTGTCCGCGGTCGAGACCTTGGGCTCGACCGACGTTATCTGCACGGACAAGACCGGCACGCTCACCCAGAACCGGATGACTCCCACGGCGGCGTGGACGACCGCGGGTCGGATCGACCTCGACTCCGACAACCCCGGCACTGAGGGGGACCCCTCGCGGTCGCCGTCGTCTCCGCCGCTTGGGTCGCTGGCCTGCATCGCCGCCAGCTGCAATAACGCCCGCCTCGATGACAGCGCGGGCCCAGCCGGCGACCCCACCGAGATCGCGTTGTTGACCGCGGCGCGCACGCTGGGCGCCGACACGAATACCGGACAGCGAGAAGCGCACCGACGCTGGCAGTTCCACTTCGACCCGGAACTGAAAATGATGTCGACCATCGACCAGGCCGCCGACGGGCCGCCCGCTGTCCACACCAAAGGCGCACCCGAGGCAGTGTTGGCGCGCTGCACCCACATTCTGGACACCGACGGCCACCCGGTGCCACTCGACCAACCGCAACGCCAGCGCATCGAGGCAGCCGTGAATTCCTTTGCCGCAGAGGGGTTGCGTGTGCTCGCCTTCGCCGAACGGCAGCTACCCACGGACAAGCGCCCGCCACACCGTCGAGTCGACGCCGAACAGGACCTGTGCTTCACCGGTTTGATCGCCATGCTCGACCCGCCACGCCCGGACGTCGCCGACGCGGTCGCCAAATCCCACACCGCCGGTATCCGCATCATCGTGATCACCGGCGATCACCCGCTGACCGCCGCCGCCATCGCCGAACGTGTCGGCATCACCGGCGCGCACCCGACCGTCGTCACCGGCGCACAGTTCGATCAGCTCAGCGAGAAACAGCTCGCTGCGCTCATGCGCGAGCAGCCCGAGGTGATCTTCGCCCGCGCCTCCCCGGAAGCCAAACTGCACATCGCCGAAGCACTGCGCAGCGAGGGGCATGTGGTCGCAATGACCGGGGACGGCGTCAACGACGCTCCCGCCCTGCGCCGCGCCGACATCGGCATCGCGATGGGCAAGTCAGGCACCGATGTCGCCCGCGAAGCCGCCACCATGGTCCTTACCGACGACAATTTTTCCACCATCGTCACCGCGGTTCACGCCGGTCGGCGCATCTACGACAACGTTCGCAAATTCATCATCTACATCTTCGCCCACGCCACGCCAGAAACCGTGCCGTTCCTGGTATTTGCGCTCGGCGGCGGGCTGATCCCGTTGCCGTTGACGATCTTGCAATTGCTGGCCTTCGATGTGGGGAGCGAAACCTTGCCGGCGCTGTCGCTAAGCCGCGAACCCGCCGAACCGGGCATCATGGCCCGCCCGCCACGCCCGCGCAACGAAGGCGTCATCCGTGGCCCGATGCTCGTGCGGGCGTGGCTTTTCCTCGGCGCGATCGTTGCCGCCCTGCAAATGGCCGGATTCTTCTACCTGCTACTGAAGGCTGGCTGGCATCCCGGCGCCCCAGTAGGCGCCGGAGCGCCGCTTCACCATGCCTATCAGCAGGCGACCACAATGACATTCCTGGGCATGATCGCCGGGCAAATCGGCACCGCGTTCGCGGTGCGCACCCAGCGGGCGTCGCTGTGGTCGGTGGGTGTCTTCAGTAACCGTTTCCTCCTGGCAGGCATCGTCGCCGAAATCGTACTGGCGGCCGTATTCGTCTACACCCCACCACTGCAAGCCCTGCTGGGCACCGCCGCGTTGCCGGCTGCTGACCTGTTGATTCTTCTGCCGTACCCATTCATCGTGTGGGGCGCCGACGAGCTATGGCGCTTCCTGCGGCGGCGCGCCGACTCGAGGCAGCAGCGGTACGCGCCAACCCCACAGCCGCGCGAAAACACATCACAACCCATAGAAGGCACATCACAGCCCTAGGGGATCGCCCACATCCCACGCCGACGAAGGAGAATCCGGAGCGCTGGGACTGCGAGTGCGGATACATCTGGCGCATCCTGACGATCGAACAGACGCGGCAGAAGTTCGCGCATTTGGGGAAACGTCGCACTACCGTGCGCGAAGCCCAGCGGCGCGAGCTGCAATCGCACATCGCTGAGATTCAGGCAGAGCAGGAGGAACGCAATGCCGCTCTGCACAAGATCGATCACAGCCACATCCCGCTGCTTCGGGTGGCTGATCAGTACGCGGGCGGCCGAAGAATGCGCAGAAGGTGATTATCCAGCCCGCCCTACGGACCCTCGACCAACTCGCTGGTGCCAACATGCGTGGTCAGGCATTACTAAGGACGCCATACCCCATACCGGTACGTACGCCAACCGGTACGCCAACCAGCCAAATACGGGCCGATTATCCGTCAATGTTCGCCGACGTCCGCAGGCATCCAAAATTGCCTCTGAACTGCAGGGGAGTGCTACACCAGCGGACACCAGAGCACATGTGTGCACCCCACTTTCATAGCTGGGGGTCAAGTGGTCGCAGGTTCAAATCCTGTCAGCCCGACGCAGGTCAGAGGTCATCTTCGCCCTCTGGTAGGTGCCATTTTGGCGGTTGTACCCAAACGCCATACCCAAACCAAGCATTCGGCGAGCGTTCGCCAGCAAACTGATACGAAAATTAGGGTGACCCCGAGTTGGTGACCACTGGTCAACCGCAGGCTGGTTGTCTGGCGGTGTCGGCCAGCGGTGTGAGGGTGACGGTGTAGCCGAGTGCTTCGAGCTGGCTGACCGC
>NZ_JBKQTQ010000204.1:0-5696 GCF_052143115.1 Mycobacterium sp.
GCGCCAGGCTCGGGTCCAGGCGTGCCCCGGCGGTGATCACCACGCGCAGCGACGCAACCGGGTTTCGCGCCCGCACCTCGTCCGGAAGGTCGAGAATCCGGGCGAGCATGACCGGGACCGCGGCGAGCACGTGCGCGCGATGCAACGACACCTGGGCGAGCGTTGCTTCGGCGTCGAACCGGCGTCTTGTCAGCAGCGTGCCGCCGAGTATCACCGTGAGCAACACCATCCCGAACCCGAACGCGTGAAACATGGGCACCGGTACGACAATTCGGCTTCCAGCGCGCAGCCCGATGCGATCGAGGAACACGACTCCAACACCGAGCGCCGGGGTGATACTGGGTGTGCGCGGCACACCCTTGGGTGTGCCCGTCGTGCCGGACGTCAGGAGCACGATCCGTCCGCGCGGCCCGGCCTTCGGCCGTGGCTCGCGCCCATCGATCTCGAGCGCCGCGAGATCGACGACGGCGACCGCCTCGTCTGCCGCGCGCACCCGATCGGCGAATTCGTCGTCACAAAGCACGGTCTGGATCCGGTGCGCGCCCAACGCGGTCGCCAGCGCGTCGGTTTGGAACTCGGTGTTGAGCAACACCACGTCGGCACCGACCGACGCCGCCGCGAACATCGCCTGCATGAAGGCGCGCCCGTTGCGGCACAGGATGCCGACCGAGATCCCGGGTCCGACGCCGTGGCGGTAAACCAGCGCGGCCGCCACGGATTCGGTGCGGGACTGCAGCTCGCCGTAGCTCAGCGCGCCGTCATCGTCGATCACCGCGGTCCGGTCCGACCAGCGAACCGCCGCGATCGCCAGCACGGTAGCCAGGTTCGCACTGCCTCGAACCACCTCGCGCACGATGCGGAACATCGTCAGCGGCCCAGCGGGCGCAAACAATCCCGATCGCAGCACCACCCGGGCCGCGCTGGTCACGATGTTCGCGGCCGTCATCGCCGAATCCCCAGAGCGCTTGGGGAATCGGTGGTGAACCGATACATCAGCCCCATCCCGACCTCCAGCGCCCTGGGCAGCAGCATCGAGCTGATTTCGACCGGCCACACCCACAACGGCTGCACGCTGCCGGGCCGTTCGATGATCGCCTTCGCGACGATGTCGGCGGCCTGCTCCGCAGACAGGCCCGGCATTCTGCGCAGGATCGGCGTGGGTGCGCTCATGGGGGTGTGCATCAACGTCATGTACACCGAGGTGACATGCACGCCGTCGCAGCTCCGGTGCGACGCTGCGCAACCACACATCGAACGCGCTCTTGGACGCCAGGTAGGCGCCCCAGCGCGGGCCTGGTGTGGTGCGCACACCGATCGTCGAAATGCTCACGATGTGCCCGCTGCCGCGGCGCCTCATCGCGGGAAGCAGCCCGAGCAGCAACCGGACCGGGCCCAGGTAGTTGACGCCGATCGTGCGCTCGAAATCCTGCGGCCGGTCGTACTGCAGATGCAGCGACCGCCGGATGGACTTGCCGGCGTTGCTGACGACGACGTCCATCGGGCCGTGGTTTTCGGTGAGCCGCTCCGCCAGCGCGGCGACCGCTGTCTCGTCGGTCAGATCGGCCGGGTACCCGGCTGCGCGGCCGCCGCCCGCGTTGATCGACGCCGCGAGGGCTGCCAGCCTGTCCGCAGAGCGGGCGACCAGCAGCACGGTCGCCCCGGCCGCCCCGAGCTTGCGCGCGGTGGCCTCGCCGAGTCCGTAGGAGGCACCGGTCACCAGCACGGTCTTGCCGGACACCGCGGCGCGCAGCCGATCGGGATTCGACACCCGCGGTGGATTGGCGATCTTGTCGACAGCCTTGGCTACCAGGTTCATTGGACCGCCTTACTACCCGGACGAGTCGCAGCGTAGCCCCGCAGCAACGCACGTATCGAGCGTAAGACGGCGTGGCAGGTGTCGACCGGGTTCGGGGAGGTCGCCACCAACGTCGCGCCTCGCCTGAGCGCGCCCAGCAGACGCCTGGTGACGATTTCGGGGTCCTCGACCCGAAGGGTGCCCTCCTCGTTGGCGGCGCGCAGCGCGGCGACGATGACTACGAACGCGTAGCGCTCGTCGAGTTCGGTCTAGCGGGCCGGTCCGAGCACGGCGGGGCCGTCGAGCACGAGGATGCGTTGCATGTCGGGCCGCGGAACCGCCTCGAGGAATGCGTCAAATCCGCGCGCGAGCTCGTCCAGATGGTTCGACGCGCCCGCCGATCCCGCCGCCAACTTTGTTCTCACCGCCCTGCGTGAGACGGGTGACCTGGTCGCCGCCGCGCTCGGCGACCAGCGCCGAGCAAGCTTCGCACCGCCGGGGCGGCGATGAGCATGGACGAAGCGATTTCCTATGCGCTCGCCAACATCGACCCGAAACTCCTCACCGGTCCCGTCACCCTCAAGCCTGCCGCGCACGCTGATCCACGTCTCGGGTTCGGAGGTGCTGCTCTACGACGCCCGGCTGGCGGCCAGGCGGCTGGCCGCCGCGGGAGTGCCGGCGGAGCTCAGGACTGGCCCGGCCAGATGCACGTCTTCCAGCTGTGCGCGCCGGTCGTGCCGGAGGCCACCCGCTCGCTGCGCCAAATCGGGGACTACATCCGGCAGGCCACCTCGTAAGAGTGCTACAACAACCGCCGACCGTACGAACCAGCGCCTCGTCCTCAAAGCCGACGACACCATGGCCGTAGCGATCGAACGTCATGGCCACGGGTGGCAACCTCTGGCCGACGTGCCAGCAAGACACGGCCCGCGTCATCCTCGACGACGGCAACACAAGTCCAGGTAGCCGTGGCCGGGCAGTACCGGAATGCTGCCCAACACGGCCGCCGCGCTCAACACCGCCGACTACCGTCGCCGCAACGTCATCGAGCGCAGATGCAACCAACTCAAGCAATGGCGCGCACTGGCCACCCGCTACGACAAACTCGCCATCGTCTACCGCCCTGGTCCACACGCCGTCATCGCCTGGGCCGCACATTTATCAGGTACGCCCTAGTTCACGCATTTTCGCGTTGGCGTGACCTGCCCGCTCTACCCTGTCGGTATGAGGCGGCTGTCGAGCGTCGATGCGGCGTTCTGGTTCGCCGAAACGCACGCCTGGCACATGCACGGCGCCGGACTGACGATCTGAGACCCTTCCGACGCGCCGGGTTTCTGCTTCCGTGTTCTCAAAGACCTTGTCGCTTCTCGCCTTCCGGAGATGCCGGCGCTGCACTACCGAGTGGCAGGCGCGCCGCTGGGACTCGACAGGCCATGGTTCGTCGAGGACGCCAAGCTCAACATCGACTATCACATCCGGCAGGTCGCGGTGCCCGAGCCCGGAGGACGTCGCGAGCTCGAGGATCTGGCCGGCCGTCTCATGTCCTACCCACTCGACCGGGACAGGCCGCTCTGGGAGATGTGGTTCATCGAGGGTCTGGAGCATGGACGTGTCGCGATTCTGACGAAGATGCATCACGCCCTTGTCGACGGTGTGTCTGGCTCCAGTCTGAGCGAGATCATGCTCGACATCAGCCCCCGACCGCGTCCACCCGCCGTCGAGGGCAGCCCATCATCGACGCGAGGGATGCCCCCGTTCGAGCTGCGGGCGCTGGGCGGCATGTTCAACGTGGCGGTGAGAACGCCATACCGCCTCTTGCGAATCGCTCAGCAAACGCTGTCTCAACAGCTGGCCGTGCGCGGGTTGGCCAACAAACCTCCCCGATTCTTCGAGGCACCGACAACGCGTTTCAATGCCGAGATCTCGACGCAGCGGCGTATCAGCAGCAGCAGAGTGCCACTGGATCGGGTGAAGGCAGTCAAGTGCGCCTTCGGCGTGAAGCTCAACGACGTGGTGCTCGCGCTCGTTTCCGGGGCGATGCGCCGTTACCTGCTCGACCGGGGTGAGCTCCCCGATCAGCCGCTGGTGGCCCAGGTTCCGATCTCCACTCATGGCGAGAGCAGAGAGATCGCTAACCAGATCAGCTCCATGACCGTCAGCCTCGCCACCAATGTCGCCGACCCCGCCGAGCGGATGAAAACCATCTATGGCAATTCCCAGGGCGCCAAGGAGATGGCCAAAGCGCTTACCGCACATCAGATCATGGGTCTGACGGAGACCACGCCGCCTGGCTTGCTGGCGCTGGCCGCCAGGGCCTACACGGCCAGCCACATCGGTGGCCACGTCGCTCCTATCAACATGGTGATCTCCAACGTTCCCGGACCCGACTTCCCCGTTTATTTGGCCGGCGCAGTCGTGGAGCGGCTCGTACCCCTCGGACCGGTGATGCTGGAGGTGGCATTGAACATCACCTGTTTGAGCTACCACGGATTCGTGGATTTCGGCTTCGTCACCACACCGGAGATCGCCAATGACATCGACGGACTAGCGGACGCGATTGAGCCCGCGCTGAAGGACCTGGAGGAAGCTGCCGGTCTCCTTTCGGCGTCCTGACCGACAAGGTCGGCCTCATGTCGACCGGAACCGGTATCGGTGTAGGCGATATCAACACCGTCGACGCGGACCTGCTGAGTCGTCATTGGTGCACCCTCAATCGCTTCGGCCCCCAGGTACACATGTTCCACGTCACCTTCACCCGGCGGGCTTAGGGGGGAGACGAGCGGGGCTGCGGGCACCTCCATGGTGAGGAGCCGTACGCGGAACCCCTAAGGGCGAACGCGGCGCCCGCAAAGAGGACTGTTCGCATTCCGAGCATCGGACGTGGCTGTCGCGTGCCTGTGGCAGCATGTGCATGTGACCACGACGACGCCTTCCTGGGATGTGGTGCCCGTCGACGACCTTGGCGGCTATCCGGCTACGCCTGAGCCGCCAACCGCGGTGACCGCGTCGCCGGGGACCGCGGAAACTTCCGCCAGGTCATAAGTCACAGCGGACGGCGGTGGACCGTCCTGCCGGTGATGACCTTCGCCGCGAACACGGCCAGCCGGGCGATGCCGAGGTAGGTTGCCGGGCTGAACATGGTCGGCCACTTCGTTCTGATCAGGTGATCGGTCAGGGGTCGGCCGGCGAACCGGTCCTGCAACCACCGCATCGTCATCGGGGCGGACAGTGGGTGTAGCAGCAGGTGCTCGCAGAACGCGTCCCGGTGGTAGGCGACGTCGGCTCCGCCGGCCGAATAGGCGTCGGCCAGCGCGTCGATGTCGGCGACATCGATGAGGTAGTCGTGTACGGCCTGCACGATCAATACCGGCGGTGTCGGCGCCGTAGCGCCGAGTTTGATGCTGTCGAAGACGTACTGGACCTCCGGCATCGTCAGGATCTCGTCCAGCGGCCGGTCGAGGTACTCGCTCACGTCCTTTCTCGCCATCCGGATGACCGCGCCCACCGTGGTCATGGTCTCCAGCTGGCGCAGCAGAGCGAGTCCCTCTTCGTTGGTGTGCTCCTGGATCACTCGGCCCAAGTCTGGGTAGATGTGTGCCAGCGCGGCGATCACCAACGCGGGGAGACCAGCCAGGAGGCTGCCGTTGAGCCGGCGGAAGGTGTGGCCCAGGTCGCCGATGGGTGATCCGAGCACGGCGCCGACGATGTCGAGTTCGGGTGCGTAGTCGGCGCATATTTCGGCAGCCCAGGCGGTGGCGAGCCCGCCGCCGGAGTACCCCCACAACGCGACGGGCGCCGACGCTGACAATCCGATGCGCTCCGAGCTCAGTGCGGCCCGGACTCCGTCGAGGACGCAGTAGCCAGGTTCGTACGGCGCGCCCCACATCCCGTTGGGGCCTTC
>NZ_JBKQTQ010000205.1:0-13837 GCF_052143115.1 Mycobacterium sp.
ACCGAAATGTCGTTGCCGCTGCCCGATTTCAGCGGCTTCCACCCCGCGTTTCTCGATCACAGCGGAAGCGAGCCAACGCCGGAAGGTGATGTCCGTCGCGCGTTCTAGTGTCGTATGACGACACCAACTGCGAATACCTGTTCGGCGAGCAGATCGACGAAAAGCTGGACGCGGGAGTCGACATCGTATCGGCGACCTACGTCACGCCCTATCCACCGGGCTTCCCGGTCCTGGTGCCCGGTCAAGTGTTCAGCCGCGAAATCTTGCAGTTCATGCGTGATCTGGACACCAAGGAAATCCACGGTTACGAACCGAACTTCGGCTATCGCGTGTACACGGAGAAGGCGATCGAGATGGTCGGCGCATCGGTTGGGCTTACATCCAACGGCCACGGCGCCACGGAGTCTACGGCCGCCGAGGCGCCGGAGAAACCGGCGAAGAAGAAGCCGGCGAAGCGCGGTGGGAATGGTCACGAGCGGCACCTTCCCGAGGTCGGTCAGGATGAGCTGCTCGGCCAGCAGCAACCCGGCGACGCAGTGCGAGCCGAGTCAAAGTCCTAGCGCCGACGTCAGAGGATTTTTTCGAGCAGGCTCTTGAGGTCTTTTTGCTGTGCGGCGGTGAGGCGGCCAAGGCGCTTGTCGAATGCGCCTGATAGCAGCGCGAGGCCGTCTCTGGTTATGTCACGTCCGGCCGGGGTGAGCAGCAAGCGATGGCGCCGCAGATCGGCTGGGTCGATCTCGCGGCGCATGAATCCGGCGCCCTCAAGCCGTTTCAGGTAAACCGTCACCGTCGCCTTGGGCATGTTCAGTATCGCTGCAAGCTCGGCAGGGTAGGGATGCTCGCCGACTTCCGCGAGCAGGAACAGCTCCTTGCAGTCGAGCCCCAACGCGCCGATGTCGGCCTCGACGCTGGAGATCACCGACAGCAGTAACCGGTAGTTCAGCGACCAGATCTTGGCCGCGTCGGCTGCAGGCATCGACTTGCTTGCCAGATAGTTCAGAGATAAACTAGTTTAGAAGTATACAAACTCATAAGTGAACAATCTACCAGAAAGCGACCACTATGCCTCTGGATCACTACGTGACACTCGGACGATCCGGGTTGCGCGTCAGCCCGCTGTGTCTGGGAGCGATGACGTTCGGGGAAGACCTCGGCTGGGGCACCGGTGTGGAAGAGTCCCAACAGATCATCGACCGATACGTCGAACTCGGCGGCAACTTCATCGACACCGCCAACTTCTACACAAGGAGCCACTCCGAGAAGATCATCGGCGACCACATCGGGCGGCACGCCGCCCGACGCGATCGCCTGGTGATCGCGACCAAATTCAGCGGCAACCTGTATCCGGGTGATCCCAACGCCGGTGGCTCGGGGCGTAAATCACTGATCAGCGCCTGCGAAAATTCGTTGCGGCGCTTGCAAACTGACTACATCGACCTGTACTGGCTGCACATGTGGGACGCGAATACCCCCATCGAGGAGACTATGGCCGCACTCGACGACCTCGTTCAGGCCGGCAAGGTGCGCTACATCGGTGTTTCGGATACCCCGGCGTGGAAGATCGTTGAGGCAAACCTGATCGCTCGTTTCCGTGGATGGTCGCCATTCATCGGGCTGCAAGTCGAGTACTCGCTGCTGGAACGCACCATCGAACAAGAGCTGGTTCCCATGGCGAGCGAATTCGGCCTCGGAATCACGCCGTGGTCACCGCTGAAAAGCGGTGTGCTCAGTGGCAAGTACACCCGACGCAGTACTGGGGAGAACAAGCCCGATCGCGGCGTGATCGTCGAGGCTTTCCTCAACGAGAAGACCTACGCGATCATCGACGAACTCGAGGTCATCGCGAAAGCGCATGAGACTACGGTCGCCAGTGTGGCCCTGGCCTGGGTCCAGGCACAGCCGGCCGTGACGTCGGTCATCATCGGGGCACGCAGGCTCTCGCAGCTCGATGACAACGTCGGCGCCGTCGACGTGAAACTCACGGCCGAGGAGCTGGCCCGGCTGGACGCACTCACCAAACCGACTTTCGGGTTCCCCCAAAGCGTGCTGACAACCGCGCACAGCGTCATCAACAACGGAACAACCGTCAACGGTGTCTCTGCGCCGATCTCCGAGTATGTGATACCTGAAGGCGTCAAGCCCTATTGAGACGAAGCCGCTCACACGTTGAGGACATCGGTTGACGCGAAGCGCCGAATCAGTTCCCGCGATGGCTGTCTCGTCGCAGCCGTACCGTTCGACTGACCGCGGTTGCAGATGCCAGCACCGTCATCACAGCGAGAATAATTGCCGAAGCCGCTGTGGATCCGGCTACTGTCAACAACAGCGGTAGGCCGAAGCCGACGTAGCTCACGGTGTAGAACGCTCCGGTGAGGGCACCGCGTACCCGTTGCGGCGCTGCGGCTTCCAAATCAATCAGGCCCTCGCGTAGACATAGGCCGGACGCGCACCCCAGGATCACCAGTAGCGGAAGACCCAACGCCAGCGGCATGGTTGGTGGCGCCGCCGCGGTTCCCGCGTAGCCGAGGGCAGCGAGCACTGCGCCCACGGTACCGGCTTGCGGACCCCAGTCACGCGCGCGAGCGACCACTTGAATAAGCCCGCTAACGCCGTTGACGATCAGCGCTGCCGTGCCCACGGCCAGGGAGGCCGCGAGCCCGACGTGCATACGCGCAGGGATCGTGATGAAACCGATTGTCGCCGAAGCGAACACCCACGGTGCCAGTGGCATGGCCCAACTCAACGCCGACGCACCGCCCTGCCGCGTTGGCGTGGACTGCTCCAAGTCATGCGCTGTTGCCGGCGCGGTCTCGTCAGCGCCCTGCGCCGCCATGACCGCGATCACGATCGCCACCACGACAATCGCCGCGGCAATCTCGAACGACACCCGAACGCCGGCTTGTCCGGCCGCGGCGATCACCCCGGAAGCAAATGGGCCGATCGCGAAACCGACGATCAACACGGCTCCGGCAGTGGCTGCGCCGGCGGGACCTTTCAGATCGGAGGCCCACGCGGTGCCTGCGGTCATTGCAAGACCCACACCGACCCCGACGATCAACCGCCCAACCAGCAATGAGTCGGATTGCTGCGAGAACAGCATCACCAGCGTGCCCATGAGAGCAATTGCCGACCCGATCCACACCACAGGCCGGCGCCCAAGCGCGTCCGATGCACGCCCTCCGATGAGTAGCCCTGGCAACAGTCCCACCGCGTAGATCCCGAAAATCGCATCGAGGGTGGCCACGCCGAGATGTTGACGATCACTGATCAACGGCATCAACGCCACGAAGTGGCTGGCGACCCACCCCGTTGCCAGCAGCACAGCCAGCACGCCGAGGAACAAGGCCTGGTCCGCGGTGGTCCCGCCGCAGCCACGCTTCATGGCCAATGTTGGCGACGACCAGCTCACTGGACTTCCTCCCGAGGTCTCTGCGCACGCCTGGATTGAGCAGCCAATGTCGGCCGCGGAGTTATTCCCGCTAGTGAATTAATTGAAGAGCAGTCGGACCGGGCTCTCCAGGCCTAAACTGACCCACTGCTCTTCACACCACGCCGCGGAGTCGGTCCGCAGAAGCAACCTTGGGAGACACGATGACAGGGTTTATGAACGTCGATCCGGCCGCCGCGGCTTTGTCGGGTGTCACGGAGATGGTCATCAGCGGCGAGATGGAGGCCAGCACTGCGGCAGGGTCGGCGGCGCTCATCGCAACAAAGCCGATGGTGCTGACCTCAGACGACGCCGCCTTCACCGGCACTCTGAACTCTGCGGGTGCGGGCTACCTCGGTGCGGCGCAGACACATGTCGGGCAACGGACTGCCTACGCGGGCGCGCAAAACCTCTCCGCGATCAGCTACGTGCTGCAAGAACTGATGAGCGCCACAAGCGTCGATAACATCTTCTAACGGGACGACATGCCCGACCCACTATGGTTCGGTCCACCCGAAAGCGTTGCTGCTCTCCTTGAGGCCAGCGACCCGTCAACGATAGTCGCCAATATCGCGGCTTGGCTTGCCGAGGCGATCCAACACGAGCTGTCTATGGGAATGTCGGTGGCCAACATCGGCGCCACCCTCAGCCAGTGGATGGGCGTCGGCGGTGCCGCATACGGCATGAAAGGAAGCGAGCTCAACTTTCTCGGGCTCGAGCCGCTGGCGGCGCACTGCCTGAAACACGTAGCGATCGGGCAGGCCGCGGTGGAGGCTAATACCGTCGCCAGGTCCGCGGTGATACCCGCGATCGTCTGCCAGACCAACCGCGACGAAACGGCCGCGTTGTACGCCAGCAATATCTGCGGTTGCAATACCCCGGCAATCGTGGCGAACGAAGAAATGTACTGGGGGAACTTCACCCCGCAGAACATGAACATCGGCCTGACGTATGGTACCGCGCTGAACACGCTGACGAGCTCGATTGTGTCGACGCCCCCGCCGATCACGCCAGCGGGGATGTCGCCGGCCGCCCCGGTCGAGACCGTCACTCAGTCGGCGGCCGACACCGGACTGCAAGCGTCTTCCGGGCTCGGCGACGCCGCCGGGCAGGCGGCACCGCCGGCCGCCGGCATGACCGATCCGCTGCAGTCGCTCATGGGGTCGGCGCAGGGCCTGCTGTCGGGCGCCACCCAACCGTTGCAGGAGCTGAGCAGCGCCCCAACACAGGCTCTGCAGAGCGGGACCCAGGGCATGTCCGGCTTGATGCAGAGCTTCATGGGCGGCTTCTCCCCGATGTCGCCGAATGCCGCGGTTGAAACCGCCGCCGCCGAGCTGGCTGCACCGGTCGGGGCCGGCGGCGGAGCGGCCGGCAGCCTCGGCGGCGGGGCTGGCGCTATCGGGGCTGGATATCCAGGTGCAGGGCTGACCAGCTTTACCCGTCCCGCCAGCACATTCTCGCCCGAGACCGCCGGCCGGCCAACCGGGCTTCGGCCGAGCGGTGTTCTCAATGCGGCCGATCTTCGTGGCCCGATCACAACTCCGACGGGTGGCGGCGCAATTCCGATGTCGCCAGCGACCGCGGGGATGCTGGGTCGGGAGAACGGAAGCGCGGACAAAGACAAGGTGACGCACGCGCGCATTGTCGTCGAGCGCGACAAACAGGATGTCTAGTAGCCGGCGCGGTGCGGGCCATCCGCCCCGACTGTCGCCAAATCAGCTGCTCAGCGGCCGATTCCGGACGATGGCTTGGATTGACAAAAGCCGAAGTGACAGCTGCCGCGAAGTCACTACACTTCATGCAATGCTCCGCATCCTCGGGGCCGGTCCAGATTATTAAAGGGAGACGCAAATGGTAGATGTGGCACCAGGGGGTTCCGGGTCGAAAACGGTGGTATCGCTCGAACCGATCGATGCCATGATCCAGCGGGCTGACCACCTTCTGGCAGAAGCACAAAATCTCGGTCAGCAATACCTAACCCAGTCGGGCGACATCCTGCACGTGGGATGGGACGGCCAGGCTTCGCAGACGTCATACGCTGTTGCGG
Source organism: Mycobacterium sp. (assembly GCF_052143115.1). Lineage (GTDB taxonomy): Bacteria > Actinomycetota > Actinomycetes > Mycobacteriales > Mycobacteriaceae > Mycobacterium. The sequence goes on from NZ_JBKQTQ010000205.1 coordinate 5,475, forward strand.
GCCAGGTGGAAGCCGACCTTAATCAGGCGCTCGCGGCCAACATGGAACTGCACCAGCACCTTGCCGATGCCAAAGCGCAATTCCTTGCCCAGCAGGCCGATTCGGCCCATCACCTGGCTGGCGTGCATCCTGGCGCAGCCCCGTCGTCGCAGATGTAATTCGCGCCGTTCGATCGAACTTGAATCCCAGAGACGCACTCGCATAAGGAGTTACAGATGACAATTTCGTACCACTACGGCATGGGAGAAGAGCTTTCCCACAACATGGCTGTGCAGGCCCAGATGCTCCACGAGCATGCAAATGACCTTTTGACCGCTGGTAACGCGTTGGTGTCTGAAGGTTTTCAGGGTCTGGGTGGTAACGCCTACATCGAGAGCCTTAACCGGCTGTGCAACGCGGTGTTCGACATCGCCGACACCATTACCCGGCACAGTGGCGCCGTGACGGCCTCATTCCACGGCGCAAACGCCACCGACACAGCGGCTGGACAATCGCTGAGCATCTAGGCCTCGCATCTCGCTGACCGCGGGGCGCGCGCGGTCGTGCGCCCCGCGGTTTGGCTTGGAGGATCAACATGTTGACCACGACCATTGACGGGCTGTGGGTGCTGCAGGTACTCACCGGTATTGAAGTGCTGGCCCCGGAGCTGGGCTTACGACCGATTCTGCCCAGCGTTGAGACGCCACAGATGGCGCTTGCGCACCCGATCGCTGCCGAGTTGCGAGATGTCTGCGTGATCGACGAGGCGGGGCAGGTCGACGCCACTGTGCGGGAATGGCTGACCGTGCTCACCCGCCGGGACGTCGCCCTGATGATCCACGTGTCCACGCCCGGCGGTGGTGATATGCCCGCCAGGGCATTGCTTGCCCGATTTGCGCACTGGTGGGTTGCCTTAGAACGATCGGAGGACCTGGTCCGCATTAGTGGAGCCGGCACCTCGAATACCGAATCCGCGGCGAATGACATCCTCAACGCCCAGATCGAGCGGATGTGCGGGACGCTGGAGCCGGCGCCGCTGCAGCCGGTGACCGTGGACATCGACAGGGTGATGGACGGCGTAAATGGTCAGGAAATGCTGCGCGAGCAACTACTCCGCGAGCGATTGGACGGGGACCAGCTCCAGATCCTGATGATGGCCGCAGACCTGCGCCGGACGGCGCGCGCCTTCATCGTCGCCATCCAATCCGGCGTCGACTCCGGTCAGCCCACCCGCAAACACATAGAGCAGAGCGTGGTCACCATCGCCGACACCCCGGAGGGCCGGCTCATCGGCGAGCATTTCGTGTCGGACGGGAAGAGATGGATGATCATCGCACCCGGCACCAGCTCCAGCATCGCGACTGCGGTGAACCGGATGATGCGGCGCCTTCCCGCGAATGAAGAATGGCATTCATACCGAAAGGTTGTGTAAGTGATGGGTATCGCGCGCATGCTAGCATCGGCATCGTGACAAATCCGTGGAACGCGCCGCCCAATTCGACGGAGCAAGGCCGGCAAACGCCGAGACAACCTGCGGGTTCGCGTCCTCAGCATCCGGACTCCGTTTCGGAAACGTTGCGCATCTCCGATATGGTCGCACCGCGCAAAATTCCACCCGCATCAGGCTGGCGCAAGTTCATATATGCCGTGTCGTTCCAGACCGTAAATCTCGGTGAATCGCCGGCCGAACGCCATTTACGCGAATTGCAAGGGCGGATAAGGCGACACATCCGCAAGCAGTACGTCGTCGGGGTAGTCTCCGGAAAGGGCGGCGTCGGCAAGACCACGATGACCGCGTGCATCGGCGCGGTGTTTCGTGAGTGCCGACCGGAGAACGTGGTTGCCATCGACGCAGCACCCGGTTTCGGAACCCTGGCCGGGCGGATCGACGAATCCCCGCCGGGCGACTACGCCGCCGTTTTAAACGACACCGATGTCCAGGGCTATGCCGACATCCGGGAACATTTGGGGCAGAACAGCTTAGGTCTCGATGTGCTGGCGGGTAACCGGGCATCCGACCAACCGCGGCCGCTGGTGCCGTCGATGTTCACCGGGGTGCTTTCGCGGCTGCGTCGCACCCACAACGTGATCGTGGTGGACACCTCCGACGACCTGGAACACCCGGTGATGAAGGCGGTATTCGACGCTTGCGACACGCTGGTCTTCGTGTCGGGGCTGACCGCCGATACTTCGTTGCCGGTGACGCGATCTATCGATTTGCTGCGGGCGATGGGTTATCACGAATTAGTGTCGCGCAGCATGGTGATTCTGAATGACAGCCGCAATAAATACGATTCCGATGCCCGCGCTTATCTAACCGAGCGTTTCGGGCAATCAGGTGCGACAGTCGAGTTCATGCCTTTCGACCCGCATTTGGCCAAGGGCGGAATCATCGATACGCAACATGAATTGCACAAGAAAACACGGCTGCGACTGTTCGAGATTAGTGCGGCGTTGGCGGACAAATATGTTCCGGACGCCGACAGGCCACGGTAATGGCGAAGGTCGCATTCCCGGCGCGTTGCGCAGTTGCGCTGGTATGCGGCGAACACCTTGTCTCTCAAGTCTATCCGGCATCGGTGCCGGTGGAGGTGTTCGTCGACAACATCGTTGAGTTGCTCAATGATGAACTCAAGCGCCAGGGTCTGACCGGGTTGGAATCCGGAGTCGGCTACGAGCTGCACAAGGTCAACGGTGTGCGGCTGGACGTCACCAAAACCCTCGATGAACTAGGCGTGGAGGACGGCGCCACGCTGGTGTTGGCGCGCGCAGTCGAGGGCGACTCGTTCGAGCCGCAATACGAGTCCCTATCCACCGGACTTGCCCGAATCGGCAAGAACCTGTTCCACCCCGTAACAGCCGACACGGCCGCTCACACGGCGCTGGCCATCCTGGCCATGATTTCTGCGTCGGTGATCGGATTGGCTGTGCGTAACCGCACTGCTGGCGGCTCGATCGCGCCTAGCGTTGTGACGGGCGTTCTCGGCCTACTTGCCATAGGTGGCGCGGGCGCTGTGGCGCAGTGGTGGCCGCATCGCGCTGACCTGGTCGGTGGGTTCGCGTGGCTTTCGGTGCCGCTGCTTGCGGTGAGCCTGGGTGCCGGAGCTCCCGGCGCCCTCGGGTCAGCGCATCTTTTCATCACGGCCCTCGCGGCTGGGGTGCTCACCTGCGGGGTGGCGGTCATGACCCGACGTCACATCAATGTGGCGGCGACGATAGTGACCCTGTGCGGGTTGGGCGGGGTAGTCGCCGCCGCCCGGATGTGGCGGCCGGTTCCTGCCCAATGGCTGGGCATGTGCACCCTGGTCATTCTGCTGTTCCTGCTGACCCTGGCCCCCACGATCGCGCTCTGGGCGGCCCGGATCCGGCCGCCCTACTTCGGGTCGGTCACCGGCCGCGACCTGTTTCGCCGCAGCGCCGGACTCCCGGTTGACGCGGTGTCGCCGGTGGACGAGTCCGCCGAGGAGGAGCTGAGCCCGGACACCACTCCTCGCGGGGCGCAGATCGCGGCCGCCGCCGTGCGCGCGAACAACGTGTTGACCGGGATTTGTGTGGCTGCGGGACTGACGCTGCCCGCCGCGGTGTGGGCCACGCTGATGCCGGGTCATAACCGCAGTGGCGCTGCCGCGGCGCTGGCCGGGCTGTTCGTGCTCATCTTCATCAGTCGCGGACGGGCGTTCGCCGACAAGCGGCAGGCCACTGCGCTGGTGTGCGGGGCCGCGGCCGCGGTATGCGTCGGCGTCATCAAATACGTCCTGCACGGGCCGGCCGCATCGGCTGAGTCGGTGCTGTGGGCGGCATTGGTTCTGGCCGGCTTCGGCGTTGCCGGTCTGGCCGCGGCGCTGTTGGTGCCGATCACCAGGTTCACCCCGCTGGTCCGGATGATCGCCGAATGGCTGGAAATCGTGGCGATCATCGCTGCGCTGCCGCTGGCCGCCTGGATCGGCGGGTTGTTCACCTGGGTGCGCATGCGATGAGCGATCGGGGCACGCGCGTCTCAGCGTCGGCGGCGCTGCGGATCTCCGCCCTCACGCTCGTTGGCCTGCTGGTCGGCTTATCGACCGGTCTTCCTGCGGCGCAGGCAATTCCGCGCCCGAGCGTTGACCCTGGCCGGGTGCCTGCGGACGGCAAGCCGGCTCCGGATCAGCCGATGCGGCAAAGCAACATCTGCGCGCGAACCATTACCGTCGCCGATCCGAACGTGGCCGTGACCGCGCCGGGTTTCACGATGCTCAACATCGCCAAGGCCTGGCAGTACTCGACGGGGAACGGGGTGCCCGTCGCCGTCATCGACACCGGTGTCAACCCCAGCGCTCGGCTGCCGGCAGTCGCTGGTGGGGACTACATCATGGGCAGCGACGGATTAATGGACTGCGACGCGCACGGCACCGTGGTGGCGTCGCTGATCGCCGCCGCGCCGCAGGGCACGCCGATGCCCGCCCCGATGCCCGCCGCCCCGGCGTTCGCGCCGCCGGCGGGCACACCGCCGATCAACGCAGCACCACCACCGCCCGGCGGACCACCACCACCAATCGCACCACCCCCGCCCCCATCGCCGGTGACAATCACCGAGACCAAACCGGCTCCGCCGCCACCGCCGCCACCTCCGCCTCCCGAAGACGAACCGTCAAATGGGCCCGGCGATCCGGCGCCCGCGCAACCGGACGACCCCGAGGTGCCGCCGCCTCCGCCGGGAGCGCCGGACGGGGTCGCCGGGGTGGCGCCGCACGCGACGATCATCTCCATCCGTCAGTCCTCGCGGGCCTACGAGCTGGCCAATCCGGGCGGCGGCGACTCGGAAGCCCGGAAGAAGGCCGGCACTGTTGCCACGCTGGCCAGCGCGATCGTGCATGCAGCCAACATGGGCGCCAAGGTGATCAATATCAGCGTTACGGCGTGCGTCTCGGCGGCTGATCCGTTGGACCAGAGCGCCATTGGCGCCGCCGTCTGGTACGCCGCGACAGTGAAGGACGCGGTGATCGTCGCGGCAGCCGGCAACGAGGGCGAAGACGAGTGTGCCCAGAATCCCGGTTTCGACCCGTTGGACACCTCCGATCCGCGGGACTGGCATCAAGTCAAGACGGTGTCTTCGCCGTCCTGGTTCTCGGACTACGTGCTGTCGGTGGGAGCGGTCGACAACACCGGCGCACCGGTCAGCAAGAGCCTTTCCGGCCCGTGGGTGGCGGCCGCGGCGCCCGGCGTCGGGATCATGGGACTGTCGCCGCAGACCGGCGCACCGGTGAACGCCTATCCGCCGATCCGGCCGGGTGAAAAAAACATGCCGTTCTGGGGGACAAGTTTTTCGGCCGCCTACGTGAGCGGGGTCGCCGCGCTGGTGCGTGCCAGGTATCCGGGGCTATCTGCCCACCAGGTCGTCAACAGGATTCTGCAGACGGCGCATAACCCGCCGCGTGGTGTGGACAACCAGGTTGGCTACGGAGTCGTGGACCCGGTCGCCGCATTGACGTTCAATGTGCCACCCGGGGACCGCCTCGCGCCCGGGGCCCAGAGCCGACTGATCGTGCCGGTCGCACCGCCACCGCCGCCGGATCACCGCGCCCGCAACATGGCATTGGCGTTCGCCGGTGTAGTGGTGGCCGCGGTGCTGATCGCCTCGCTTGTTGCACGGGCTCGGCGAGAGCGATGAAGGCCACGACAAGACTGGCGATCATCGTCGGTGTCCTCGCTACCGGCATGGTCGGCTGGGCGTTGGGCGGATATCCCGGCGCCGCAGGAGCTTTGGCGCTCGGAGTGGCCGCCGGCGTGATCCGCTGGCGTCGTCAGCCGCTGTGGTCGTGGCTGATGCTGTGGCGCCAGCGTCGTCGAGCGACCACCTTGAGCGAGCCCATCACGGTGGCCAACGACCGTTCCGGCGGTGGAGTCCGGTATCAGGACGGCGTCGCGGTGGTAGCCGTGCAGCTGCTCGGCAAGGCGCATCGACCGACCCTGTTGACCGGGTCCACAGCGACGTACACCGAAAACACCGTCGACGTCGCCAGCCTGTTGCCGCTGCTGCACCAGAGCCTGGGTTTGGCGATCGAATCGCTGAGCGTGGTCAGCGTAGGGGTGCGGCGGCGGAGCAGCGGCGACTACCCGCGGGTCTACGACACCTTGATCGGCACGCCGCCTTATGCAGGACAGCGGGAGACCTGGCTGATCGTGCGGATCGCGTCGTTCCCCAATGCCGAAGCGCTGCAATGGCGTACCTCGGTGGGCACCGCGACGCTCGCTGCGGCGCAACGGATCAGTGCCGCGTTGCGGCAGCACGGCCTTCGCGCCAAGGTCGCGACCGCGACGGACATCGTCGAATTGGAACGACGGCTGGGTTCCTCCGCGCTAAACGCACAGCACCAGCGGTGGCGCACGGCGCGGGGCGAGGGCGGTTGGCTGACGACCTATTGGTACCGGCCCGGCGACATCACTGCGGAGAACCTGGAGCACGCCTGGGCGCTGCGGGCCGACGGGATCATCCAGAACATCACCGTCTTCGCCGACGGCAGCATCACGGCAACGGTGACCGTGCGCACCGCACAGCCGCCGACAGCTCCACCGAGCGTGATGCTGAAGACGCTGCCGGGAGAGCAGGCGCGAGCGATCGCCGGCAACCTGTGCGGACCGATGCCGACGTTGCACAGCGTCCGTCGCGGCGTTCTGGCGCAACCGCTGATCATCCCGATCGGGCCCTCGGGCGTCCTGCTGGGCAAGGTGGACGCCGGTAACCGGCTGATGCTGCCGCTGGACGACCCGGGAGAGTTCAGTCGGGTGCATATCGCCGCACAGGACTCGTTGGCCAAACGAATCGTGGTGCGGCTGGCCGGCGCCGGCGAGCGGATAACCGTGCACACCCGCGATCAGCAGCGGTGGGCCAGTGTGCGGATGCCCGACATTGCCGTGGGCGATCAGGTCAGACCGATAGCCGGCACCACGGTGAGCGTTGTCGACGGCACCGTCACCCCCGCGCCGCGGCCGAACACCCTGATCTCGATCGGGGAGCCGGGAACGCCCTACCGCGGATCGGCCGATGTGCTGATCACCCAGATCGGCCCTGCGACCGTGGACGTGACGGCCGCTGGACAAGTCAATACGGTTGAGGTCGAGTTGTTCAGGGCCGAGAATCGTTACATATCGTCAGAGCCGACGACCCTGAGGACAACCGAGCTCGAACCGGTGGATTAGACGATGACTAGCAGCAGTACCACTGCCGCCGCGCGCAAGCAGTTCGACCAGGCGATGGCGTCGTTCGACAACGACGTGTCCGCCGCCCGGGCGCGGTTTCGCGAGGCGACCGAAATCGACCCGTCGATGGCCGATGCGTGGCTGGGCCGGATCGCCGCCGGCGACGAGGCGCTGTCGACCCTGCAGCAGCTGTACGCCTACGGGGCACGGCTGCACCGGGAGACCAACCGCCTGGGCATTCGGCTGTCCGCGTCGATCAAGGCCGGGCCGTATCTGGCGATCTCGGTGACGGAGTCATCACACGCGGGGTTGGCGCTGGCCAGTGCGCTGGTCGATGACGGTCAGTACGAGAAAGCCGAATCGCTGCTGAAAGATTCGACGCTGCTGGATACCTGGGAGAACCACCAGTGGCAGCAGTATGTGCGGGCGTATCTGATGTTCGCCACGCAGCGCTGGCCTGACGTTATTTCGGTGGCAGCGACCATACTGCCGCCGCAGGCCATCATCATGTCGGCGGTCACCGCGGCCACCAATGTGCTCGCGGCGCATGCCGCGGCCCATCTAGGGCAGGGACGTGTTGCGCTGGACTGGGCAGATCGGGTCGATCTGCGTGCAGGACACGTTGGGGTGGGCGAGGCCCGCCGCCACCAGCTGATGGACACCGCAGTAACAGCGATCGATCCGAACGAATTTCCTTTGATCGCAGCCGATCTCGCCTATGTGCGAGGAATGGCTCACCGCCAGCTCGACCAGGAGGACAAGGCGCAGGTCTGGCTGTCGAGGGCGACGATCAACGGGGCGCTGATCGAGCCGGCCAAGGAGGCGCTGGCCGACCCGAACCTGCAGCTGGTGGTCACCGACGAGGAAACCATCAACACCCGCAGCAATAGATGGGACGTTAGCACGGAGCGCTCCGAACAGGAGCGCCACGAAGAGCACAACGAAGAGCGGCGGGAAGAGCTGCTGGATGAAGGTCGTGCCCTGCTCAACAACCAAGTCGGGCTGAGCGAAGTCAAACGGGCGGTGGCCGAAATCGAGGACCAGATCGAGGTCCGGGCCCTTCGGATGGCGGCCGGTCTGCCGGTGACCAATCAGACCAATCACATGCTTCTCGTCGGCCCACCCGGAACTGGAAAGACGACCACAGCCGAGGCGCTGGGAAAGATCTACGCCGGGCTGGGCATCGTGCGGCATCCCGAGATCATCGA
>NZ_JBKQTQ010000206.1:0-2548 GCF_052143115.1 Mycobacterium sp.
GCGGGCATCTGCAGACCCAGGACTACCAGCTCACCGAGCGCTGCCGGCGCTGGGTCGCGGGCATCAAGGCGCAGTTCGCGTCGACACCCCTGACGCCGGCCACGCCGATCGTTTCGCGGCTCGTCGCGCGCGCGTGAGCAGCGGCGCCACGACCCCAGATCTTGACGTGGAGTCGGTGTCCGGCAGTTTATGGCTGTGCAACCACGACGCCATCGCCGCTGGGCTAAGACCCTGGATCTGATTCGCCGCGGTAGACCGCGGCGTCCTCCATATCAACCCGGGAACGGTCCGGCAGGGCCGCGACGCAGCCAATCGTGATGATCGCGGCAAGGACGATGTAAATCGAGATCGAGTAGGGCGTGCCGGTTTCGTGCAGCAGCCACGTCGCGATCAACGGCGCCGGGCCGCCGGCGAACACCGACGCCAACTGGTAGCCGAGCCCGGCGCCGCCGTAGCGCAGGTGCGTCGGGAAGCTTTCGCTGATCAACGCGGCCTGCGGGCCGTATTCCATCGCGTGCACCTGCAGCGACACCACGACCGCGACGAAGATCAGCACGGCGCCACTGTGGGTCAACACCGCGAAGTACGGGAAAGCGATCAGCGCGGTCAGCACGGCTCCGATCAGGTAAACGCGTTTGCGGCCGAGCCGATCGGACAGCTGCGAGAAGAACGGAATCGCGACGAGTTCGCACAGCGCGCCGACCAGGACCGCGTTGAGCACGAACGTCTTGGAAAAGCCGTGCCGCGACACGACGTAGATCAGCACAAAAGTGGTGAAGAGGTAAAACGGCATCTGTTCGCTGAACCGCAGGCCCGCTGACAGCAGGATCTCCCGCCAGTGACGCCGGATCACCTCGATGACGGGTGCGCGGGCGGTCTTCCGGTCCTGCTGCACCTTGGCAAACATCGGCGTCTCGAGGATCTTCAGCCGGATCACCAGGCCCACCGCGACGAGCACCAGGCTGAGCAGGAACGGCACCCGCCAACCCCATGAGGTAAAGGCCTCAGGTGAGAGCGTGGCCGAAAGCAGTGTCATGCCACCCGTGCCGAGCACCAGGCCGAGTGGCACGCCGAGCTGGGCGAAACTACCGAGCAGGCCGCGTTTGCGCTGGTCGCCCGACTCCATAGTGATCAGCACGGACCCGCTCCACTCCCCGCCGATCGCGAGTCCCTGGATCAGTCGCAGCGCGACCAGCAGCAGCGGCGCAGCCAAGCCGATCGTCGCCGTCTTGGGCAACATGCCGACCAGCGCCGACGAGATGCCCATGACCAGCAGCGTGACGATCAGCGTGGCCTTGCGGCCGACCCGGTCGCCCCAATGCCCGAAGATCGCGGCGCCCACCGGGCGGGCGGCAAACCCGACAGCGTAGGTCGCGAACGACTGCATCGCGCCGGCGTACGCGCTGGACGCGGGGAAGAACAGGTGCGGGAAAACCAACGCCGCGGCCGTGTTGTAGAGGAAGAAGTCGTACCACTCGATCGTCGTGCCGATCGCGCTGGCCATCGCCGCGCGTCGCACCTGTACCTGTTGCCCCGCCCTGTCCGCGACTACCACAGCTCATAGTGTGAGGCCCGGAGGCGAATTATGGGTCGACACACAGGGGCTTATCTCCGGTTAGAGCCGCAAACGCGCAAAGCTACCCCGCAGAAGCTGAAGCGGCTCAACAAATTTCATTCCCCAGACGCCTCCGGCGTCGGGGAGCCCGCGCTCGGCCAGGAAGCTCTGCCGGATGCGACGCACAGTCATCAACACGAGCAGGCTGACCGCGAGCTTGCTTAGCGCCACCCGACTCGTTCGCTTCCTCCAGGTTGAAGGCGTCGAACCAGCGCGCCGGCCGAAGTGGTAGCCGATGCACAGTGCCGTCACCAGTGCGGAGATAACCGCAAGCGCTGTCATGAAGATCAGCGTCCTTCGTCGCAGTCGCGGGAAGGTCACATGCGAGATACACCTCGGCCAACAACCAGCAAGCGCCATAAAGCGACGCCGGCGAATCCGCAGCGCAGTGCCGAGCGATGCGGCACGCCGGCCGGCGCGGACTCGCCCGGATGCGCTCGCACCCGCAAAGACCGGTCACCACTCTGCCGGAATCCGAAAACGCAATGCGGCGCCAGCATGGTTTGGGGGACATAATGTAAGGGTGTGACCTACCGCACACGAAGGAGGAAGTGACAATCATCCCGCCCGCGCATCCGTCGAATGTGCAAGGAGGATCGCCGCATGGATGCATGGCTGATCTGGTTGACCATCGCCATAGTGTTGCTGGTGGTCGAGATGCTCACGATCACCGCAGCGGTCGGGATGCTCGGTGTCGCCGCACTGATCACCGCGGGCTTAGCCGCACTTGGACTACCCGTTGCTGTCCAACTCTTTGCGTTCACAGTCACCGCCACGATCGGGGTGCTGCTCATCCGCCCCATCGTCCGTCGGCACATGCTCCGGCCCCAGCTCGAGCGTTTCGGCGTAGAAGCATTAATTGGTAAGCCCGCCTATGTCGTGTCAGAGGTGTCCGGGCTCGACGGCAGGGTTCGCATCGGCGGTATCCGCGGT
>NZ_JBKQTQ010000207.1:0-18739 GCF_052143115.1 Mycobacterium sp.
GGGCACCATAACGCCACCCAAAGCCGCGATGCGCCCAAGAACGGCTAGTTTAGTCAGGGATTCAAAGATGTCTTAAGCCCTCGTAGCTCAGGGGATAGAGCACGGCTCTCCTAAAGCCGGTGTCGCATGTTCGAATCATGCCGGGGGCACAGGTCAGAGATGGTGTTTAGCCACCCTATCTAGTGGGATCCATCGTTTATTCATCGTTTATGGTGCGATCCAGCATGTCCGCGACAGCCGTATGGACGCGGCCACGGGCCATGTACTTGTCCTGCGTCATCGAGATTCGAGAGTGCCCGAGGTGGTCGGCGCCGATCCGCGCGGAAAGACCTTCGTCGTCAATGAGCGTGGCGACGGTCTTACGGAAGCTGTGCGTCGTCACCCTCGGCACTCCGAGATCATTTCGGACCTCGATCCAGCGCGCCCGGAAGTTGTCGGGGTCTCGATACGTGGCTGCCGTTGATGGGAAGATCATCGGTTGCTGTCCTAGGTACGGCAGACCGCGGCGAGCCGTCAGAACGATGACGGCGAAGCTGGGGAGCGGCAACGTGCGGCGGCCGGCGGCCGTCTTCGTCTCGTCGATTCGCATCAAACCCTTGCCCGCAGCCCGGATCACCTTTCCGGTGATCGTCAATGTGGCGGCCGACTCGTCGAAGTCCGTCCACTGCAGCCCAAGGAGCTCGGAGATGCGCAGTCCAGTCGCGATGAACAGCGTGATGGGGTCGACGAGATCGTGCCGCTGACACTTTTCGGACGCTCTCAATTTTGCGAGCAGATCGCGGAGCTCGTCGGCCGTCAACGCCTGGGCGCCCTTCGGTTGCGTCTTCGACCGCATCGGTGAGACGTCACGCACGGGATTCGAGGCGAGGACATTGGCCATCACCGCCAGGTGCAGGCCGCCCTTGAGGATGGTCTTCGATTGCACCGCCAACACGTCACCGTGTGCGTTGCGCATGGAACGGATCGCCGCGTCCAACCGCGCTGGGGTGGACTCACCTACGCGAACCCCGGCGATGATCTTGGCCAGCAGCTTCGCGCAGTACCGGTATGTATCGATCGTGCGCACGGCGCGGCCATCCTCCTCCAGTCGGTCGATGTGACGCTCGACGAGGGTGACGATCTTAGTGTCGAGCGTGACTTCGCCGCCGCCGGCAGCAACACGCTGACTTAGCACCTCGATCAGAGCGTCCTCGGCTTGCTTTCCGTGGTGATCGTGCTCGTCAGCCGGTCCGCGTCGCTCGACGATTCTAGTTACGCCGTCGGAATCACGGAACCGGGTGCGCGCCAGCCACACGCCGCCCCCGAGATACTTGCGGGTGATCTTCCCGTGTGATCCGATCCGCAGCGGCGGTCTGCCAGCCACCGGTCTACCCCTCGCCGCTTCCGACAGTGACGACCTCGCAGCGTAGTTCGTCTGATCGAGCCAACATCAAACCATGGTAATCAGGCGGGGTGACGCTTGTCCTCTGCGAATTGTTGACGTTCCCAGTCGATTACATCGCTTAGCAAGTAGCGCACGTGCCGGCCGATCTTGGCGTACCTCGGACCGGTGCCCTTGGAGGCCCACTCTGCGGGGGTCTTGACGGGCACTCCGTATCGGTCGGCGAGGTCCTGGCGGGTGATCCACTTGTCGTCTGTGTTCTCGTTCATGGCGGTCGCTTTCTTGTCGGTCCGCCCCCAATCGGATAAATCCACTGTAGGTCCGCTTCGGGCACCGATCGCCGCAAAATTGGCGCGACGTGACGCGGCTCCGTGCGCCAAATCCGGCTCCCCTCACTCTTACCTCCCAACAGTTCTCGCCTCTACCGCCTCCTATCTCAACCCATTCCCTCCCCGACTCATCTACTCTCATCACAACTCCAAACACTTTGCCGCCCTTCACTTCACGGATACCCGCCCAACCAACAAATGTTCGGCACATTTGCACAAGGTGCGAGAATGGTTGCGGCGCAACACACGCGCGGATATCCGGCTCAGAGCAGGTGAACCCTTGTTGACGATCTCGAAGCTCAAGCGGTGGTCGATCAACTACTACATCGACACCGCGAACACGGCCCAGTCTGCAACCCGGAATCTGCAGCGCGCCAACGGAGGGCTGGGCGAGTACTACTCCGAGCACGAGACCCGGACCCCGGTGTGGCTGCTGGCCGGCGACACCCATCGGGTCGCGGCGTTGACGGGTTTGACCGACGTGCAGCGCGCCGACGGCGAGGCCGATGCCGCGGTGGTGGCGCGTTGGCTCGACGACGGGGTCGCACCCAATGGCAGTCGGGGGCGCGCATTGGGTGCGCGCGCGGTGCACGGCTACGACTTGACGTTCTGCGCACCCAAGAGCGTCTCGCTGATCCGGGCGCTGCGCGGTGACGACGTCGCGACCAAGGCCATCGCCGACGCGCACACCACCGCACTGTCCGAGGCGATGGAGTACCTGGCCGTCCACGCCGGCTACACCCGGGTGCACAATCCCGTCACCGAGGAGAAGGACCTGGTGCGGCTACCGGGTCTGGTGGCCATCGCCTACCAACACGAAACCAGTCGCTGCGGGGACCCGCACCTGCACACCCACGTCATCGTGCCCAATCGGCAAGCCCGCGCCGACGGCGTCCTGGTGTCCATCGACGGGACCTCGCTGTACCACGAAGCCCGCGCCGCCGGCGTCATCTACCAGGCCACGCTGCGCCGCGAACTGCACCGCTCCCTCGGCATCGAGTGGACACCAGTGGATCCCGGCACGGGGATGGCCGAACTCGCAGGAGTCGACCGGGACACCATCACCGCGTGGTCGCGGCGCTCGTCGCAGCTCCGCGAATGGGCGGCGCACCACCTGGACTCAGTGGAGGGTCCGCTGACCGCGGCGCAGCTGGCGGCCGCGCAGAAGGCCACCCGCCCGGCCAAACCCGAAGAGCTCGCCTGGGCCACGCTGCAGCAGCAGTGGCAGCACGATGCGCGCGGCCTGCGCCTGGACCGCGGCGCCTTCGCGCAGGCGCGCGCGGTGCGCCGCGCGGCCGCGCGCACCGGGTTCGACCGCGCGCGGCTGGCTGACGCCGCGGCGCGCATCGACAAGGCGGCGTTCACCCGTGCTGACCTCGTCGAGATCGTCGGCGCGCAACTGCCCATCGACACCGAGCAGTCCCCGCGACAGCTGGTCGAAGCCGCCGTCGACGAGATCGGGATGCGGTTGACCGCGCCGCGCGCTGCGCATCAACGCGAGGGCCACGAACGGTTCACCTTGGACGGCATCCTCGTCGAGGAAATGGACGTGCTGGATCTGGTCGATGCCCGCGACGACCGGTCCCAACTTTGGATCCGAGAGGCCGACACCGCCGGACTGTCCCGGGATCAACGGACCGCGGTGCAGAACATCGCCCGCTCACCGTGGCTGGTGCAACCGTTGTCGGCGCCGGCGGGTGCGGGCAAGACCACCTCGCTGCGCGCCCTGCACGCCGCGGTGCACAACGGCGCCTACGGCCGGGTGCTGCTGCTGGCCCCGACCGGCAAGGCCGTCGACGTGGCCTTGCGCGAAGGCGCCGGCGATGAAGGCATGACCATCGCCAAAGCCCTGCAGTCGCTGCGCAACAACACCTTGCAGGTCAAGCGGCCCACCCTGGTCGTGGTCGACGAGGCCGGGATGGTGGGCAGCGACGACCTGCGCCAACTCCTCACCGCCACCACGAAGGCCGGCGCCAAGACCGTCCTGGTCGGCGACGCCCACCAGCTCGCCCCGGTCAAGGCCCGCGGCGGGATGTTCGCCCAACTGTGTGCGGATCTGCCCTGGACGCAGCACCTCTCGGAGGTGTGGCGGATGCGCAATCCAGAGGAGCGCGCCGCATCCCTCGCCCTGCGCGACGGTGGTCCCGAGCCGGTCCGCCAGGCGATCGACTGGTACCGCACCCACGGCCGCCTGCGGTGCGGGGATCCGATCGCAATGGCCACCGACGCCCTGGACGGTTATCGGAAGGACGTTGCCGTCGGCAAGGACGCCCTGCTGTTGTGCGACACCACCGAGATGGCCGACGCACTCAACCGCCGCATCCACGACGACACCATCCCCACCGAAGCGCCGACCGTCACGGCCGCCCGCGGGCAACGTATCGCCACAGGCGATCTCATCCTGTCCCGCCGCAACGACCCCACCCTCAACATCTGGGACGCCACCGACCGCGACAGTGCGGCTGCTGATCCGGTGCGAAACGGCGACCGCTGGCGCGTCGCCGCCATCGACACGAAGACGGGACGGGTCGCTGCCATCCGTCTCACCGACCGGGCGGGCGCCGTGTTCGACGCCGACTACGTCCGCGAACACATCACCCACGGCTACGCCACGACCGTGCACACCGCGCAAGGCGTCACTGCGGATAGCACGCACGCCGTTCTGGGTGAGAACATCACCCGCTCCATGCTCTACGTCGCGATGACCCGCGCCCGCGACGCCAACACCGCCTACCTCTACGAGCGAGCGACCGAGCAGGAATACGGTCCGACCTCACCCGACGGCCCGCATGTCCTGCAGCGCGGCACCAGCGGACAGGCCGCGCTGTTGGCCCGCACCGTCATCGACACCCACGACGACGTGCCCGTCACCGCGCATCAGGTCGCCGCCAACACACGACACCAACTCCTGCCCGATCGGATGAGGGGACTGCTCATGCGACGAGCCGCGGCCGTGCAGAACCGGCACACCGCCCACACCGAGTGGCAGAAGGCCACGGCCGCGTGGAACGCCACCATGTCTGAAAGTCGCGTCCGCGCAACCGAACGCAGTCGTAGCCACGGCCGCGACAGCGGAATCGAGCTCTAATCGAAGCACAAAGCCAACCCGCGTTTTGATCCCGTCGTCGTTAGGGGGACCCACCCGGCGTTGGGCTCACGTCACCTGCCCGTCGCTATGACCGCAGTCAGATGACCGCGCCTCAAGATCGCGACTAAGTAGTGCCGGGCCGAAACCGGGCGAGATTGCAGTGGGGTGCTACTGCGCTCGTTGCACCGAACGCGACTGATGATTTATCTGTCATAACACCAACGAAGAAGACACGAAGTGTCCGATAACTCATCGTGTTCTCCAACGCAGTTATGGCGGAAGGATGGCCGCGGTGTTATGGCGACGATCTCCCGACCCGCGACCGGCCAGAATCGCCGTACCCGTCGACGCAGGAGAAGGCAATCATGCTAGAGCGGATTGCACGACTAGCAGTGGCCCGGCCGAAGGCGGTTCTCGCCGCGACCTTGGTACTCATGGTTGCCGCAGTTGCATATGGGTCGGGGATCAGCGAGCGGCTGGCAGGCGGCGGCTTCTATAACGGTTCTTCCGAATCGCAGCGCGCCGCCGCCGCGCTCGAGCAGCGTTTTCACGTCGGCAAACCGAACCTGGTGATTCTCGCAACCAACACCGGCGGCGGGTCTGTCGACGATCCCGTTGCGGTTGCCGCCGGCGAGGCGCTAACTCAACAGCTTGCCGCCACGCCCGGTATCACGACGGTCAGCTCGTACTGGGGACCAGGCCAGTCCGAATTGCTACGTAGCAAAGACGGGACGAAGGCGCTGATCGTGGCGCACGTCGAAGGCGATGAGCGCGGGTTCGCGGCGGCGGCCAGACGTCTCATCGCTACCTACCGCGGCACCGAGCACGGTCCGCTGAAGCTTGAACTCGGCGGCGAGGCGGTCAGTTACGACGATGTGACCGATCAGCTCAACCACGACCTGGGGATCAGTGAAGCAGTCGCGTTGCCGATAGTCCTGGTGCTGATAACAGTGGTGTTCGGCAGTCTCGTCGCAGCCGGCTTGCCGGTCGTAATCGGTGTGCTTTCGATCGTGGGTTCGCTAGGCCTCCTCGCGTTGTTGTCGGTTGTCACCCCGGTGTCCAACTATGCGCTCAACGTGACGACGATCCTCGGTCTGGCTCTGGCGATCGACTACAGCCTTCTGGTGCTGACCAGGTTCCGGGAGGAGCGAACTCGGGCTCAGTCCCTCGATGATGCGATCATCGAGTCGGTTCGAACCGCCGGCCGCACGGTCGTATTCTCTGCGACTGCGGTGGCGCTGTCGGTGCTGGCGCTGCTTGTCTTCCCGATGATGTTCCTGCGTTCGATCGCCTACGCGTGTGTCGGTGTGATACTGCTCGCGACGGCGTGCGCGCTCGTTGTCATGCCCGCCATGTTGCGACTTCTGGGCTCCCGAATCGACTCGCTCAACGTGCGCCGGGTGATTCCACAGGTGTTTGGGCGTCGCGCACCGGCCGAAGCGCGGGCTGAGGAAGACGGGTTCTGGTTCCGCAGTTCACGGTTGGTCATGCGTAGGCCGGTAGTGATGGGGGGCGCGGTTCTGCTCCTGGCGCTCATGCTTGCGGCACCTTTCGGTGCCATCCGCTTGACCTCTGCGGATGACCGATCGCTGCCGGCGACGATTGAAAGCCGAAGTGTCGGCGACGTGGTCCGCTCCGAATTCCCGGCACAAGCGACCGCTGCGATGGATGTGATCCTCGAAGGCTCCGCGGGTGCGGATCAGCTGGACGGGTACGCCGGAGCGCTGTCACAGTTGCCGCACGTCGTGGCCGTCAAGCTGGGAATGACAAGCTATGTCGACGGGCAACGGATTGGCGAAAGGCCGGTGCCCGACGCGAATGGCGCCTATCTACGGCTGATCCCAGACGTCGATCCCTACAGCGACGCGGCCATGCAGCTGCTTGATCAGGTACGCCAAACCCCAGCTCCAGATACCGTGCATGTCGGTGGACTCACTGCAGAGAACATCGATACCAAAGATGCTTTGTTTGACCGAGTTCCGTTGGCCGCGGCTCTGCTCGTGCTGGCGATGTTCAGCGTCCTGTTCGCGTTCACCGGAAGCGTGGTACTGCCGATAAAGGCGTTGCTGCTCAACGTAGTCAGCTTGTCTGCGACTCTCGGCGCGATGGTGTTCATCTTTCAGGAGGGTCACCTTAAGTGGCTGGTTGGAGATTTCGCTGTCACCGGGACACTGGCTACACCGACGCCGATCCTCATCATTTGTCTCGCGTTCGGGCTGTCCATGGACTACGAAGTGTTCCTGTTGTCGCGCATCACTGAGGAGTATCGCGCGCACGGCGACACCAACCTCGCGGTGATGTGCGGGCTGCAACGCGTTGGCCCCGTCGTCACTGCGGCGGCACTGATCATGTCAGTCGTGTTCATGGCGATGGCCACTTCTCAGGTGTCGTTCGTCAAGTTGCTAGGCGTCGGGTTGACGCTAGCAATCCTGTTCGACGTCACACTCATTCGTACGGTACTCATGCCCGCCGCGATGAGGCTGATGGGTCGCGCGAATTGGTGGGCGCCTCGTTGGCGACGGCCTCCTGCGCATCTGCTCGTGAGTGGGGCCCGTCGTAGGCATCAACTGACCGTGCGCCAATTGACAGCGCAATCGGCAGCGAATTGACATGCAAGCGCTACGACGCGATGCGTTCGAAATGACTGCACAGCAACGCGTGCTGGCGGAGGTCGCAGCACAAGCTTCGGCGATGACCAAACGGCTGTTGGCCAGCAATTCAACCGGCGATCGCGCGATGGGGACGTTCGTCGACACGTTCTTCGCCATGATTCCGTTGGACGGCTCCGCGCCCAGCATCAACGGCATCGTCATGCTGCCCGTGCTCGTTTTCGGCGCCGAGACCGCTGCGCCGATGCGCGCGACACCCGTAGCGCTTATTCACACACTGTGGTGGGCGGCGGCGCGGTATCTGGACGACATGATCGACACTCCGCAACTCGCTCGGTCCGATCCCGCGGAATTCAACCGCGGGGTGATGACCGCAATTGCGGTGGGTAATTATCTGCCGCTCAATATCTTTGGCGACCTGGCCGTATCCGATGCCGTCCGGTTTCGTCTGATCACCGAGTACAGCAACGGATGTATCGACGCACTAAGCGGACAGCTGACCGACCTGGATCTCAACGCGGAGACCGCAACTCTCGACGATGTGCTGCGCAACTACGAGAACAAGACGGGCGCGCCCTACGGGATGTCCACCGCGCTCGCCGCGCAGCTCGCGGAGTGCGATGCCGACCGGGTCGATGCCTGGCGCTCGTTCGGTAGGGCGCTCGGAGTGCTTCGTCAACTGGTCAACGACCAGCGCGACCTGGTCACCGAGCGCGACGAGGACCTGCGAAACGGCACTGCGACCTATCTGCTCGTTCATCTTCTAGGCACCGTGTCGACTGCCCGACGTGCGGAACTGATCGGCCTTCACCGGCAAGCGCGCACTTCGGAGGAGGCGCGGGCTGAACTGAAGCGAGCGATGTTGGCGGCGGACATCGTTTCCAGCTACGCAGAGACGATCCAGCCCATCGTCCGTGCCGCTCGCGACACGCTCGCGTCGCTCGGTGGTGACCCGCAGTGTGTCACTGAGCTAGCCGGGCTCATCGACGAGACGGTTTCCTACTTTCCGCAGTTTCAACTCCGATGACGCAAGGACCTATGAGCACCGACGGATGGATCAGCGCTCTCGAGTCGGGGTGGCGACATAGGGATCCAAATGCGATCGCCTGCCTCTTCACCGAGGATGCGTACTACCATCGCGGCGCGTTCGGTGAACCACAGCGTTTCTTCCGAATCGCAGCGCGCCGCTGCCATGCTCGATCGATTCGATGAAGAAGTTCGAAAGTCGCATGGGCGGCCTTCTAACCGACCGCTCCGACGACGGCGAAGGCGACCAGCGTGCCCAGTAGGCCGAGGGTTGATACCGCCGCCGGCCATCGGTTGTCCTTATGGCTGAGGTACTTGATGCCGAATGCGGCAACACCGATCGCAGGCAACGCGACGAATGCCTTGGAGAGCGGCGAAACATGCGCGGCGACAACGAACAGCGCCACGGCGAGCGGTCCGGAGCCGATCGTGAGCAACAATGTTGTCAGGTAGCCGAGGGAATTGGTATAGCTGCGTTCCCCTACCGCGGGCCGGCGGGCCAGCTTCTTTCCAAATTCGAGCTGGCTGGCGCACAGTGTCAGGATCAGAATTCCCAAAGCGCAAACGTATGCGTCCGGCACCTCGTGCTGGATCTCGATGAACGCCACGAACAGGTACACATACAGCAGCAGTTGAACCGGGAAGCCAATGAGCACGTTCAGGACTAGGTTGTCACCGCGCGTAGCGAGAAATCGTTGTCCGACCGCCAACACCGCGGCGGCGTACAGAAGCTGACCGACGATGACGACCATTCCGGCGTGGAAGAACAGGTTGACGGCGACAATGGTCGTCACGCACGCGGCGGTGAGCGTGGAGAGATCCCGAAGCTGAATCGCTCCGGAGGCTACTGGGCGTTGTGGGTCCGCGACCCGGTCGTAGTCCTGGTCTCGGATGTCGTCGATCACCCGCATGATCAGCAAGTCGGCCAATAGGGTGACGGTGACTATCCCCAGCAACGGAATCGCACTGGCAGTGATGCGGTCTCCAGCTAGCGCCGCGAACAGACCGATTCCTCCGGTGCCGAACGCCAAGGCGTACACCGTTGAAAGGACTGGTGGATACCTGGTGAGAATGAAGTTCGAGATACCGACCGCAGCGGTCATTGTCCGCCTCCTTGCCACATCACCGGCAGGCTCCGTACCCCC
Organism: Mycobacterium sp.; assembly: GCF_052143115.1. Taxonomy (GTDB): domain Bacteria; phylum Actinomycetota; class Actinomycetes; order Mycobacteriales; family Mycobacteriaceae; genus Mycobacterium. The sequence continues at coordinate 9,579 of NZ_JBKQTQ010000207.1, forward strand.
CGGGTGAACATCTGGGTGCGCCAATCGATCTCGGACGGAGTCACAAGAGTTAGTCCGCCCAGTCGGGACAGCACGGTTTGCAGGCCAACTTGCAGTTCGAGGCGAGCGAAAGCCATTCCGACGCACTGGTGCCGACCGTGGCCGAATCCGAGGTGCGGGTTCGGACTCCGCTGCGGGCAGAACTCGTCAGCGTCCGGGAACACATCGCGATCGCGGTTGGCGACATCAAGGATGGGCACAACGATTTCGCCCTTTGAAATCAGACGGTCGCGCAGCTTCACGTCAGCGGTTGCGATGTGCGGACGCCCCGCTGTACCACCGATCGTGCCGCCGAACCAAACCCAACGCAGCAGCTCTTCGACCGCGGAAGGAATCTGCTCGGGATATCGGCGAAGCGAATCCACCACTCCGGGCTGCTGAAGTACCTCAATGAGACTCAGTGCGAGGTGACTGGCGGTCGTCTCTGCGCCCGACATGAGCAGCCCCTTGGCGAGCATGACGATCTCTGCGTGGGTCAATCTGTTTGAGGATTCGTCCTGTACCAGCGCATCGATCAGCCCGCCCGCTGTCGTTTGGCTACGCGATCGACCGACTCGACTCTCGAAGTAGTCGTGCAAGTCGCGGTTAGCTTTCGCGACCTCGTCAGGTTGGTCGTGACCAGCTGACCATGCGACCGTTATTCGCGGCACCAGAAAAGGCAGATCGGCGGTGTCCAGCCCGAGGAGGGTCATGTGTACGAGGTTCGGAAATGGCTGGCAGAACTGCGTGAAGATGTCAGCTGGTGGCCCCGCCGCTAGCAGGTCGTCGAGAAGTTGATCGGCGACGCGGCCAATGAGCGGCCGAGCCTTCTCAGCCCGTCGCTTCGTAAACCATCCTTGAACGGCCTGGCGCCGGCGTGTGTGGGTTGGCGGATCCGAGGTGGCCAGTGCTAGAGGCAGATCGGCGCCCGCGCCAACGGTGGGCACGTGAAATTGTGCCCGACTGAAGCGGTTGTCACTCAACACGGTTCGTACGTCGCACTGACGAGTTACGGCAATCGCCGCCGTGCCGTCAGCCAACGTGATGTCGAGGGTCGGTTTGTTGCGAAATAGATCGACATGATGTTGCGGGAGCGAAGTACGCGGACAGCTCTCTAGCGGCAATTGCATGATGTCACCGCGGTCTCTGCAAGTAGGGGCGGAGGATGCGGACAATGCCCGACCTCCCGTCGATCTCGACCTCGTCGCCATCGGATATCTTGGAAGTCGCGCCGGGAACCGCTACTACGGTCGGGATACCGAGCATCCGTCCTGTTATTGCGGTGTGGGAGACCATGCTGCCGCGCTCGACGACGAGTCCCGTTGCGTTGAGCATCAGTGGTAGCCATCCAGGATCGGTTTCGCGGGCGATCAGGATCCGCCCAGCGCAGTCACTCGGCGGAATATCCGGTCGCAGCACCAATTTCGCGCGACCACGGGCGATCCCGGCGCTGGATGGAAGACCGGTCAGTTCGGTGCTGGAACCTGCCGTCGCCGATGTGGCAGCCCCGCGACGAAGGTCGGCGGCAGCGATCGGTGGCGGGGCAGTTGTGAGATTGCCTGCGAGGGCGGGCCGATCGCACGATCGTAGATAGGCGTCTTTTCGGGTCCGCGCCAGGACGCGAAGGTCGGGGTGTGTGGAGGTGCCGTCGAAGGCACCCAATAATTCCTCGGCCTCCAGATGAACATAGTCCTCGGGTGAGTCCAGACACCCTGCAGCGGCTAGGTCAGACCCAAGTCGACGCATGACCTCCCGCGAGAATCCGTATAGCTGGGTGCGGCAGAACCGGGTGTCCTCGCGAGCTTTCGCCAAGAACCTACCCACCCGCAGCGCGGCGCGAAGAATGGCGCGTCTCCATCGTGACGGGCAAATGCGGCGTAGTTCATCGAGTGCGGCTGTGGCCGCGGTCGATTCCTGAAGCCGCGTCTGCTGCATTGTCGCTCCCGCCGCAACGAACGGCCGCAGGGCGTCGATGACCATCTCAGGTCTCTGGCGTGGCGTCGGCTCCTCGATCTTGAGGTCGTGCATGGCGCGATCGCCGAATTTCCTGAGGTGCGTAAGGGCATCGGACTCCAGTTTGCCGCCGTAGGCGCCCCGTGCGATACGGTTCCAGGTATCGCGTGCGTCGGCAGTCAGCACTCGCGCCGACAACGCGGGGTTCGCGTTTATCTGCTCGGCGAGCGCCACCGTGGAGTGCACCGACTGCAACGTTCGGTTCGGCGGCCCTCCGGGCAACAGCACAGTGAGGTCCACCTCAGGGGAGTTGGTCCACCGCTGCAGCAGGACGCTCGCCGCGACATAGCCGGCGAGGGCGAGATAGCTAGCTAGAATCGTTATGCCCCAGTGTGATTCGGCTTCTGACCACACTCGGCGGTACGTCGCGACTATTTCTTCAACCGGCTTTTGCGACAGTTCTGCCCCGAGGATGTGCTGGGCATCCCACCAGGACAAGAATCTCCGCAATTTGCGGGGAAAACTTGTGGCCGCCCATATCAGTCGCGGTGAACGTCCGATAATGCGTGTGATGGCATGGCGGTCGAGCACTTGGCCCGGGTTGGGATGTCGTTCTGCGAGCCCCAAAGACCGCTCCCACATCGGACGAAGCACGTCCCATCCGGGGAGCTGGCTGTGTAGTGCGTACCACGCGTCTAGGCGGTAGTAGGCCCGGCCGTCGAGGTATCCGATCATGCGACGGAGTTGGTGCTCCCGACTCCGCAGTTGGCTCTCAGGGACTCCGACGATGCGATAGAAGTCGCGGAAACTCATGCGGTAGAAGACTTGTGCGTGCGAGTACGTCATCGCGGTGGTCACGCCCGGAAAGCTCTCAGTCAGATTGTGATTGGTCCATTCGATCGTGGTCGCCGGCGTTTGGGGCGACGTGGCGGGCCGCGCCTGCACCAGGTGAATCGCTGAGTCGGCCGTGACGACGCCCTCTATGTCCTGGGGTCCCGACAACAGCCGCTCGGTGGTCTCCGCCAGCGCTGCGATCTGACTGATGTGCGCATCGGAGAACACCGGTCGGTCGGCGAGTCCATCCGGCACCCGATATTCGGCAACGCCACCGCACGGTGCTCGGCGGAGCATTCTCTTCTTGTGCGAGATGAGCCGCCTGATTCCGTCCGCAGATACGAAAAAGTGGTCGATATCGGCATGTTCGGCTACCGCACCTTCTCCGATGCCGTAGACCGCAGCGACCACAGTTTCTTTGGCTCCGGTAGCAGGATCGTGAGTGAACGCGACAAACGACCGCTCGCCATCCATCATCTGCTGGATGCCGACGCAGATGCTGAGGACTCGGGGGTCGATTCCTCGCCGCGTGCGGTAGAGTACCGATCTGACGCTGAAAAGCGATGCGGTACAGGCTGAAACGGCATCGATGAGCGCGTCGGCACCAACGTACAAGTAACTATCTGTGAGCCCCGCGAACGGGTCGGCGGCGTCATCTTCGCCCGGCTGTCCCTGGCGGCCGACCACGCATGCTCGGACTGCGACGTCCGGTGAGCCGAGGGCGGCGTATCTGTCCCGGATCTCGGCTTCTGTCTCCGGCATGAGGCGCATGTGTTCGGCAGCGCTGCGAGCCGCCTCGGCCCAGGCAGTCAATTTCTCGACACTGGCGCCGACACCAGGAAAGGTGCCAACCACATCGGCGATGGCTGTCCACGGAGTTTCTCTGACGACGCAGAAGAACGGCGGGACGGAAACTCCGGCATCGCGCAACTGTTGCTGGCGGCTGAACTTGTGCCCAACCACGCTAGCGTCAGCCAGTTCTGCAGGTGCGTCAATGATCTTGATCATCACCACACCCCCGGCACAATCCGGCATCGTATGTTGGCGAAGGCGCGATATTGGGGCGATTCGGTGAGGATGTCTTCTTCGATCCTGATGCGCCAGAGAACCGCGGCGACAAGGAGAGTCAGTGCCGCGATACTCGCGGGACTCGAGAAGTAACCGGCAAAACCGATGTTGGCGAGCAACATCCCGGCATAAGCAGGATGGCGCAGCACCCTATACGGCCCGGATGAAATGAGGCCACCCTCGGAGATCCGCACCACTCGGTGCGAATAGTGGACGCCGAGTTCGTGAATCGCCCATGCGCGTAACGTCACACCAACAACGAAAACCCCCGCCAGCACGATACCGAACTTGTCGGGCACCGCGGGCGCGGAGTACGCAGCCGTAAGTGCCGTCGTGACCCGCGCTACCGCGTACGGAACGAGGGTGCGAGTCTCCGCAGCCGACTGTGTTGGTGTCCCGACAGTGATTCGTGCTTCGGAAAGCACCCACACCAGATATGCGGCGACGAAAGCCGCTGCAGCGAGGCGCCCGCCGACAACGTGTGCCGCGACCGCAATGGTAAGGCCGATAACGGTCAGTGCCAACAGAGTACGAAGAATGTACATGGCGACTCGATCAGTCATTGCTAGCCTCCATCGAGTCAGGGTCTAGCCCGCGCGCAATTGCGCATACTCGACTTCGTCGACGCACCGGCTCGCGATGACGATCGAGCCGACTTTGATCGCTCGATCTCCTACTGCGTGCACATCGATGTGGAGTTTGCGCGTCTGTTCTGGCGGAGTGGGCTGCCACGACAACGCCCGCGTCATGTGACCCTGCGGCACCGCAGTGGGCACGTCTGCGGTGAGCCCGACGAATATCATCTTCGTCCCCATTGGATGCTGACCCCATACGTGAAGAATCGCGATGACGAACTGGCGGGCGGCCTCGATAATGGAGGCGACCGCGCTGGCCCGCGGCGGTATTCCGCCGATGGCGGCCTGCTCATGTACGCGGACCCAGACGCGTCCGGCGTCGACGGTGAGCGGGCCGACTGCGATATTTCCGGGGTCGGCCCGGTGCACAAGTTCACTCGGGATCGAGCCGTTCCCAAATGCTGGCACCGGGGCGAGCTGCGCAGGCAGCGCGGTCTCGCGTCGGCCCAGCAGTCCCCTCGCTACGCTGCGGCCTGATTGGATGAATTCGAATGGGTTTCCACCCGATTCGCGGGTCGCACTCACCTCAACCGGGGCGTCGAGCTCGCAGAATTCGGTAAAGGTGAGACGGAAACTCACATTGGCCGGCCGCAGCATCGCTGCGTGCTCAGCCAATTCAAGACCAGCCACCACCAGCAGCATTCCCGGCACGTGATCGAGCGGATGGTCGAAGAACACAGGGTCTTGAAGATCCACGCGGATAAGCCCGCGAGAAACGCCTCCGCTTGGTGCCAAGTCCAGTTCAATCGTGCGTCCGGAAATCACCCGGGGCGTACTCGGTGCAAGTGCATGCATCGTTGCCTCCTCCGCTCGTTTGCGCCGTCTCCGATCCGACGCAAAGGACCACTGCAATAGGGATCGTCACTCGAATTCGGGGGGTGGCTCTCAGTAGAGCCCTACTGCAATCCACGCTCGTCTCGGCGCGGTACTACTCAGTCGCAGGATTGAGCTGTTTTGCTCGGGCTGCCGGCGGTAGATCGCACGCTCTGCGTTGTGCCGCTGAGCCGCGCCCACGGATCGGAAACCCTGGCGCTGCCCACGCTGCTGGCGGGCGGGACGCTGTTGCTGAAGTCGCCGAAGTACAGATCTGCGGGCTCGCGGAGCTGCACGCGATCTGCATGAATCGTCACGACGGCGAGCGGATGAACGACGACTCCATGTCGATCGTTGGACAGCAGGCCCGTTGGGAACGGATGCGTTGAGGACGAAGTCCCGCGTACGGATTTGGCGGATCAGTAGAGCCGGCTTGTCGGCGTCGGCGACCGGTCGCTCAAGATCAGGCTTAAGTAGTACCGCGCCGAAATCGGGCGAGATAGAAGTGGCGCACTACTGCGCTCCCTGCACCACACGGCAGCGACGATTTCTGTGGTGAAACGAAACGCCGGATCCGGTGGCCGTGTTTCGAGGACATCGCAGAAGGAATGATGATGGTTGAGGCAAGCATATTGGTCGCATCCGACGGCTTCAGCGTCGACCACCCTTCGCTGACCAGCCCATCCGATCAGTTGCCCCTGGTCGCCGATCGGTTGCGCGAAATCCTTGTCAACGGTGGCGGTTTCGATGCAATCTACCGTCACATCCTTGCCGTCCCCGGTAAACGGGTCCGATCCGCGATGGTGCTGGCCTGTGCCCGTCTGCTGCCCTCGGCTGCCGCAGTGCCGCTGCGCGGCGCCGTCGATGTGGCGTGCGCGATCGAGATGATCCACGAGGCGTCGCTCGTTCACGACGACATCTGCGACGGATCGCTCTTGCGGCGCGATGCGCCGTCAGTACCGGCCGCGTTCGGCGTCCGCACCGCCGCCCGGGCGGGATTTCATCTGGTCGGCAACGCTTTACAAGTACTCGCACGAGTGCTGGCCGACAACCCGGCGGTGTTCGCGCGGCTCGGTGAGGCCCCCGGCGTCACCTACCTCGACCGCATCTCGGACCTGTCTTTCGGGCAGCTCATCGAGACCCTGCCACCTGCCGTCGACGACGCCGCCATGCGCAGGCACTACGAACTGGTGGCCGGGGCGAAGACTGGCACGCTGTTCCGGCTGGCCTGCTCGTACGGCGGCACGGCGGGCGGCCTCGACCACAATCAGCTGTGCGCCCTGATGCGGTATGCAGACAAACTCGCCCTCGCCTTTCAGATCATGGATGACGTCCGCGACGTCGAGGGCGGCCCCTCGCTGGGCAAGGAGGCGGGTGGCGACCTCGACCGCCGGGTGCCGACCTGGCCGGTGATCGAATGGCTGGCCACTCGGCCCGGTTCCCATGACATGTGGCTCTCCGGATCGACTTCCAGTGCCGACCTGCAGGCCGATCTTGTGCGCAGCGGGGCCACCCGAGCTGCCCGTGCCGTAGCCGTGGGCGCCGCCGAGACGGCCCGTCGGACGATAGACGTGTTCCCGCCCTCCCCCGCGCGTGAGTTCTTGCGCGAACTCTCGGTGCGGGTGGTGTCCTGATGAGGGGGGGCCGGTTCGGCACCCTGGCCCACGGGCTGAGGTACCTGCACCGCGCATCGGACTTGGCCGCGATGCGGGCCGCCCGCTCACCCCATGAGCTGGCCAGGCTGGCACTGATCCCGGCGGCCCGGAACCTCGGCGTCGCGGCCGGTTTCCTTCCCGCGGACCTACGCGCCGAGGCTATCGCCGCACTGCTAGCTTGCCGGGTGCTCGATGCCTACGAAGACTTGAGCGACCGCGCGTGGGCGGGCGACGCCGTCGTGACCGCCGTGGACTACCTCAACGGTGACACCGAGATCCCGCCACCGCCGCTAAATGCGATAGCCGTCCGCGACAGCGAAGCGGTCGATCTGGTGATGGCGGAGCGTATCCGCGACGTGCGGGCGCTGCTGTCGGAACTGCCCTTCGAGGGGCGCAAACGGGTCGGCCGAATGCTGGCCGATGTCGGCCAGGTGATGGCCCACAACCTCCATTCCCCGCTGCGGCGGACCGCCTACGGCGAGGGCGTGCTCGGTCGGGTGGCGTTATACGTGTGCTCACTGGTCGCCGAAGATGCCTGTGCGGAGGTCGATTTTACTGAGCTGGCCGGATGCATCGGCGTCACTTTCCAGTTGGTTAGCGACTTGCGGGATGGCGAACTGGCACTGTACGGCGCTGGCGACCGCGAGGAACTGGTCCGGTCGGTGATGCTGCGCGTGCTGGCCCCCGCGCTGGGCAGCTTCGCTCTGCTTGCCCGGCTCGGCCCGTGCACCCCTCGTCGCGGCGCCCGGACGGCGATGGCCTATATGACCATTACGACGACCGCCTTCTTGTGCGCGGCCGTCGGGGCGCCGGCACCCTACCGGCGACGGCTACAGTTGGCCGGGGCCGTGCTGGCCGCCCACTCACCCGCTCATTGGGCCAGGATGATGACGCGAGTGCGCCGTTCCGCCGATGGGGCGATCCACCGGCTGCTAGATGCGTCGCCCAACCGCTTTGTCAAGGCTCGCCTTGCTGCCGGGTCGGGCTCGGCAGACGTCCTCGCTCTTGGTGATCCGCGCTCGATGCCGCCCTCGATGGGTCCGCTTATCGTGGGCGCCACCTTCGCGCTCGTCGAAGCCCTGCCGGTAGAACCGCTGACCGGCGAACTGCCCGAGTCACAAGTGCGCCGCATGATGATCGCCGACCATCTAGCCTTCGGCGCCCTGGAACGGCTGCGAACCCGCGACGCCGACGCTATGCGGGCCCTCGCAACGCAATTCCAGCTCACCGCCCTCGACCCGCTGTCTAGGGAGCAGACGCTGCGGCCCGGCAAGCACTAGATGATGGGGAGTTCGCCGCCGTCGACGATCAGGCTGGCTCCGGTGATCCATTGCGCCCGGTCCGAGGCGAGGTAGGCGACGGCCTCGGCGATGTCTCGCGGATCTCCGGGGCGACCCAGCGGGATGCCCGCCGTGGTGTCGGTGAGTGAGACGCCCATCGCGTCGGCGAAGTCCTGGCGGATCGCGTCGGCGCCCGGGGTGAGCACGTTGCCGGGCACGATCGTGGTCACGCGGATTCCGGTCGGCGCGAGCTCGGCGGCGAGCGCTTTGCCGTAGGCGTTGAGCGCAGCCTTCGCAGCACCGTAGTGGGCCAACGGCGGCGCGGGCGTGAGCGCCGCTCCCGAGGAGATGTTGACGATCACGCTGCCCGCCCCGGCCTCGCGCAGCGCCCGCAAGAGCGCGTTGTCCCGGACGGCGGGCTGATCCTCACGACGCATCGCGGGCTCGAGGCGCTCGCCAAGGCGGGAGTCGACACGGACACGAGGAACCGCATCGCCAACGCCATGATCGACAGCATCGCGCTCACTTCAGGATTCGAGCCCCCGCTAGTTTGACTCGAGTGGTTAAGCGGGCATCCGCATCGCGCTCACGACCTCCTCAGTGGTGATGACAGCGTGCGCGAGGAATGCGTAGTTGATGAGTTCAAGCCATCGTTTATTCATCGGTTATGGTCAAGAATCGACGACGGCTAGCAAGAACCGATGGGCATCAAGAAGCCGAAAGTCCGCTGGTGGCAGACAGTTTCCGAGAATCGATGGGCGTCGTTCAAACCTCACTGCTCCTAAAGCCGGTGTCGCAGGTTCGAATCCTGCCGGGGGCACCAGTGTTTTAGCAGTTCAGAGGCTATTTCTGCCTAGACTGACATGCCGTGTGCCATCCATGTGCCATCCCCCTTCGCCTGCTCG
>NZ_JBKQTQ010000208.1:0-13227 GCF_052143115.1 Mycobacterium sp.
GGGGGCATCGGGTTTTGCGATAGTCGGCTACGCAGTGCGCCTCCCGGGTGCGGCCGATGCGGACGAATTCTGGCGGGTGCTACGTGAAGGCCGGGATGCCGTATCTGAGGTGCCCCAGGACCGGTGGAATGCCGACGAATTCTTCGACCCAGATCCCGATGCGCCCGGCAAGATTGTCACCCGTCGGGCGGGTTTCGTCGATGACGTAACGGGTTTCGACGCGCCGTTTTTCGGTATGTCGGCACGCGAAGTCAGCCGGCTGGACCCGCAGCATCGGATCTTGCTGGAGACGGCGTGGCGGGCGGTGGAGCATTCGGGCACCGCGCCAACGGCTTTGGCGAACACCAACACCGGTGTGTTCATCGGTTTGTCCACCCATGACTACTTGGGAATGGCATCCGACGAGCTGACTTACGCCGAGATCGAAGCCTACACGGCGATCGGGACGTCGTCGGCCGCAGCGGCGGGTCGGATCAGCTATCGGTTGGGGCTTCAGGGCCCGGCGGTCGCCGTCGACACGGCGTGCAGCTCGTCATTGGTGGCAATCCATCAGGCTTGCCAAGCGCTGCGCTTAGGGGAATGTGACCTCGCGCTGGCCGGCGGCGCGAATGTACTGCTCACCCCGGCGACCATGATCACCTTTTCCCAGGCGCACATGCTCGCGCCCGACGGCCGGTGCAAGACATTCGATGCGGCCGCGGACGGCTACGTGCGCGGCGAGGGTTGCGGCGTCATCGTCGTCAAGCGGCTCGACGACGCGATCCGAGACGGCGACCGGATTCGGGCCGTGATCCGGGGCAGCGCGGTCAACCAGGACGGCGCATCGGGCGGCTTGACAGTGCCGAACGGCATTGCGCAGGAACGGGTTATCGCCCAGGCGCTGGAGCGCGCCGGCGTCGCCCCCAGCGACGTCGGATACCTGGAGGCACACGGTACCGGGACATCCCTGGGCGATCCGATCGAGGCCCAGGCCGCGGGCGCGGTGCTCGGAGTCGGGCGCGAGGCAAGCCGGCCGCTGTTGATCGGCTCGGTGAAGACGAACATCGGGCATCTGGAAGCCGCCGCGGGGATCGCCGGCGTGATCAAGGTAATCCTGTCGCTCGAGCACGAGTTACTGCCGCAGCACCTGCACTTTCGCAATCCGTCTCCGCACATTCCCTGGGACCGGCTTGCGGTGCAGGTTGTCAAGGAGGCCACCGCCTGGGAACGCAACGACCAGCCTCGTATTGCGGGAGTCAGCTCGTTCGGGTTCGCCGGGACCAACGCGCACGTCATCCTGCAGGAAGCGCCCGAGGAAGTGGGCCAGGTCGCTGCGCCACCGAGCCCGGTCGACCAGCCCGGGGGCCGACGGTTCAGCATCCTCCCGCTCTCGGCGCGGACACCCGCCGCATTGGTGCAAATCGCCGATCAATATCGCAGCTGGTTGAGCGCGCACCCGGAGGCCAGCCTGGCGGACGTGTGTTTTACCGCCGGGGCGGGGCGAGCACACTTGGAGCACCGGGCTGCGTTGGTGGTCAATTCGAGAGAATCAGCCGGTGAGTTACTCGGTGCGCTCGCGGACGACCGCCCTGCACCCGGTTTGGTTCGCGGAGTATCCGACGACACGCCGAAAGCGGCGTGGCTGTTCACCGGTCAAGGCAGCCAGTACCCCGGCATGGCCCGGGAGCTGTTCGACACCGAGCCGATGTTCGCCGAGACACTGACACGCTGCGCGGCAGTGGTCGCTGACGTTCTCGAAAAGCCCTTGGTGGATGTAATTTTCGACGCGGATGGCCCGGATAGCGAAGAGACGCTGCGGCGGACCTCCTACGCGCAGCCCGCCTTGTTCGCGGTCGAGATGGGCCTGGCTCGTCTCTGGCAGTCGTGGGGCTTCGAACCCGACGTGGTGCTGGGGCACAGCGTCGGCCAATATTCGGCGGCCTGCGTCGCGGGCGTGTTCAGCCTCGAGGACGGCGCGCTGCTGATGGCCGAGCGCGGCCGCCTGTTCGGCAGTTTGCCTGCGGGCGGTCGGATGGTCGCGCTGTTCACCGCCGCCGAGCGTGTCGAGAGCCTGACCGACGAGTTCCCGAGTCTGTCGGTTGCCGCCTACAACGGTGCCAACACCGTACTGTCGGGACCTGCGCAGGATCTGGACCAGGCGGTGGCCGGGTTGACGGCCGACGGTGTGCGGTGTGATTGGCTAGACACCAGCCACGCGTTCCACTCGGCGCTGCTGGATCCGATCCTCAACGAGTTCGAGTCGTATGCGAACCGGTTCAATTTCAGCCCGCCACAACGGATTTTGGTGTGCAACCGCACCGGCGCCGCGCTCGGCAGGAGCGTGAAACTCGATGGCTCCTATTGGCGTCGCCACGCGCGCCAACCGGTGGAATTTGCCAAGAGCGTGCGCACCCTTGCCGATCTGGGTTGCAAAGTGTTGCTGGAGGTCGGCCCGCAACCGGTGCTCACCGCCGCAGCCCTGCGGGCATGGCCTGACCCGGCCACTGCACCGCGGGCGATCGCGTCATTGCGTCGAAACAGCGCCGACCAGCGCCAGATCACCGAAGCCCTTGCTGACGCGTACGTCCTGGGCCACCTGCCCGACTTCGGCGCTGTCCGGCAGGGACCGGCGCGCAAGCTCGACCTGCCCACTTATCCGTTCCAGCATCGCCAGTACTGGTTCGGTGAGCAGCGGGTCCGGGCCGCCCAGACCGATGCCATGCGTACCGAAGCCGTCCGGCTTCTGGAGGACGGCCGGATCGAGGAACTCGCCGCGGTGCTCGACGGTGCAAGCGGCAATCAACAGACCGTCGATGTGCTGAAACAGCTTGCTGCACAACACAACCAACAGCGCAAAGCTCGGTCCATCACGGACTGCCGCTACGAGATTCGCTGGGAGAAATCCGCTGCTGGGGTTTCAGAGGCCTCAGGTGCGAAAGCCGGCGAGGGATCTGCCTGGCTCCTTATTGGCGATGACGCCGAGGTGGTTCAGCCTTTGGTGGACGCGCTGACCGCGCAGGGTCACCGGCACCGGATCCTCGGGCTGCCGGTGTCCGACGCGGACGAGGAACGACTCGAAGTTACGTTGCGCGCTGCGGTAGCAGACGAACCGACGCTGCGTATCCTGCATCTCGCGGCCCTCGACCCGGACACCGCACCATCGACGCAATCGCTGGAGCGGATGCAACACCGAATCCTGGGCGGGACACGGCGACTCTTCCGCGCCGCGGTTGCCGCTGAACTCCGCACACCCATCTGGCTGATAACCCGCGGCGCACAACGGGTCACCAGCGCGGACACCGTGTCACCGGTGCAGTCCTGCCTGTGGGGGTTCGGTCGCGCCGCCTCGCTGGAACATCCACGACTGTGGGGCGGACTGGTGGATCTGTCCGAAGGCGGTGTCGACGAATGGTCGCGGTTGATCGACCAGCTGGTGGCAGCACCCCGCGGCGAAGACCAAGTCGCGCTGCGGGATCAAGCGGTCTATGTTCCCCGGCTGACTCGACGCGCAGGGCAGCCGATCGCAACACCGCTGGCACTGCGTGATGACGCAACATATCTGGTGACCGGCGGGCTGGGTGCGCTCGGACTGGAAATCGCCGGATACCTGGCCGCGCACGGCGCCCGGCATCTGGTGCTGACCGGCCGACGCTCGCCCAGCGACGCCGCGGAAGAGCGCATCGATGCTCTACGCGAACAGCACGGCTGCGAAGTCCGGGTCATCGCGGCCGATGTCGCCAATCCGCACGACGTCGCTCGCCTCTTGGCCACTGCGCAGGCCGAACTACCGCCGCTGGCCGGCATCGTGCACGCCGCAGGCGAGATCGGTACCACCCCGCTGCAAACCTTGGACGACGCCGAAGTGGATCGAGTGTTCGCCGGGAAGGTCTGGGGTGCTTGGCATTTGAGCGAAGCAGCCGCTGACCTGCAGCTGGACTTCTTCCTCAGCACTTCCTCGATCGCTTCAGTATGGGGCGGGTTCGGTCAGACCGCCTATGGCGCAGCCAACGCCTTCCTCGACGGGCTGGCGTGGCGGCTGCGCGAGCAGGGCGTCTCTGGGATCAGCGTGAATTTCGGTCCGTGGTCGGCGGGCATGGCCGACGAGGAGGCTCGTGCGCGACTGGAGCAGCGCGGGGTCCGGACATTGTCACCTGCCGATGCACTGGCGGGTATGGCTGATCTCATGGCGGCTTCTTCCGCGCAGGAGGGAACACAAGGCCCCGTACAAGGAACAGTGGCCCGGATCGACTGGGCCCGCTTCCTGCCGCTCTACCAGCAAGCGGGGAGGCGGTTATTCCTGGCGGAGTTGGAGCGTGAGGTGCCCGATGTGGCGCCGGCACCAACGCCTTCTGGGAAGACTCGACTGGTCGAGCAGCTCACCCACGCTCCGGTGCAGCAGCGCAAGAAACTTGTCACGGATTATCTGCGCGACGCGGTGGCGGAGGTGACGCGAGTCGGTGCCGCGGAGATCCGCGAGGACGTCGGATTCTTCGATCTCGGCATGGATTCGCTGATGGCCGTCGAACTGCGGAGCCGCATCGAGCATGCAGTGGGCAAGGAGGTGCCGGCGACCCTGGCGATAGACTACCCACGTCTGTCCGACGTGGCGGATTACCTGCTCGGCGACGTGCTCGGGCTCAGCGAGCAGGCATCCGCCAATGCACGGCCCCAGCCGGCCTCAGCGGTGACGACGCGCACGGATGAGCCGATCGCGATCATCGCGGTCGCGTGCAATTTTCCCGGCGCGCCCGATCCCGAGGCTTTCTGGGAGGTGTTGTCCGGCGGTGTCGATGCGATCCGGGAAATCCCGGATGACCGATACGACATCGACGAGTTTTACGACCCGGATCCAGGGACACCCGGCAAGACCTACAGCCGCTCCGGCGGATACCTCGACGGAATCGACGGGTTCGATCCGGAGTTCTTCGGTATTTCCCCGCGCGAGGCCGTGTGGATGGATCCGCAGCAGCGGCTGGTGCTGGAAACTGCGTGGGAGGGCTTGGAGCGTGCCGGGTATTCGGCAGGGGCGTTGCGCGGCAGCCGAAGTGGAATCTTCGTGGGGGTGTCTTTCAACGAGTATTCGCATCTGTTTTCCAACGACTCGGTCGAGAACATGGAGCCCCATTTCATGACCGGCAATGCGCTCAATGCCATTTCGGGTCGGGTTGCCTTCGCATTCGGACTGGAAGGACCGGCGGTGGCGGTCGATACCGCGTGCAGCTCGTCGTTGGTGGCCGTCCATCAGGCCTCCCAGGCATTGCACTCCGGTGATTGCGATTTGGCGTTGGCCGGTGGTGTGAACGTCTTGCTGAGTCCGGTATCCATGATCGCCGCCTCGCGCGCCAGGATGCTTTCCCCCAACGGGCGCTGCGCGACTTTCGACGCGGCGGCCGACGGCTATGTGCGCAGTGAAGGCTGCGGGATTCTGGTGCTCAAGAGGCTGAGCGATGCGGTGCGCGACGGCGATCGGGTTTGCGCGGTCATCCTGGCCAGCGGGGTCAATCAAGACGGCGCTTCCAGTGGCTTGACGGCGCCCAATGGGGGTGCACAGCAACGGCTTATCACCGCGACGCTGGCTCGCGCCGGTCTCGCCGGCGGGGATGTTGACTACCTTGAAGCGCACGGGACGGGCACCCCGCTGGGTGATCCGATCGAGGTTCAGGCGGCCGGGGCCGCCTATGGTGCCGCTCGTGACGCGGACCGGCCGTTGCTGATCGGATCGGTGAAGTCCAACATCGGCCACCTCGAGTCGGCATCAGGGGCCGCCGGTCTGATCAAGGTCGTGTTGTCGCTGCAGCACGGAGTGCTGCCGCAGAGCCTGCACTTTGAGAAACCGTCGCCGCATATCCCGTGGGACTCGCTGCCGGTGCGAGTCGTAGACAATGCGATTCCGTGGCAGGCCAACGGCAGGCCGCGGCGCGCCGGCGTAAGTTCCTTCGGGTTCACCGGCACGAACGCCCACGTGCTGATCGAGGAGGCGCCAGCGCAACCGGCGACCGACGACGAACACTCGGCAGGCGACGTCGCGGTCGTCGCCTCTGAGTCGGACACTCAAGACCAACCGGTCAATGTGCTGCCGCTATCCGCGCGGTCACCGCAGGCGCTGGTGGCGTTGGCGGAGGGATACGTGGCGTGGTTGGACATTCACCCAGAGGTCGACATCGCCGACGTGTGCCTTACGGCCGGGGCGGGGCGTTCGCATTTCGAACATCGGGCCGCGCTGGTCGTGGATTCGGTTCAAGGCGCACGCGAGGGCCTGGCCGAGTTGGCCGAGAATCGGCTGCGACCCGGTGTGGTGCGTGGCGAGTGCACTGACCGACCGACGACGGCATGGTTGTTTACCGGGCAGGGCAGCCAGCATCCGGGGATGGCGCGCGAGTTGTTCGACGCTGAGCCGGTTTTCGCGGACACGGTGACACGCTGCGCGGACGCGGTCAGCGAGGTCCTGCCGCGGCCGTTGCTGGAAGTGCTGTTCGCCACCGACCGCGAAACCGGCGGTGAGGCCGGAGGAACGTTGCGGCACACCTCGTTTGCGCAGCCGGCGCTTTTCGCCGTCGAGATGGGCCTGGCCCGGCTGTGGCAGTCGTGGGGCATCGAGCCCGACGTGGTGCTGGGACACAGCGTGGGCCAGTACGCGGCGGCGTGTGTGGCCGGGGTTTTCAGCCTCGAGGACGGGGCACGGCTAATGGCCGAGCGCGGCCGGCTGTTTGGCAGTCTGCCCGAAGGTGGGCGAATGGTGGCGGTGTTCGCCGACGCCAAGCACGTGGAGGAGATCGCCAACGAATTCCCGCGGGTGTCGGTCGCCGCCTACAACGGCGCCAACACAGTGCTGTCGGGTCCGGGCGCGGATCTCGAACAGATAGTCACCAGATGTGGTAACGACGGGATCCGCTGCAGCTGGCTGGAAACCAGCCACGCCTTCCATTCGGAGTTGCTGGAGCCGGTGCTCAGTGAATTCGAGTCGTACGCAGCACGGTTGCAGTTCGCTGTCCCGACGTTGCCGCTGGTCTGCAACCGCACCGGCGCCGTGCTCACGGCGGAAACCCCGCTAGACGCACAATATTGGCGGCGGCATTCCCGCCAGCCGGTGCAGTTCGCCGAAAGCGTGCGCACCGTCGCGGCGCTGGGATGCTCGGTGTTGATGGAGATCGGTCCGCAACCGGTTCTGACCGGGGCTGCGGTGCAGGTCTGGCCGGAACATTTGGCTGCGCCGCGTGCGATCGTTTCCCTGCGCAAGGGCGTCGGCGACCGGCGCCAGATCGCCGAAGCGCTGGCCGCGGCCTATGTCAGCGGCCATCGGCCCAAGTTCGCTGCGCTGCATCATCAACCTCGCCGCAGACTCGAACTGCCCACCTATCCGTTCCAGCGCCGTCGCTTCTGGCCCAAGACGTCCGGCATCGCCGTCGATGGTCAGGGTGCTGCAGTATCCGGAATCCTGGGTAGTGCAAAAGATCTCGCCTCCGGCGACGCCGTCTACACCAGCAGGCTGTCCGTCAAATCGCAGCCGTGGATTTCCGATCACGTCATCTATGGCACCGTTGTCGTTCCGGGGGCTACGTATGCGGCGATGGCCCTGGCCGCCGTTGGGCCGCCGGCGCGGGTGCAAGACATCTTTTTCTATGAGCCGATCATCCTGGCCGAGAAGAATTCTCGCGAGGTGCAGCTGACTTTGCATCCGCTGGAGGACGGCGGCGGCTGGAGTTTCCGGGTGGACAGCCGCCCGTACGGCGTCCGTGATGCTGAATGGTCGTTGAACGCCGATGGCACCGCCGTCACCGGTGTCGATGACGAGCCGGCACCCGATCCGGCGGACTCCATCGACGCGGATATCGAGCGGATGAACCGCACGAATCCGCAGCAGCTGTTCGAGACCTTCGCCGAGAAGGAGCTGGCATGGGGGTCTACTTGGTCCACGTCCCTGAAATCGCTGTGGGTCGGCGAGGGTGAGGCGATCGGCGATATCGCCGTCGGCGACGAACTCGCCGAACAGCTCGGAAGCGAGCCGATCCATCCGGTGCTGCTGGACCTGTGCACCGGAATCGCCGGCGCGGCGCTTCTCACGTTGAGCGAACAGGAGGAGGCCGCGGCGGATCTGTTCTTGCCGCTGCGGTATGGGCGGGTGGTGCTGCGTGAGCGGATGCCACGGCGGTTTTATTGCCGCGCGAGGTGGCAGACTGTCGATCTCGACAGCGATACGCACGTCTTCGATCTCGATTTCGTCGATCGGGATGGCCGCCACCTGGGCGGGATTGGCGAGTACACGGTGAAACGCGCGCCCCGGGAGGCGTTGTTGCGCGGGCTCGGTGGCGATGCCACCCGGCTGCTGTACACCCTCGGCTGGCACGAGCTGCCGCCGCCGGCGTCGAACGACGGCGCCGGAAATGCGATCGGCAACTGGCTGATTGCCGGATTCGACGAACTGGCGGCCAACGTGCCGGGCTGCATCCCTTTCGACCGGACGACGGATCCGGAGCCCCTGGGACAGGTGTTGGCACAGGCTCACGAGCGCGGTGTGCCATTCTCCGGCGTCGTCTGGCGCAGCACCGGACCGAGTGCAGAAGAGTCGAGCGCCGACGTTGCCGCGCGGCTGGAGACCGAAATCGCCAACCTGCTCAGCGCAGTGCACACCGTGCAGGGTGGCGAGGTGAAACTTCCGGGCGGACTGTGGATCATCACCGAACGGGCAGTCGCAACCGAATCCGGCGAGCCGGTCGACCCCGTGCAGGCGGCGCTCTGGGGGCTCGGTCGCACCATCATCAACGAGGAACCGGCCCTGGGCTGCAAACTGGTCGATTGCGATGGATCAGAGGAGGCTGTGCACGCACTGGTCGGCCTGCTCGGCACACCGATCGAGGAACCCGAACTCGCACTGCGGCAAGGAAAGTTCCTGGCGTCCCGGTTACTGCCATGGGCGCGCGGCGGTCATCTCGCGGTACCGCGGGCAACCGACTACGTCCTGGCGCCTACTGAACGCGGTGCGATCGACAACCTGCGTCTGGCCGAGAGGGAAGTGCCGCCACCGGACGCGGGCTGTGTGCAGGTCCGGGTGGAGGCCGCTGGTCTCAACTTCCGGGATGTGCTCAATGTGCTTGGCCTCTACCCGGGCGATCCCGGGCTGATCGGCGGCGACTTCGCCGGCGTCGTCACCCAGTTAGGTGACGGTGTGACCGGACTGGACGTTGGCCAACGCGTCTATGGCTTCATGCAGGGCGCGTTCTCCAGTCGGTTCAATGTGCCGGCTCTGTTGCTGGCGCCGATTCCCGACGGGGTGAGTGCGGTAGATGCGGCAACAATTCCCGCTGCGGCACTCACGGTCCGGCTCGCGTTCGACTGGGCGCAGCTGAAGCCCGGTGACCGTGTGCTCATTCACGCCGCCAGCGGTGGTGTCGGATTGGCCGCCATCCAGATGGCGCAGCAGCACGGCGCGATCGTCTTCGCGACCGCCAGCACCTACAAACGCGCGACGCTGCGCAAGCTGGGCGTGGAATATGTCTACGACTCGCGCAGTACGGATTTCGCCGACCAAATCCTCGCCGACACCGACGGTGCCGGCGTCGACGTGGTGCTCAACAACTTGACCAATGAGGGGTTTGTCGAAGCGACCGTGCGGGCCACCGCCCAGAATGGCCGTTTCGCCGAGATCGCCAAGCGAGACATCTGGACTCCGGAGCAGATGGCGGCGGCCCGTCCCGATATCGCCTACGAGATCGTTGCGCTGGACGAGACCACCCTGCGAGACCCCGAGCAGATAAAACGTTTGCTGACCGAGGTGTCGGACGGGTTGGCCAGTGGCGAGTGGACGCCGCTACCCGTCGAGATCTTTCCGCTGACGGAGGCGAAGGCCGCGTTCCGCCGCATGCAGCAAGCGCGGCATATCGGGAAGATCGTGCTGCAAATGCCGAACCCACTACAGCCGCGAGGCGATCGGAGCTATCTGATCACCGGTGGACTCGGTGCAATCGGCCTGCACACGGCGGCCTATCTAGCCCAACTCGGGGCCGGTGACATCGTGTTGACCAGCCGGCGCACGCCCGATGCGGACGCACAACGCGCAATCGACGACATCACCGAGCGCTACCGGTGCCGCATCCACACCTTCGCGGCCGATGTCGGCGACGAGTCTCAGGTCGATGAGTTGCTGGGGCGGATCCGTACGGAGTTGCCGCCGCTCGCGGGGGTGGCACACCTGGCGGGCGTGCTCGACGACGCGCTGCTACCGCAACAGAGTGTGGAGCGTTTCCGGACGGTGTTGGCGCCCAAGGCGTTCGGTGCCTACCACTTAGACCGGTTGACGAAGAACGACGATCTCGACTTCTTTATCGTGTCCTCCTCGGTGTCCAGCTTGCTCGGTTCACCCGGCCAGGCCAACTACGCGACTGCCAATGCGCTGCTCGACGGGCTGGTCGCGGAACGAAAGGCGCAAGGCTTGCCGGCGACCGGCGTCAACTTTGGTCCCTGGGCCAAGGGTGGCATGGCCTCTTCGGAGGCCGCGCGCGCCAATGTCGGTGCGCAACTCCTGGTTCCGCTGGAACCCACTGCCGCCCTCCACGCGCTCGCCGAGGTTGTCGCCAACGGAACTGGGCAGGCAACGGTCATCAAAGCCAACTGGCAGCGTGCCGCGAAGATGCTGGGCGGTTCTCGCCCACCGATTCTCGACCTTGTGTTGCCGAGTGCCGTCGCGGAGACAACCGGTGACAGTGAGTTGCTCCGGCAACTGCAGGAGATACCCGAGGTGCAGCGCGCCAGTTTCCTGACCGAATTCCTGCAGCGCGAAGTGCAGCAATTCCTGCGGCTCGCGCAACCGCCCGCCGCAACCAATCGGTTCCTGGACCTGGGTACGGATTCACTGATGGCGGTCGAACTCCGCAACCGGTTGCACAGCCAGTTCGGTGGCGCGTTCACGATCAGCGCTACCGCGGTATTCGACTATCCGACGATCGGTGGGCTCGCCGAGTATCTCGCGAGTCAGCTGGCGGAGTCAGACTCAGAGTCTGTCTCAGAGCCGTCACAGTCGGGCGAGTCGGAATCCGTTGCCGCGCCAGAGCCGAGCTCGGAATCCGTCGCAGCGGCAGAGCCGAGTTGATGCCCGGCGGGTCAGTCGGCGATATTGAAGGCTGAGTTGACCTTGGTCGGGTGGACCCGCACCACCAGCTCGCCGGACACGGCGTTGCGCTGGCCGAATTCCTTGGCGCGATGTGCGCCCATGTAGCGCCCACCGATCCGGGTGGCAATCTCGAGCAGGTCCTCGGCACCGTCCTTAACGTAGGCCGTTCCCTGCACCTGGACGAACGAGTAGGGCGGATGGGGGTCGTCGACGCAGATGACAACGCGTGAATCCCTCGCCAGCGCACGGCCTTTGGCCGTGTCGCGGCCGGTGTTGAACACCAGCTCGCCGTTGTCGACGATGAACCACACCGGAGCGACCAGCGGCCGGCCGTCGGGCGCGACGTAACCCAGCATCCCGGTGCGGGTGCCCGCCGACAAGAATTGGGCGACTTCGTCGGAGAGTTCGGCCAAGCGAGTCCTCCCGACCTACAGCGTCACGACGTCGTAGTCGCCAACCTGATCGATCAGGACATGCAACTGGTCCTGAGGCGATCCGAGAGTGCGCTCGATAGCGGTCAGCCGCGCCGCATAGTGGCCGAGCGGGTATTCCGCGGTCATCCCGATGCCGCCGTGCAACTGGATAGCCTCCTGGCCGATATGGCGCCCCGACCGGCCGATCTGCAGCTTGGCCCGCGCCGCGACCACGGGGTCAAGATTCCCATCGGCGATCGACATCGCGGCGTAGAGGTTCATGCTGCGGGCCAGTTCCAGCGAGACGTACATATCGGCGGCGCGCTGGGTCAGCGTCTGGAAGGTGTTCAGCGTGACCCCGAACTGTTTGCGCGTCTTGAGGTAATCGGTTGTCAACCGAAGCGCCTCTTCCATTGCGCCAACCGCCTCAGCACACAGCGCGGACTGGATGCGGACGATGGCGTTGCCGATGGCGGCTGACGCGTCCACCGCATCGCCGAGCGGCTCGGCCTGCGCCTGGTTCAGGTCGATCTGGGCGCCGCGCTGGCCGTCGAATGTGCGGTAGGGGTGGCGGGTGACGGCCGGGTTGTCGTGCAGGTCGTCGACCAGGAACAGTCCGATTCCGCCGTCGGGCAACTCCGCGCTGACCACCAGAGTGTCGGCGCAGTCGCCGGCGAGCACCGGGTTCTTTCGCCCGCTCAGGACCCACGAATCGCCTTGCTGCACAGCGGTCGTCGCGACACCATTGGTCGAGGCCGCACGCATGCCTGGCTCCAGGTGCGCGAACGCCAACAGCCGCTGCCCCGCGGCGACCTCCTCCAGAAGTTCCTTCTGGGCGTCGCTGCCCACTTCGGCGATGATCGCCCCCGGTCCCAGTGCCGCATGCACGATGGGTTCGGGTGCCAGCCGGCGCCCGACTTCGGTGAGCACGACCATCACCTCGATCTGTCCCGCCTCAGCCGGATCGAAGCCCAGCCCGAGAATTCCGGTGTCGGCCAGTTGACTCCACACGTCGCGGTTCCAGCCCAGGTCGGTGCCGATGATCTTGTTGCGGCTCTCGGAGTCATAGCTGCGGGACAGCAAGTCGCGGGTGGTGTCGCGCAGCAGCACCTGTTCGTCGCTCAATTGAAAGTCCATGGCTTTACCTCACGCTCCTCTGTCTTACAACCCGAGAATGGTGGACGCGATGATGGTGCGCTGTACTTCGTTGCTGCCGCCGTAGATGGACGTCTTGCGGTAGTTCAGGTAGTGCGGCGCGCTACCTTGCGCCCACGCCGGTGACGCGATGTCGTCGCCGGCATCGAAGGGCAGCGCATCCGGACCTGCCACTTCGACGAGCAATTCGGTGGCGGTCTGCTGCAACTGGCTGCCACGCAGTTTCAGCACCGACGACGCCGGATTGGGCTTGCCGTCCGTCGAGCCGGACGCGACCCGCATTTGCGTGAGCTCCAATGCCAGCAACTCGTTTTCGGCTTCGGCGAGCCGGGCGGCGAACAGCGGATCGTCGAGCAGGCCGGTGTCGGTGGCACACTGTTTGACCTCGGCGAGACGAACCTTGGTGCGGCCCACCCCGGCGATGCCGGTTCGCTCGTTGCCCAACAGGAACTTCGCGTAGGTCCAGCCCTGATTCTCTTCTCCGACAAGCTGATCGGCGGGTACGCGGACGTCTTCAAAGAACACCTCGTTGACCTCGTAGCTGCCGTCGATCAACTTGATCGGCCGCATCGTGAT
>NZ_JBKQTQ010000209.1:0-4347 GCF_052143115.1 Mycobacterium sp.
TGTCATCCGAGCCGTCCGGCAGCTGCGCCTCGTCCAGCTCGGTGACCCCAACCGTCTGTCCCGCCTCACCCTTCTCGATCAAAACTGCTGAAAACATCGATGAAATCATCTCCTTCTAACGTGATAACCGACCTAATCGACCGTCTTCTCGGCCGTGTGGCCCGAGATCGCCTTTGTCACCAGCGGATTGCCGCCTCGCCCGCCGATTGAGGAGCGGCCGCTGATACGACGGATCCCCCTTGCTGCGCGACGGCGCGCCGTTGCCGTGGATGTCGGGCACATCCGCGAATGGGATTGGCAGGGTGGGGACCATGCCTGACCATTCGATGATGTTGGTGCGCAACGCGATCCGCCAGGCTCCATCATCCCGGTCCAGCCGATCGATATAGCGGCCGCCGGCCATCCAGTTCGTCTCGTCGTGGTTACGCCCGACGAACAAGTAATACGTCTCGCTGTGCGCGGTGTCGCCGTCGATCTCACAGGTGTTGTTGAGCAGATTGTGGTGCGTGGCCACCTGGCCCTGCTCATGCATAGCCGAAGCCCAGTCGTAGAGATCGGCGGGGCCGCCAACGAAGTCGCCCGCAGCGATCACCGCGTTCGGATGAAAGGCGGACAGCAGAAGTTCCCGGTCGAAGCGGTCCATGCCGCGACTGAACCGCGTCAGGCAGTCCAGGATGTCCTGCCGGTCGAGTAGCCACCCAAGACGTTCAGCGTCCATGGGCGGCCTCCGCGATCGGTCCCCAGATCGGCGAGCCGCGCTCGGCCCGCAGCGACGGGATCACCCGCCCATCGATGTCGGTGATCCCGTAGTCCTGCGCAACCTCGGCGGTGATGAATGTGCCTCCCGACCGCGTCATCACGTCGGGGTCACCAGCCAATGCTGCGATCACCCGGCCCGGAAATTCGGGCGAGCAGCCAAAGGCGGGCTTGGTGACCGTCAGCTCCTGCATGGCTGGGTTGCGCGCCAAGTTGCGTTGCGCCCGTTCGGTGGAGGTCAGTCCCTGCCACAACGACAGCGACGCGACGTGGTGTGGCTGCAACTCGATGGCCATATCGCGCGCCATTCGGTCGACCGCGGCCTTGCACATCCCGAACACAACGCCATAGGTGTAGGTCACCCCGACGTAGCCGGAGACCGCAACGATCAGCCCCGACCGCTGGCCGACCATGATCTTCGCCGCATGCCATGCCGCGACAAAGTTCGATCGCACACCGACGTCGACCATCTCCCAGTCCGACAGCGGCTTTTCCCAGAACGGCCTGGGCTCTGTCAGATCCTCGGGAATGGCGAAGGCGTTGTTGACCAGGATGTCGAGCATGCCCTGCTCACGATGAATCCGGTCGAACAGCGCAGCGACCTGATCATCATCACTGTGGTCAACCACCACCGCGACGCCCTTGCCGCCACGGCGGCAGACTTCCTCGGCAGTCTCCGCCACTGTGCCGGGCAGCGATTGCATGCCCGGGTCGACCGTGCGTCCCGAGACGTACACTGTCGCCCCTTCGGCTCCCAGCGCCAGCGCGATCCCCTTGCCGATCCCGCGGCTGGCGCCGGTCACCAGCGCGACTTTCCCTGTCAGGGGACCCATTGCCCGCTATCCGGCTTTGTCGGGCGCGTAGCCCAAAGTGCTTTTGACCTCTAAATACTCGTTGAACCCGAACTCGCTCCACTCCCGACCGTTGCCGCTGTGCTTGTAGCCGCCGAACGCCGCATTCATGTCGAAAGCGTGATTGATCGTCACCCAGCCCGCCCGGATCTTGCGGGCCACCTCCCGGGCCTTGTCGAGGTCGGCACCCGAGACATAGCCGGCCAGACCGTAATTGGTGTCGTTGGCGATCTGCACGGCCTGATCGATGTCGTCATAGCCAAGGATGCACAGCACCGGCCCGAAGATCTCCTCGCGCGCGATCGTCATGTCATTGGTGACGTCGGCGAAGACGGTCGGCTTGACGTAGTAACCCTTGTTTAACCCTGCCGGCCGGCCAGGCCCGCCGGCCACGACGGTCGCGCCGTCGTCGATGCCCTGCTGGATCAGGCGCTGCACCTTCTCGAACTGCGCCTTCGACGCTACCGGTCCGATCGCGGTCTTATCTTCGGGGCTACCGACTTTCACCTGTTCGGCGACCCCACGCGCAATGTCGATGGCCTCGGCCATCCGCGAATTCGGGACCAGCATCCGAGACGGCGCGTTACAACTCTGCCCGGAATTCGGCATCATGTTGACCACGCCGGCGCGGACGCTCTCGGCGAAGCCCGCGTCGTCGAGGACAATGTTGGGACTCTTGCCGCCGAGTTCCTGAGTCACCCGCTTCACAGTCGGAGCGGCATTCGTGGCCACCTCGACACCGGCGCGGGTGGACCCGGTGAACGACACCATGTCGACGTCGGGGTGGCTCGCCAGCGCGACGCCGACGCCGGGGCCATCACCGTTGACCAGGTTGTACACACCGGCCGGCACGCCCGCGGCATCAAGGATCTCGGTGAAGATGTAGGCCGAGAACGGCGCCACCTCAGACGGTTTCAGGACCATTGTGCACCCGGTCGCCAACGCCGGGTACACCTTGACCGCGATCTGGTTTAGCGGCCAGTTCCATGGCGTGATCAGCCCGCACACGCCGATCGGCTCCTTGGCGATCAGCGTTGCCCCGTGCTGCTCCTCGAATGGGAAGTTCTTCAGCACGTCAATCGCCGTCACCAGGTGCCCGATCCCGAGTTGGACCTGCGGGCCGGCGGCCAGCGACGGCGGCGCACCCATTTCCTCGGTGACCGCGTCGGCGAGATCGCCCGCACGCTTGCCGTATTCGGCGAGGATGGCCTCGAGTAGATCGAGGCGCTGTTGGCGACTGGTTTGTGACCAGCCGGTGAAGGCGCGTCGGGCGGCCTTGACCGCCACGTCGACGTCGGCGGCCGAGCCGAGTGAGATCTGCCCAGACACCTGCTCGGTCGCCGGGTCTTCGACATCAAAAGGATTGGGCCGCAACGGGTCGACCCAGGAGCCGTCAATGTAGAACTTCAGGTATTCGCGCATGAGAACCTTCCTTCTTCTACTGGGTGCCCTCGGCGTACCAGGTGCGGAATTCACCATAGTTCGGCATCTCCTCGGAGTTCGCCTTCGGGTCGATGCAGACGTGCACGACGGCGGTCTTGCCGCTGGCATACGCTCGCTCGATCGCCGGGCCGATCTCCTCTTCCTTTTCCACGTATTCGCCGTAACAGCCGAAGCCCTCGGCGATCTTGTCGAAGCGCACGTCCTTGCTCCAGTGCACGCCGGGCTGCGGTGACGGCTGAGCGAACGTGCGCTTGTAGACGCCGACTTCAAGACCCCATTGGTGGTCGACACCCACAACGCACACCAGCGGCAGCTTTAGACGCGCGGCGGTCTCCAGCTCGGCGATATGGAACATGAACGAGGAGTCGCTGGTCAGCAACATGACCGGCCGCTTGCGGCCGTCAGCGACCGAAGCGCCGACGGCATAGGGCAAGCCCGTGCCCAAGTGGCCGAAGTTCTGGTTCCAGATGACGTCGTGCGGCTTGGCCAGCGAATAGGTCCACTGAAAGATGACCGTCGCGCCGCCGTCGCGGACCATGATGCCCTCGGGCGGGAAGGCTTTGGTCGCCTCGACCACAAAGCGAGCGGGGTGGATCGGAGTCCGTCCGCTAGGCGCGGTCTCGGCCAATTCGGCGAGTTGGTCGGCGTCCTGTTTGATCCAGCGGGCAAGATCGGCCGACGGCGAACGTGGGCTGTCCTTCAGCACTTCAACCAGCTGAGGCACCACGCCGCGAAGGTCTCCCACCAGCGCTACGTCCACCGGCCGGTTCACGCCAATCGCCAGCGGGTCCTGCTCGACGTAGATCCATTTGCGGGTGGCGTTATTCTCCGCCCAGTGCCTCGTATTGCCGTAATGAACCGGCTCACCGAGCTCGGTGCCGAGCGCGACGCAAACGTCCGATGTGACCACGGCCTCGACCGCAGCGGACGAAAAACCGTAGGGAAAGGTGCGATCCTCCAGCCCGGAGATGAACGACGTGCCGCCGGATGTCTGGATCACCGGGCAGGCCATCAGCTCGGCCAGTTCCCTGACCGCCGCACCGGTGCGCGACGTATGAACGCCGTGGCCGACCAGCAGGATCGGGTTCTTGGCCTCGCGAACCAGCCTGGCCGCCTCAGCGATTTCCCGTGCACCAGCCCCATGATTGACAAGGCGATACGCGCTGGGAAGCAGCGGGTCTGGGACATCCAACTCTTCCAGAATTACGTGAGACGGGAACTCGACGTAAGCCGGGCCGGGCGTCGTCGACATCGCGCGCCGAATCGCCTCTCGAATGATTTCATCGGTTTGGTCGGC
>NZ_JBKQTQ010000210.1:0-11974 GCF_052143115.1 Mycobacterium sp.
CGGCCACACCATCACCGGCCGTTACACCATCACCGTCGGCCGCGTCGTCGTCGGCCAGCGCGCCGCCTGCACCTGCCGGTGGGACCGTGGAGCCGGTCACCGCCGCCGAACTCGGCGCGAGCTGGCGGCCGGGTTGCCCCGTCGAGCCGGGGCGGCGGCGACGGGTCAACGTCGACCACATCGGTTTCGACGGCCAGACCCACCGCGGCGAGCTGATCGTGCATGAAGACCTGGTGCCGGAGGTCATCGCGATCTTCGAGCAGCTTTACCGACTGGGTTATCCCGTCGAAAAGATCCGCACGGTCGACCACTACTCGGACGCCGATGATGAGTTATCCATGGAGGACAACAACACTTCGGCGTTCAACTGCCGAAGCATCCCAGGAACCAACGAATGGTCTCCACACGCTTACGGTCGGGCTATCGATCTCAATCCGCTTGTCAACCCGTGCCTCTACGCCAGCGGGTATTTCGAACCGCAGAACGCGGCGGCCTATCTGGACCGCAGCCGCACCGACCCGGGACTCTTACACAACGGCGACCCAGCCGTGCACATCTTCACAGAGCGTGGCTGGCGGTGGGCTGGCTACTGGACGACTCCCGACTACCAACACTTCGAGCGGCCTTGAGCCTCTCCGCCTACTGAGACGTTAGCTCCTGTCGACGGTGCCCGACCCTTCTGTGAGCGCACATCCCGCGAGAGGGGTTGAGCCTTCGGTCAGGATTGAACTGTTGCGACGACCTAGAGGGGAGACGCCGAAAACCCTTCTTGGCAAGCCGAACTGAATTTATAGTTCTACCGGTTCGCGTTCTTCGGACCAAGTTTGAATCACGGTCCGAGCCCCCCTTACTGCAGCTCTTGTCCGTGGTGGCGATCCCTGTCGTGGGTTCGGCAAAGGGCGTTTATATAGATGCCCTGGCTACGGAGACAGCGGATGACGGGGTTTGTACTTTCACCGAGGTCTGCCGGGCAGTATCGAAGTCGTGGCCGAAGGCGCACTGCTGTAAAGGCGCAAGGCCTGGGCCGTCGCCGTCGCAACTTCACCTCGCAGATTCGAGAGGGGTGGACTGCCTCGCGTATGAATTGAGTTTGCGAGCAGAACTACGTAGGTATCGGAGCCCGGGTCTATCCAAAGCGAGGTTCCGGTAAAGCCTGTGTGGCCGAAGCTACCGATCGGAAAGACCATGCCTCGCGGCGTGGACTGGGCCGTATCGATATCCCAGCCGAAGCCACGCAGGTTTTGTCCCCTGATCGCCGGATACTTCGGAGCGAGCAGCGGATCTGTTGTGTTCGGTCTCTTTGCGACGGCTTCTCGGGCGCCATCGTTCGCCGCTTCGAGTTGTTCAGCTGTATGTCCGGGCTGCTGGGGAGTCGTCATCAATTCCACAGTCGCTTGCTTCACCGGAAAACTGCTCGGACGGCCCGCAAGCCGATCTAGCAGGGCCTGCGCGAAGATGCTGACGTCGTGTGCCGTCGAGAACACGCCGGCATGCCCAGCCACTCCCCCCATGCGCCGCGTCGTCGTGTCATGCACCGTGCCCCGAAGCAGGTAATCAAGATCGGGATTCTTGCTCGGGTCGGCTCTGTTCTCGTCGTCATGGGCTGTCGGTGCGATGCGCGACAAAAGACCGGTGTCCCACGTACCTGCGGGACAACCGACCGGCACGCGGCCTTCTGGCGCGGGAGCCCAGGCAATCGCAGCTCCCCTCATCGTGTGTGGACCACATGCTTTGGCTGGCGGAAGATAGCGGGTCTCTTCCATGCCAAGCGGCGCAAATACATTTTGGTGAACGTAATCGTCTTCTGACTCTCCGGTGAGTTCCTCGATCAGCGCGCCAAGCAGAATGTAGTTGATGTCGGAGTAGCGGAAAACCTCACCGGGACCTGACTCCAGCGGCGTGGTGAGCGCGCGATGGATGCCCTCTGTTTTCTCGGCTCGGTCCAGTCCCCACGGATCTTTGAGGTCGACATCCCCCGTTTCGCCCGAAGTGTGCGTAAGCAACATGCGAACGGTCACCTTTGCACGCCGTGGATCGTTCGCCGTGTTGAAGTCAGGCAAATACGTCTGCACGGGATCGTCGAACTGAACCTTGCCCTGTTCGTAAAGCTGCATGACGGCAGTCGCCGTTGCGAGAGACTTCGTCAACGACGCCAGGTCGAAGATCGTGTCCTCGGTCATCGGCTCCGCAGGCGCAGGCGATCCATCTAGCCCAGGTTCGCCCGCAAGCTTGCGCGAGCCAGAAGCCTGGTGGAAGACGACCTTGCCGCCGTACCCGATCACAACCACAGCACCCGGCAGCCTATGTGCCGCAATCGCATCGTTCACGAGCTTTGACACTGCCGCGAAATCAGGTGCAGTAGCCGCATCGCGCAGCTTGGAGAATGTTGGCAAGTCGGGTGTGGGAGCCGCAGCTGGCGCCTGCGTTGCATGCGCGCTGTCGCTTACCGCTGTGTGTGCTGCATAGCCACGCGAGCAAGCCGCAACGAGTGCAAGCAAGACAGTTCCAACAGCAATTGCCTTTCGCATCGGCTTACCGAAGCCAATGCTGCTAAGGGAGCTGTCAACGTTCACGCAATTCCCGGCCGCCGCGTTCACGGAATTCCACAGGTGGTCGTCCCGCCATGATGCTGGATCCGGCGGAGCGGCTTGTCAAGCATCGTCTACTGCAGGCCTGGGCGAAGGCGCATGGTCTCGGTGTCCACGGCTTCAAAGTTCGCCAGCCACCCAAAAGTAATCAAGAATAGGAGGCTCGGGTGGTTCACCCGCGGCCAAGAGACGATCTCGAAGCCCGCCGACTATGGCTGTGAATCATTTCCTGATGACTCCGCCGTGATGTTTCGTTCGATCCACTGGGTGAGCGCATCCTCGAGCGAGGCCGCGACGCCCACACCGGCGGTGTTGGCGGCCTGCTCGAACCGGTCGATCAAAGTCCGCCGGGACTGAGGCGTTTACCTTAGAGCGTTTCGGTTTCGGCTTCGTCGGCTGGGCGAGGACAACGGGCGGTGTGTCGCGCGGCAGTCACGTCCAAGGTTTCACGCAGCGCGGGTATCTCGTCGAGCAAGCTGGCGAGATCATCGCGCTCGATACGCAGCACCTCGGCCGCCCCGGTCGTCGTTATGGTCGCAGAACGCAGTTTGCCAGGGCGGAGCACAGATTCGCCGATCACCTCGCCCGGCCCCAACACGGCAATGCGGTCCTGGCCGACGTACACTCCTACCTCCCCGCTGAGCAGGATGTAGCAGGCGTCTGAGGGAGTCTGCTCATGAATCAGCGGCCACGGCACGGACGTCGAAGTGTGATGGGCTGCTCGGACGAGACGCTCCAGCTCATCATCCGAAAACTTGTCGAATGCGATGAACTCGCGTAGCCGACGGGCGTCTTCCCCATGTGTTCCATCCAACTTCATAGTGGGCTCCCGATGCGCGATGTGCGTCCAGGTGACCATGGCTGCCTCCTTGCGTTTCCTGCGATGCTCTTGCGAAGCTACGGCTGTCGCCTAAGGGCTCGCACGAGTAGTCGACTACTTGTTGCGAAGGTCGACCTCTACGCCCGATAACGGTGGATAGTTGGTTTGGGTGCAGTCCGGTGGCGCGTAGGGCGACTGGGTAATTAATTCGCTCATCGGCCCCGTGCAAGCAATCCCGGGATCGATGGCTATCTAGTACCGGTACCAAGACCAGGGTGATGCGCGGTTGTCCTCATCCGCTCACATCCACCCAATCACCCATACGAGGCCAGTGGCACCGGATAACACCGGTGACTATTGCGCGGTACGGATGACAAAGGCGTCGGTGTTCTCGTCGTAACGGACCGCTTCGTCCACGAACAGTTCCCCAACCGTGTGGCCGTCCTCAGCGACCGCAATAAAGGTGGCTTCCTCGTCGTCGTATGCCACCGATCCTTGCACGAACATCGCCGCGACCTCGTGCCCATCCGGTCCGAAAACGACAAGCTTCAACCCCCCGGCGTCCTTGAGGTACTGCGCCGCTTCGACACGTGTCGTGACCATCGCTGGGGTTCCTCTCTGCTGATGCTTTGGTTGCAGCAGAGTATTCCCGAGAGCAGTACCCAACCGGGTGGGAAAATCGGCGGGCAGCACCTTCACCGCGTCGTGACGAGACAGCCGAGGATTCCGGACCAGATAGACCTCGCCCATGCCACCGGAGCCGAGGAGCCGGACGATCCTGTATCTGGGGAACGCCTCACCAATCGGGAGCGGCATGGCCGACGCCGCCCGGCGGCTGAGGCAGAATCAAGCGATGAAGCCAGCCGGTGTACACCATGTCGCCATCTGCGTCGCCGACGCGCAGAAGGGTCTCGCCTTCTATCGCGACGTGCTCGGCATGACGCAGCTGCCGCGCCCCGATCTCGGCCCGGGGTACTGGCTCGACGCTGGCGGCCAGCAGGTGCACCTGATGGAATCCGACACCCAGCCACTCGGTGCAAACCACTTTGCGATCCGAGTCGACGATATCGATGCCGCCATCAGCGACCTGCAAGAGCAGGGCATCGAGGTGCACCGGATCCCGTTTATCCCGGGCGCCGGGCACCAGGCCTTCCTGCACGATCCGTTCGGCAACTTGCTCGAGCTGAATCAGCCGGAATAGCTTGCGCACACCGGCGGAGCGCTCCCCCGTCAAGGGTGAGCAGGTGGCCGTGAAGCCCGGCGGCTTGCACCGGCGACTTCTCAACATTGCATCGATGCTTGACAGGCACCGCTTGTGGATCAGTCTGTCGTGGTTCGCAGGCCGAGCTTGACCAAGGTCGCCGGGCCGGCGACACCGTCGTCTGTGAGGCCCGCGCGCCGCTGGAATTCCTTGACGACGGCCTCGGTTTGAGGCCCATGCTGCCCGTCCACGTGGAGGTCGGACTAGAGCGGATAGTCTCTGTTGAGGACTTTCTGCAACTCTCGCACACGCGGGCCCGTCGACCCCAGCCGCAAGAGTATGAGTTGCTTCGGGTAAACGGGGTAGTGGCTGACCTTCTTCTCGTCGTCGGTGATTGGCCCGGAAGGTAAAACCAGTCATGGAAGATCGGGTGGTCGTAGCCGCGGGCGGCACCGCCGACCTGTTGCCCATGGCTGCTTGACGATTCGATAGCTACGTTGTTCTCGGCATCAAGTGTGCAAGTCATGTGGGAGTCGTCCCCGCCTCCCGGGCCGTGCATCAAACCGATTCGCAGCACCGCGTCGTCGGGAATGTCACCGGGCTTGGCGACGCGGATTGTGCCGAAGGGTCCCTTAGAGCCAGCGCCCCCGACGTACCGATACGACTCGGTGCAAAGGTAATGCCGCGACCATGTCATTCTGGTGCCATTCACCAGTGCGTCAAGTATGTGGGTGACGATCCCGCTGCAGTCTGTGGTCCTCCAGACGTCGTCGGCGACCCAGCAACCGCCGTAGCGGTGGGCTTTGTTGTCACGTGCTTTCGCGATGCTGTAGGCAAACTCGACGTTGCGTCGCAGGATGGCCATTACGTATTCCTTGGGCCAGTACGGGATGTGGTGCGGACTCCTCCGTGGCTGTCCCAATCGCAACCAAACCTATTTAAACTCAAATCCAATATGGTTTCGAGCGAGGTACGAGCGGACCGGGAAATTCTTCGTATTTTGTGCAGTTGACCAGCACTTTCTCAGTGGAGCTGCCGGGAATCGAAACCGGCAGAGAAATCGCACTGACCTGGGCAAATACCGAATTAAGGTACGTGAAACGACGCGAAAGTACGCGAAATGACCTGCGGATACGCGAAAGGTGTTGACGGCGTCAACAGCCAACCTGAGAGGCAGTGACGGCCAATGACCTTTGCTAATTCCCAGCGACGCCACCACTTCCACACCGCCCGCTTAGTGGTAGGACTTGAGTGTGCGACTCCAGGGTCGAAGCGTGCTCATCACCGGGGCTAGCGGGGGCATCGGCAGCGCGATCGCACGCGAGTTGGCAGCACGGGGATGTGCGCTCACTCTTACCGGCCGACGCGAGTCAGAGTTGCAGCGATTGGTCACGGAGCTCGGTCCGCCGGCGTGCTGTTTTGCTGCGGATCTGACCAAGCCCGAGCAAGTGCGTGACCTGCTGGCCAAGGCAGATCCCGTGGATGTGCTGGTCGCCAATGCCGGCATCGAGATTCCCGAAGACCTTGGCGATCTGACTGACGTCGAGTTGGACGAGGCGATCCGCATCAATTTGCTTGCCCCGGCGGAGCTTGCGCGCGCGGTGCTGGCACCGATGAAACAGCGGCGGCAAGGTCAGATCGTGTTTATCTCGTCGGTGGCCGGCCTTGTCGCAACATCCGGCAACGGCACGGTGTATACCGCCACCAAGTGGGGGCTGCGCGGGCTTGGGTTGGCGCTGCGACAGGAGCTGCATGGCACTGGCGTCGGCGTCTCGACGGTCTTTCCCGGACCCATCCGCGACGTGGGCATGTTCGCGCGGTCCGGCGTCGCCCTGCCCCGCCACGCCGGCACCAGTTCACCGCGGGATGTCGCTCGCGCAGTGGCCCGCGCCATCGAGCGGGATCGGCCCGAGACCACAGTGGCCGTGGGCAGCGTGCGGTTGAGCGCCGCGATCGGCGGCCTCGCGCCGGTACTCGTCGGCAGGCTTGCGCGGGTGTCCGGCGCGGCCCGCGTGCGCGAGGCGATGCTAAATGCTTCGGGCCGGGGCGTAGCTCCAAGTCGGCCTAATACATCTAGTCAGCCGTGACGGGGCTTCGCCAGGGCGGCCTGATCCTGTCGCTCATCACTACCGATTCCTCCGGCGAGGACATACGATGACCGCCCCCTTGTCACCCAGCTCAGCCCGCCGCTCTGGGCCGGATAGCACCTTTCACGAGTTCGAACGCGCCGTAATGAGCCTCGTACACGGTGGCTGTTGTGCGACACCAAACCTGTCCGTGATACGCCGCCAACCCGCCCCGCCGCTGCGGCACAACACCCCCTTCCGGCGCCTTGGACGCGACGCCTGGATGCATACCCTGTCTCCACGCGGTCCGATTCTGACGACAATTCGCGAACCTTTCGTCCTGCCCGACGTCACCATCGCACACACCGACCGTGCTGACGAAGAACACGTCGATGTCCTTGTGTCCAAGGGCAATATCGACCGCATCACGGCAACCGGGACCGCAAGCCGACCGCCCGGCGCGAGCGTTGTCGAGCACGCCAGGGGTGGCTTTGTGGCCAGCGCGCTCATCGACATGCACGCGCACATGCCCCCCGCCAACGTGCTCCGGCTCACCGACATCTTCCTGCTGCAAATGCTTCGCCACGGAATCACGGTCGTTCGCGACGCCGGCGACACCGACGGGACGGCAACACCGGCCGCGCTGGCGCGTGTCGCCTCCGAGGCGCTGCCCGGTCCGGAGATGCACTACGCCTACGGCTTCGTCAACGCCGGCCCCGCGCGCTGGTCCAACTCCTTTGCGTATGACGATCCATCCAGGGCGCCCGGCATCGTCAAGCGGCTGCAGTTTCTTGGTGCGACATGGGTCAAGTCCTACGAGAACCTGGATCTCCCGCGGATCGACGCACTCAAGCGGGCCGCGGCCGATGCGGGCATGGGGGTGCTGGGCCATGTCCCGTACGGGCTCGGCCACGAGGAAGCCCTGCTACCGGACAGCCAGCACCTACTCGGGGTGCCGCCGCCGAGGAGCATCAGGCGCGACCACATCTTCAACCGCATGATCGACTGGGACGCCGTCGATCAGCGAAGGATGGACGTCGTCCGCCGCGCAACCGTTGAACACCGGCTGGCCCTCACGCCGACCCTCGATCTTGCCTCCGGCGTTCTGGATCTCGAGCGATACCAGGAGGCGCTCAGCGAGCCGACGGCCCGGGCGCTGCCCTCCTTTTACGCGGCGGTCGTGTGGAACCCCAAAACAGGCGCCCCTGCTTATCGAAACATCCCCAAGGAGGACTTCGATCGGTGCCGACGCGCTGCTCAGCGCAAGCGCGAGTTGGTCAACCAGTTACATCACGACGGCGCGACGCTGCTCCTTGGCACCGACACGCAGCAGCCGTTCGCCGCGCCAGGAGTCGCGCTTCACCGCGAATTCGACGCATTCGACCACGCCGGAATACCGCGCCGGGACTCTTTCCGCATGGCCACAGCGACAGCGGCCTCAGTTCTCGGGCTCCCGACAGTGGGAACCGTAGCCAAGGGTGCACGCGCCGAGCTCATCGTCAGCCGCACGGACCCGCGCGAATCAAAGTGGTCGGTCCAGCAAGACCTGATAGCAACCATCGCGCGGGGAGCGCTCGTAACCGCAGAGGATCTAGATAAGGCAATTCGCAAAGAGCTTGCGCGGTTCGAGAACAAATTCAGCGAATACGCGTCGCGGTTGCTCGCACAACTCAGCATGCATCAGCTCGCGAGAAACTTCGTCAGCTGATCGGCCAGGCAACACCGTCCAAGCGCCGCACCCGCATATGGCCCCGGACATGACGTTCAGGAGTGGCGGGATCGGTGGCTGTATGCGGCCGGTGTGTCGTCAGAGGGCAATGATGCGGCGCTGAAGCTTGTCCGCCCCCGCGGCAGCGACGCGAACTACCTCGGGATACGCGAAACTTGTTCGGCGTCAACACGACCACGGCGGTTCACTGAACTGGCGTCCAGGCTTGGCAGCCCGTGGTCTCGAATGCGCTGTCAGTTGGTGCGATGGTAAGTATGTCAGCCCCCGCCGTGACCAAGCGCCAGACCGGAGAGGAGCGATCGGCGCTGCCCCGCGGTCAGAGCATGCCCTTCTCCAGATTCCCGGCTGGGTGCGGCACGAGCAGCTGCGCGTCGAGATCGCGACTGAGCTTGCCCTCCAAAGCGGACCGCAGATCTGCGAGGGCAGCGCCCCTGGAATGCTGCGATCGCGCCTGCTCCGACGCGTACTTCTCGATCATCACCAATCGGTTGCGCCCTTCGTGTAACGCATAGAGTTCGACGCCTGGTTCATCGTGGACCCGAGCGATCGCCGCCTCGAAGGCGGCGATTACCTCGGCGCGGTGCTCGGGAATAGGAAAGGCCGTCACAACGAGGACGATGCTCATTTCAGATGCTTCCTTTCATCAGGTCAGACGAATTGCTGGCCGCCATCGATGTCATACGTCGCACCGGTCAGCGCCGTATTGGTCATGATGTGGACGGCGAGCGCCGCGACGTCTTCGGGGCCGACGACACGCCCGATGGGAAGCGTTGCCCTCAGTTCGCTGCGACGCTCCTCGAGTCGATCGCCGAGGAGGGATGCCGACAGAGGAGTGTCTACGAAGCCCGCCGCGATGAGATTGACGCGCACTGGCGCAAGTTCGAGCGCGAGCGCCGCCGTGAACGGAGGCAGGGCGGCGGTGGCCGCAGAGACAATCCCCAAGCCGCGACTGACCCGGCGCCCGCCGGTGCCACCCATGAGCAGCAGCGTGCCCCCACGCCTCATCTTGCCCCTGGCGTTGCGTGCGACCTCGAGCCCCAAAATCACGTGCCCGCAGAGGACTTCGCGCACGGCGGCTATATCCATGTCAAGCAACGGCCCGTAGCGCGGACCGCCGCCCGTGACCATGACATGGTCGATCGGTGCGGGCAGCTCCTGAAAGAACTTCTGGAGGGCACCTGTGTCGTTGGCATCGAAGGCCGCGGTTCGTCGCGCGCCGACTTCACGCCCCGCCTGCTCGAGCCGGTCGCGATTGCGGCCGGTAAGGATGACATCGGCCCCCTCCGCGCGGGCGCGCCGAGCTGTCGCGAACCCGATGCCTGCACTGCCGCCGATGAAGACAACGGTCTGTCCAACCAATTCCGGTTCGCGCTGAACGGAAACGGATACAAGACTGCCCTCATTGCTCATGATTCCTCCGATGACTCCCCTGATCCCCCCATGATTCACGTCGTCCACTGAATATTGAGGCAATCGGAAAGCGCCAGAGCGTTCGATGTGATGACGAAGACCCGGGGCGCGAGCAGATAACTAAATGCGCCGATCGGTCCATCCCTTGGGTACGTGCGCATTGCGACGTGCGTAGCTTGGTCGGGGCTCTAGTTATCAACGATTCACTGGATGTTGGAGTCCCTGATGAGCCTGGCAATGTCACCGCGTGGAGTTCGACCGCACACCGTGGGCCGATCCGTCCTCCAGCTGTGCCTGGCAACGGTGAGCTGCACAAATGCTGGTGGAGCTGCCGGGAATCGAACCCGCCGCTCTACCTGGTCTTTTGCCTTCTGAGCTGCCGGTTCGTTACGTCTCGTTCCGGTTCAATACCGCTCGTTACCTGCGGATTCGTTCTCGGGTCTTGACGGCGTCAAGAGCTTCCGCTTGGGGACGAGCCTTTCACGAGGCGCGGGATGCCACGACGCCCGTCCGCCGCTTCCACCGGCGCGGCGGCCCCCTCAACGAGCGTGGGGGCGGGCTCGGGCGCAGCGTTTGTCTTCGGCGAAGGTTCGCTCGACTGTTGGATGGGTGCGGAAAGAGCTGCGCGTGCCGCGGGTCACACAGACCAACCCCGGCCGCGGCGGCGACCCAGGGACTCCTGGGTCGGCGGGTCTAGTCAAGGAGCAGCATTAGCCGAGGGCGGCTACGAGGGCATTGGTGCCAGCGACGATCGCCTCGAGTTGGGTCTGCGGGAGCGGGGCGAACAGTGCCGCCATCTGCGCGGTCGTCGCCGCTTCGGCAGCAGCCTGCTGGGCCTCGATCTCGGGGGTGTATTCGACCAGGTCCTCCTCGGAGAAACCGTGCATCTTGAAGTTATCGAGGTCTCGGTCTCGGTTGAACTGACAGGCAGTGACAGGCGAGAGCCCGGTGGCTTTCACCGCATCGGTGTGCACACCGCCGCGCAGCTCTCGCAACAGGATGGCGGCCCGGTAGGCCCGAGCGGCGGCCGTCGGCGCTGCTGGGGCTGAACGGTAGCCATCGAACAGCGGCCAGGAGCCCGAGGGAACCGCTGCGACGAGAGCGCCCACCGCGTCGGTGAACGCGCCGAGGGTGGCCGAATCCACTGCAGCGAAGGCATCCTCGGCATAGTCGTCGGCGGCACCGAGGTGGGCTGCCGCGATCGCGTCGTCACTGGCCAGGCTGCGACCGCGGGTCACCACCGCGGCGATCACGCCGGGCTTAAAGAAGTAGAAGATGGCGTCGGCCGTCTCCGGGTCGACGCCACCGAGCATGGATGCTCGACCGGCACCGTAAAGGGAGATGACGTCGAGGCCGATGGCTTCGCCGCGGGCGACGGCTTGTTTGGAGAAGTAGAAGTTGGCCGCCAGGTCCCCGAGGGGGCCAGCGACGGTCGAGGCTGCGGTGGTTGCGTCCATCGCCCCAACCTAGCCAGGCACCATCACCTGCTGACAGGACCGGATCCGCAGGAGAAGAACGACATCATCGAGAAACGGTCGGTCGGGGATCGGTAGGACGCTGCGACTCGGTATTTTGCGGCGTGCTTGTCATGACGTGCTCCTTGTCGCTGAGTCAGATGGCCCTTCAGCGAGCGGGCTGGGCGTAGTGTCGGCGTGATTCGGACTGGACGGATGTCTCTCACAGGGCAGGAAGAACACGTGGCCCACGACAGGATCCTCGCTCTGAAGGTGCAGCGCCACGACGTCCTCGACTACTGCGCCGAGCTCACCGACGAGCAGTGGAATACCCCCAGCCGCGCCGCCGGGTGGCGGGTGCGCGACGTCATCGCCCACATGGGTGCGAGCTGCCGAGTGTTGTTCAGTCCCGAGATGATTCACCTGCTGCGGACTGAAGACCTCGAGCGCAACAACGACCATATGGTCGATCGTCGCCGGTCGTGGCTGACCAGTCGGGTGTTGGCCGAGTTTGCGCGGTGGAGCACCGTCGCGTTGGTGGCCTTCGACGTGTCCGGCCGCGGGAAACTCGGCACCATCCCCGTGCCGCTCGGTGCCACCGGCCGCTACCCGGCCCGGCTCCTGGCGTGCGCGTTGGTGTTCGACTGGCACACCCACCTGCACTACGACATCGCCCCGGCGCTGGGCACACCGGCCCCGCCGGCCG
>NZ_JBKQTQ010000211.1:0-4035 GCF_052143115.1 Mycobacterium sp.
GCGCAGCATGCCACCGCCAATGCCGCGACCATCGCGATGAGAGTCCGCACGGTGACTAACGCGCGACGGCCGGCTCAGCCACCGGCCAGCCCCAAATCCGCCAGTCTCAACACACTGCGGTACGGCAAGCCCTCGGCTTCGATGGCTTCGGCGGCGCCGGTGGCCCGGTCGACCACGGTCGCCACGCCCACCACCTGTCCGCCGGCGTCCAGCACGGCGCGCACCGCGGTCATCGCCGAGGCGCCGGTGGTACTGGTGTCCTCCACCACCAGGACCCGTCGGCCAGTGATGTCGGGTCCTTCGATAAGACGTTGCATGCCATGGGTTTTCACTGACTTCCGCACGACGAACGCATCGATAGGGCGACCGGGCGCATGCATGACGGCGGTGGCGACCGGATCGGCGCCCAGGGTCAGGCCGCCGACGGCCGCGTACTCCCAGTCGTCGGTCAGTTCGCGGATCAGCCGGCCGATCAGCGGCCCGGCCCGGTGATGCAGGGTGGCGCGGCGCAGGTCCACGTAGTAGTCGGCTTCCTTGCCCGACGACAACGTGACGCGGCCGTGCACCACCGCCAGCCGGCGCACCAGGTCGGCTAACTCGTCGCGTTCGGTGGTGCTCACGTCAGGTGCGGCCACGGCCCCGCCCGAAGGTTCTGGTGGCGACGCGCGCCAAGTTTCGCGGCACCATCCGTGACGCGGTGGTGATCGCCTTGTACTGCACGCCGGGGATGATGACCACTTTGCCCCGGCCGATGTCGGCCAGGCTTTCCCGGACCACGTCGTCGACCTCGAGCCACATGAACGACGGCAGTGAGGCCATGTCGATGCCGGCCCGTTCATGAAATTCGGTGTGCACGTAGCCCGGACACACCACATGTATGCCGACACCGGTGCCCCTCAGCCCGCCGGCCAGGCCTTCGGTGAACGACACCACCCACGCCTTGGACGCCGAATAGGTCGAGCCCCGCCCGGACAGCAGCCCGGCGACGCTGGCGATGTTGACGACGGTGCCGGCACCGGCGTCGATCATCGCCGGCAACGCGGCCCGGGTCAGCTGCATCACCGCGGTGACGTTGACGTCCAACTGCGACTGCAGCTTGGCGGGATCGGCGGTCCAGAACTCACCGGACGTGCCGAAGCCGGCATTGTTCACCAACACGTCGACACCGGCGGCCAACCGCTCCGCGACCTTGCCCCGGTCGGCCGACTCGGCCAGGTCGGCCGGCAGCACTTCGACGGCACGTCCGGCCTCGTCGTGCAATTCGGCTGCGAGCTGGTTGAGCCGCTCAGCGTCGCGGGATACCAGCACCAAGTCGTAGCCGTCGGCGGCGTAGCGACGCGCGAAACCCGCACCGATTCCCGACGTTGGACCGGTGATCAGAGCGACGGGGCGCGGCATGACCGACAGCGTAGCGAAACCGCCAATGCCCCAGGCACAGGGAGGATACGAGGTAATCAGCGCTGGTAGTGGGTGGCCTGGTAGCCATTGCGGCCAGACGGCGGACGCCGCACTGGTGCGCCGGGCTCGACTGCCGGTGCGCGGCGGGTTGGCTCCTGCCGCACCGGCGGCGACCCCGCGGCGCCGCGGGCCGCTGCCCCACCCTCACGGGACAGGGCTTCTGGGTGCCGCGGCGGCGACTCGCCGCGGCCGGCCGGGGCCAGCGGACGGCTGGGTGCGGCTTTACGGCGTTCGGCCGATTGCGGCGCCGAGGTCTGCTGTGGCACCGGCGGCAACACCCGCAGCAGGTCGTTGAATTGGCGCACCGTGCGCAAGCCCTCGTCCCACTGCGCGCGGGTACTGCCGATCGGCATGCTGACCAGCGTCCAGTTCTCCTCGTTCCACATGATCTCGGCACAGTCGGGCGCGGTGTGCGCGAAGGTGACCATGCGCCGATCGCAGGCCCGTCGTGCGGCGTCCAGATTCGTGGAGTACACCATCCGCGGTCCGATCGCGCCCAGCAGCCAAATGTCGTTCTCGCGAGGCTCTTTGAGACCTTTGAGCCGCACGTCGACGACGACGTTGGTGCCCACCTTGCGGTGCAGCGCGATCACGGTGGCGACTTCCTCGAGATCGAAGATGAACACCGCCTCGCCGCGGATCTGGCCCAGTACGACATTGCGCGCCGGGATATTGCTGCCCACGGTCGACATCACCCCGCGCTTCCAGCGCTTGAGGATTTCCGTGGATTCCTGCTCGTAGTCGAATCCGTGCGAACGTGCCCACGACTTGCGACGACGGCCCCGCCCGCGCCGACGATCGATGTCGACATACAGCAACACCGCCGCACCGACAAAGCACAGCGCGGAGAGCGTAAACCAGAGTGGAACCATCGCCACGTAGCCTAGCTGCTGTTAGCCCCTAACCGGGAATGGCAGCAGGTCACAACCGAATTAAAGTTTGCTACCGCTTAGGTTCCGGCGCGCGGGCTCATCCCAACACGAGGCTGTCGCCGTCGGCGCTGACATTCACCGGAACGGTGTCGCCGTCATGCACGTCGCCGGCCAACAACATCTTGGCGAGCTGGTCGCCGATGGCGTGCTGCACCAACCGGCGCAACGGACGCGCTCCGTAGACCGGGTCGAACCCGCGCTGCGATAGCCACTTCTTCGTCGGCAGCGACACCTCCAGCTGCAGCCGTCGCTGCGCCAGCCGCTTCTGCAGCTGAGTCAGCTGGATGTCGACGATCTGCACCAACTCTTCGGGGTTCAGCCCGTCGAAGATCAGCACGTCGTCGAGCCGGTTGATGAACTCCGGCTTGAACGCCGAGCGCACCGCGGCCATCACCTGCTCCTCGCTGCCGCCCGACCCGAGGTTGGACGTCAGGATCAGGATGGTGTTGCGGAAGTCGACCGTTCGGCCCTGCCCATCGGTGAGCCGGCCCTCGTCGAGAACCTGCAGCAGCACGTCGAACACGTCTGGGTGGGCCTTTTCGACCTCGTCGAACAAAACGACGGTGTAGGGCCGCCGGCGCACCGCCTCGGTCAGCTGACCGCCCTGGTCGTAACCGATGTAGCCGGGTGGCGCACCGACCAGGCGGGCCACCGAGTGCTTCTCGCCGTACTCGCTCATGTCGATGCGGACCATCGCCCGCTCGTCGTCGAACAAGAAGTCGGCCAGCGCCTTGGCCAGCTCGGTCTTGCCGACACCGGTGGGGCCGAGGAACAGGAACGATCCGGTCGGCCGGTTGGGGTCGGCGACCCCGGCCCGGCTGCGACGCACCGCGTCGGACACGGCCTGCACGGCCTTGCGCTGCCCGACGACGCGCTTGCCGAGCTCGTCTTCCATCCGCAGCAGCTTGGCGGTCTCGCCTTCCAGCAGCCGCCCGGCCGGGATGCCCGTCCACGCCGACACCACGTCGGCGATGTCGTCGGGACCGACCTCTTCCTTGAGCATGACGCCCTCGCGGGCCTGCGCGGTGGGCAGCGCCGCGTCGAGCTTCTTCTCGACCTCGGGGATGCGCCCGTAGCGCAGCTCGGCGGCCTTGGCCAGGTCGCCGTCGCGCTCGGCCCGCTCGGACTCCCCGCGCAACGTCTCCAGCTGCTCCTTAAGTTCGCGCACGACGTCGATGGCGTTTTTCTCGTTCTGCCACTTGGCGGTCAGCTGGGCCAGCTTCTCCCGCTGGTCGGCGAGCTCGGAGCGCAGCTTCTCCAGCCGCTCCTTGGACGCCTCGTCTTCTTCTTTGGACAGCGCCATCTCTTCAATCTCGAGCCGGCGCACCAGCCGCTCGACTTCGTCGACCTCGACGGGCCGCGAGTCGATCTCCATTCGCAGCCGACTGGCCGATTCGTCGACCAGGTCGATGGCCTTGTCGGGCAGGAAGCGCGCGGTGATGTAGCGGTCGCTCAAAGTCGCGGCGGCCACCAGCGCCGAGTCGGTGATACGCACACCGTGGTGCACCTCGTA
The DNA here is from genome assembly GCF_052143115.1 of Mycobacterium sp. GTDB lineage: Bacteria > Actinomycetota > Actinomycetes > Mycobacteriales > Mycobacteriaceae > Mycobacterium. The sequence goes on from NZ_JBKQTQ010000211.1 coordinate 3,904, forward strand.
GCGGTCCTTCAGGCCGCGCAGGATGCCGACGGTGTCCTCCACCGACGGCTCGCCGACGAACACCTGCTGGAAGCGGCGCTCCAGCGCGGCGTCCTTTTCGATGTACTTGCGGTACTCGTCGAGCGTGGTGGC
>NZ_JBKQTQ010000212.1:0-21488 GCF_052143115.1 Mycobacterium sp.
TCTACACCAGCGACACCGAACGCTGCCAGGAGTTCCCCATCTGGCTACACACCTACAATCACCACCGCGGCCACACCGCACTCGGCGGCCAACCACCCGCCAGCCGCGTACCTAACCTCTCAGGTCATTACAGCTGATATGTAGGCACTGTTTGTCAAGAGGCAGGTGAAAGCCGCCCTGGTGGGAGCCGGGGCGGCTTTCGTTTGATCGGGGTCAGTCGGTGTCGCGGCGGTCGTTGATCAACGACGGTGGTGTCAGACTGATATACGCGGGTTGGGTACCGCAAGACGATGGTTCGGCGCGAACGGTGGCTGCTCTCTAGGGACGGGCGTCACACCAGCACTCGGTGAATGCTGTTGTGGCTCATAGCTGTAACGCAGATCCAGTTCGCCTACCTCGCCGCTGGCCGGCCGGCTCCGATCAAGCCTGGTTGGCTGCGCTCAGGTCAGCGTGGCCAGTGACCAGCACCAGCCGGCCAACTCACGGGCGACCGCGACGTTGGCCACGACGTGGTTCTTCTTGCGTTCGTTGAACCGGCACCACTGCTGGTGCAGCCGCCGGTTACCGGCATGCCCACGGGCCTTGAATGCGGGGTCGACCTTGGCCCAGCGGGCCCGCATCGTCGGTCCGGGATTGCGGTAGGGCTGGCGGTGATGCCAGGCCACCTCGATCAACAACCGCCGCACGTGAGCGTTGCCCGCCTTGGTGATCGACCCCTGCACCCGGGAGGTTCCCGAGGAGTACTCGCACGGCACCAACCCGACATAGGCACCGATCGAGCACCCGGTGAACCGGGCCCAGTCCCCGATCTCCACGGTCAACGCCAACCCCGTCAGCGCCGAGATCCCGCGCAGGCAGCCCAGCCGGTCGACCGGGTCAGCCCACCGCGGTGAGGCCGCAACCGCGACGATCTGCTCGTCGAGACGATCCCTGGCCGCCGTCGCGGTCAGCACGGCGTCGAAGTGATGGTCGAAGGCTGCGGTGGTGTGGACATCGTCGAATCGTTGTCGACGCAGCCAGGTTTCGTGCACCCCATTCCAGGCGTGCCCACCCGAATACACCCGGCCCTGGCGCAGCAGCAGTTTGGACAGCCGGTGCCGAACCCGCATCAGGTCGGCGCGGGCGTCTTCGCGGGCCCGCACCAGATCCCGCACCGCCTCCACGTCAGCGTCGGGCACGGTGACCGCGGTGATCTCGCCCAACCTCAACAAGCGGGTCAAATGCGCGGCGTCGCGGGCGTCGGTCTTGACTCGATCCCCAGCCGGACGGATCAACTTCGAGGGTGCGGCGACCACGCAGTCGATCTGGGCATCGAACAGAGCCCGGGCCAGCCCGAACCCCGTCGGCCCGGCCTCATAAGCCACCCGGACCGGGCCGCGCAGCCGGTGCAACCAATCGAGAATCTCGCCGTGATCCGGACACAACCGTGCCCGTTCGACTCGACCCGTTTCTTCATCGACGGCATGCGCAACTACCGAAAGCGCATGCACATCCAACCCGACACTCGTACCGTTGAAACTCACCGGAGGCCTCCTGATCTGCAACTGTGGCTCTACCCCGGCGAGTGTTCACCCGCCATCGGCAACCCACGTCCGATTGCAGCCCGAGGCCTTCGGCCTCAAGTCAGCCTCCATACCGTCTAGATCTCTCCGACGTCGATGGCGTGCTGGACTTCCTGGGCGTGGGCCACCTGCTTGGAGCTGTATCCGATGAGCAGTGCCACACCGCCCGTCACAACGGCGACTCCGGCGATCCACAGCAGGCCGTAGGTGTAGCCATGGTCGAGCGCATGCAGCTGAGCGGCGTTCATGTTCTTCGCCGGTCCATTGGTGCCGCCCAAGTACAACGTGCGCGACGTGATGACGGCCTGGACGACTGCGAGCACCACCGGCCCGCCCAGGTTCTGCAGCATCATCACAATGGCTGATGTCGGCCCGATCCGGTCAAAGCCGACGTCCGTGATCGCCGAGAGCGCCAGCGGCACGATGATCATCCCAATACCGATGCCGCCGAACGTGACCAGCGTTACCAGGGTCGGGAAGTACGGCATGGCGCGATCGAGCGTCGAACCGTAGACCATCGCACCGACCACCAGGATTCCGCCGGTGATCACCACGACCCGCGGCGGAAACCACGACACCAGCTGCGAGGACGCGCCTAGGCCGATGCCCATCGCGATGGTGAACGGGATGAAGCCGACGCCGGCGCGCAGCGCGCTGTAGCCCATCAGCTCCTGCACGTAGAGGCCGATCAGCACGGTGACCGTGAACAACACGCCGCCGCCCAGGAAGATCGCCACAAAGGTAGCCAGCCGGTTGCGGTCGAAGAACAGGTCCAACGGCACGAGAGGGTTATCGGCGGTGCGCTCGACAATCGCGAACGCGATGAACGCCACCAAGGCCACCACGCCCGAACCGATGGTGGTGACGGAGATCCAGCCTTTTTCCGGGCCGATCGAGAAGGCGAAAACGGCCGCGGTGCAGGCCAGCGTGGCAAGGACGGCGCCGGTGGCGTCGAGCTTCATTCGCTCCCGCTGGGTTTCCCGCAGTGTGGTGCGGGCCAGGTGAATCATCACCAGTCCGATCGGCACGTTGACCAGGAACGCCAGCCGCCAGGACACCTCGGTGAGCGCCCCGCCGACGACCAAGCCCATGACCGACCCGAAGCCGGCCATCGCGCCGAACACCGCTGTCGCGGCGTTACGGGCCGGGCCCTTGGCAAAGGTGGTGGCGATGAGCGCCAAGCCGGTGGGTGTGGCGATCGCGGCACCCACACCCTGCAGTAACCGTGCGGTGACCAGGGTCGGGTCATCCCACGCGATGCCACACAAGGCCGAGGCGATGGTGAACAGCGCGACGCCGACGGTGAAGGTGCGTTTGCGGCCGATGGTGTCACCGAGGCGGCCGCCGAGCAGCATCAAACCGCCGAAAGTCAGCACGTAGGCGGTGATCACCCAGCTGCGGCCGGCATCGGTCAGGCCCAAATCGTTCTGAATCTTGGGAAGCGCGACGATCGCGATGGTGCCGTCCATGGTCGCCATCAGCTGCATTCCGCAGATAGCGATGACGGCGGAGAAAAAGCGTCGAGACGGCCGCCACGTCGGGGAAGTCCTGCTTGGAGGGCTTACGGCGGTCTTGGCTGAGGGCACTGGGGGCATATGAACTACTCGCTCGGAGCGTTCAGACGTCCATTCGTGGACAGCCCGCTCTGCGTCGTTGAGAGCCGTCATAAGAACTTACCCTACAGTAATCTTAGGAATCTTTTAAGCGCCGAATGCCGCTACCGTACCGATCACGATGATCGCGGGGGGCCGAATTCCCTCTGAACGGATCTTTTCCGGCGCGTCAGCGAGGGTGGCCCGCAACGTGTGTTCGGCGGCCGTCGTTCCGTGTTGGACCACCAACACCGGCGTATCCGCAGGTCGGCCGCCTTTCAGCAGCGCTTCGGTGAAGAGCTCGATGCGCTCCACCGCCATCAGCAAAACGATCGTGCCCGACATCGCCGCCAATGCGTCCCAATTCACTAACGATTCGGGGTGCCCGGGCGCAACATGGCCGCTCACCACCACAAACTCGTGATTTAGGCCGCGGTGAGTGACCGGAACACCCACCGACGCTGGCACCGCTATGGCACTCGTCACACCGGGGACCACCGTCACCGGAATGCCGGCATCGACACACGCCAGCAGCTCCTCGTATCCGCGCGCGAACACGAACGGGTCGCCCCCCTTGAGGCGCACCACAAACTGACCGGCCTGGGCCCGCTCGATCATGACGGCGTTGATGGCGTCCTGAGCCATCGCCCGCCCGTAGGGGATTTTGGCGGCGTCGATCACCTCGACGTGCGGGGGCAGCTCGGCGAGCAGTTCCGGCGGCGCCAGCCGATCGGCGACGACGACGTCGGCCTGGGTGAGCAGCCGCCGGCCGCGGACGGTGATCAGTTCCGGATCTCCGGGCCCACCGCCGACCAGCGCCACCCCGCCGCGCACCACATCGGTGCTCTCGGCCGTGATGACCCCCTGCTGCAGTGCCTCGCGGATCGCCGAGCGGATTGCCGCCGAACGACGGTGCTCGCCACTGGCCAGGACTCCCACCGACAGCCCGGCATAGTCAAACGATGCGGGAGTCACGGCGCTGCCCTCGACCGCGATGTCGGCGCGGACGCAGAAGATTCGGTGCCGGTCGGCCTCGGCCACCACCGCCGAGTTCACTTGCGCGTCGTCGGTGGCCGCGATCGCATACCATGCGCCGGCCAAATCGCCGTCGCGATACTCGCGAAGCGACAAGGTAATTGCGCTCATCGCCTCGACCGCGCGAGTGGCCGTACGGGTGATGACGTGCACGTCTGCTCCGCTGGCGATGAGCAACGGAAGCCGGCGTTGAGCAACGGTGCCGCCGCCGACCACGACAACCTTCTTGCCGGCCAGCCGTAGGCCGACCAGGTAAGGGTTCTCCGGCGTCGTCACCCGGCGAGTCTCGCAGCTGCGGCGTGGGCCACGAAGCGCGCCGCCGCCTCGGGGGTCGCAGCCGGATGCGTGTGCAGATACGAAGCGTGCACTCCGTCGTGGACCGCGCCATCGCGCACGGCATCCACGTGTGAGCCCCGATACATCCACGCCGGCTGGTAGGCGTCGGTGAATGTGACTGCGGTGCGGTGGAATTCGTGTCCGACGACCCGCTGGCCTGCGCGGTACAGCGGCGAATCGGTCACCGCGACAGCGTCGCGATAGGCCAAGGTGAGGTGCTCGGTGAAGCGTGCCGATCCGGCCAGCACGCCGCACATCGGATGCCCGTCGAGCTCGGAAACCAGGTACAGCAGCCCGGCGCATTCGGCGTGAATCGGCGCACCGGCGGCCGCCAACGCGTTGATCTGGCGGCGGGCGACGTCATTGCCGGACAGTTCGGCGGCGAATTGTTCGGGGAAGCCGCCGGGCAACAGCACCGCGTCGCTGCCGTCAGGCAGCGGGTCGACGAGCGGGTCGAACTCCTTGACGTCGGCGCCGCATGCCCGGACCAGCTCGGCGTGTTCGGGATAGCCGAAACTGAACGCCTTTCCGCCGGCCAAGGCCACGGTGACCGGCTCGGTGACGGGTTCGGCCACAACGGCCGACGGGTCCCACGCCGGATCGGCGACAGGGCATTGGGCGAGCCCGAACACGGCGCCGACATCGACGTGACGGGCGATCAGCGTCGTCATCGCCGCGACCGCGTCGCGCGCCCGCAGATCGTATTCAACGGCGGTGACCAAACCCAGATACCGTGACGGCACCTCTAATTCATCGCGGCGCGGAATCGCGCCCAGTACTGGGACACCGGCCTGCTCGCATGCCTGCCGCAACACCTGTTCATGTCGTGCCGACCCCACCCGGTTGAGCACGACGCCGGCGATGCGGGTCGCGGGATCGAATGTCGAAAACCCGTGCAGAAGCGCGGCGATGCTCTGGCTTTGGCCGCGCGCATCGACCACCAGGACAACCGGAACGGCGAGCAGGGCCGCGATGTGTGCGGAGGACCCGGACGCCGGTATGCGTGCGCCGGCGTCGATGCGACCGTCGAAAAGTCCCATCACCCCTTCGATTACGGCGATGTCGGCGCCGGCAGCACCGTGCGCGTAGAGCGGCCCAATCAGCTGCTCCCCCACCAGAACCGGATCCAAGTTGCGACCAACGCGCCCGGCCGCCAGCGCGTGATACCCCGGGTCGATGAAGTCCGGGCCGACCTTGAAGGGAGCCACGACATGCCCTGCCTGCCGCAACGCGCCGATCAAGCCCGTTGCGACGGTGGTCTTTCCGCTGCCCGACGCGGGTGCGGCAACCATGACAGCGGGGACCGTCACCACTCGATGCCCTTCTGGCCTTTGCGGCCGAGGTCCATCGGGTGCTTGACCTTGGTCATCTCGGTGACGAGGTCGGCGACGTCGACCAACCGCGAGGGAGCGTCGCGACCGGTGATCACCACATGCTGGCTGCCTGGGCGGGCGAGCAGCGTCTGCACCACCTCGTCGACGTCGACCCAGCCCCACTTCAGCGGATAGGTGAACTCGTCGAGCACGTAGAAGTCGTGGCGCCCCGCGGCCAGCCGGCGGGCGATCTCGGCCCAGCCGTCCGCGGCTGCCGCGGCGTGGTCGTCGTCGCTGCCGGTCTTGCGTGACTTACGTATCCAGGACCAGCCGGCGCCCATCTTGTGCCATTCCACCGGCCCACCCAGCCCATGCTCCTCGTGCAGCCGCCCCAGCTGCCGGAACGCCGCCTCCTCACCGACCTTCCACTTGTCGCTCTTGACGAACTGGAACACCGCGACGCTCAAACCGGAGTTCCATGCCCGCAACGCCATTCCGAAGGCGGCCGTCGACTTTCCTTTGCCCGCGCCGGTGTGTACCGCCAGCACCGGCAGGTTGCGTCTGGCTCGGGTGGTCAGCCCGTCCTCGGGGACCGCAAGCGGACGACCCTGTGGCATAAGCGCTTACCTCTCGGCTGTTCAGGCCGCGCTGCGCACGGCCCGGGTCAGATAGTCGGCCCGCAGCTGCTCCAGCCGCACCGACGGGGCGCCAAGCTGCGCTGCCAACTGCTGCGCCAAACCGAGCCGGACATACGACGTTTCACAGTCGACGACCACCGCGGCCACGCCTTCGGCGACCAGCAGCGCCGCCGCTGATCGGCTGCGGCCCAACGGGTCTCGTCCGGCATTGGCCCGGCCGTCGGTGAGCACCACCACCAGGGGGCGTCGGGCCCGATCGCGGACCTTTTCTCGGACCACCAGTTCGCGTGCGGCGAGCAGACCTTCCGCAAGGGGAGTTTGGCCGCCGGTGTCAAAGCGCGACAGCCGCCGCCCGGCGATGTGCGCCGACGTCGTCGGCGGCAGCAGCAGCCGCGCTTCATGCGCGCGGAAGGTGATCACCGCGACCTTGTCGCGCCGCTGATAGGCGTCGCGCAACAGCGACAAGGTAGCGCCGCTGACCGCCGCCATCCGGTCTCGGGCCGCCATCGATCCGGATGCGTCGACGACGAAGATGACCAGGTTGCCTTCCCGGCCCTCGCGGACCGCTCGGCGCACATCGGCCGGTTGCAGCCGCAGCCGACCCGCTCCCTCGGCATGTTCGGCAGCAGCCAACACGGTGGCGAACAGATGCAGGCCATGTCCCTCGGCCTGAGAGTCGGTGGCGGCCACCGCGCTGCCCGAGGCGTTGCGGGCCCGCGATCGACGGCCCGGCGCGCCGGCACCGACGCCGGGCACGGTCAGGGCACGGGTGCGGAAAGTCGCCGACGGAGCGGCGCTGGGCTTGGTCGGTGTTTGTGGGCGCGGCGAATCCATCTGTCGCGCAGCGTCATTCATACTTTGACCGCCCCCGGGCGGTTCGGGATCGGGCTCGGGATCATCGGGCGGGCCGTCCGCCTCCGCCAATGCCGCGTCGAGTTGCCCTGGGTCGATTCCGGGATCGTCGAACGGGTCACGGCGGCGCCGGTGCGGCAGCGCCAACTCGGCGGCCACCCGGATGTCCTGCTCGCTCACCGTGTCGCAGCCACACCACGCCGCGTGGGCAACCGCGGTCCGGGCAATCACCAGATCAGCGCGCATGCCGTCGACGTCGAACGCGGCGCACAGCGCTGCGATCCGACGTAATTCGTTGTCCGGCAATACCACATCGTCGACAAGCTGGCGTGCGGAGGCGATCCGGCGGGCAAGCTCGGCGTCGTCGGCGGCATAACGCTGCGCGAAAGCATCCGGGTCGGCCTCATAGTCCATCCGCTGCCGAATGACCTGTGTCCGAACGTCGATGTCCCGCGACGCGTGCACGTCGACGGTGAGCCCGAACCGGTCCAGCAGCTGCGGGCGTAACTCGCCCTCTTCCGGATTCATCGTGCCGATCAGCACGAACCGAGCCTCGTGCGAATGCGAGATCCCGTCGCGCTCAATGTGCACTCGCCCCATCGCGGCGGCATCCAGCAGCAGGTCGACCAGGTGGTCGTGCAGCAGATTCACCTCGTCGACATAGAGCACACCGCCGTGGGCACGGGACAGCAGGCCTGGTGAGAATGCCTGCTCGCCGTCGCGCAACACCCGCTGCAGATCCAGTGAGCCGATCACCCGGTCCTCGGTGGCACCGATCGGCAACTCGACCAGACGGGCGTCAGCGCCGGCCGGATCACTCGCTGCAGAAAGCAGCGCGGCCAGGCCGCGCACGGCCGTCGACTTGGCGGTGCCCTTCTCGCCGCGGATCAGCACCCCGCCGATCTCCGGGCGCACCGCACACAAAATCAGCGCCAGCCGCAGCTGGTCGTGTCCGACGATCGCGCTGAAGGGGTAGATTTTCACGGCTGGCCCACCGGACCGGCGCGGTGCCCGCCCACCGGACCGGCGCCGTGCCGCACCATGGGCACGTGCGGAACCCCGTCGTCGACGAAGTCGTCGCCGTCACGGACGAATCCGTGCTGGGCATACATCTCCGTTAAATAGATCTGCGCGTTGATCCGGCAGGGATAGTCGCCCACCTCGGCCAGCGCCGCGCGCAACAATCGGGTGGTGTGGCCCTGGCCGCGCGCGCTGCGTTCGGTGCACAGCCGCCCCAGCCGAAATGCCTTGTGTCCGCCCGGGTGCTCCTCCATTAGCCGCAGCGTGCAGATCACCTCGCCGTCGGGGGCCTCCAGCCAGAAATGCCGGGTTTCGGCGAGCAGATCGCGCCCGTCCAACTCGGGATAGGGACGGGCCTGTTCCACCACGAAGACCTCCACCCGCAGCTTGAGCAGCGCGTAAAGCGTCGGCACGTCAAGGTCTTTGGCCCATGCGCGGTGCAATGCAGCGGTCATGGCTCGCCCGCCGATCCGCCCGCCGACGATACAGACCGCGAAGCGGCCGGAGGTGGGGGCGGGCAATCGGGCTCGCCCGCCGACGATGCAGGCCGCGAAGCGGCCTGAGGAGAAGGCGGGCAATCGGGCTTGAGCCTCAGCGCCTTGGTGCCCCACGACCACACCTCCTCGAACAGCGCCGGTTCACCGGAGAGTGCGGCTCCCAACGACGGCACCATGTCTTTAAGGGTAGGCAGCCAAGCCTGGTACCGGTCGGGAAAGCAGCGCTGCAGCACGTCGAGCATCGCCGATACCGCGGTCGAGGCCCCCGGCGACGCTCCGATCAGGCCGGCGATGCTGCCGTCGGCGGCGCCCAGCACGGTGGTGTCGAATTCCAGCACCCCACCCTTGCGCTTGTCCGGACGGATCACCTGCACCCGTTGACCGGCCGTCGTCAGCTCCCAATCGCAAGTCTTCGCGCTGGGTGCGAATTCTCGCAGCGCGCTGACCCGGGCGGGTTGTGACAACTGCAGTTGGCCGATCAGATAGTTGACCAATTTCATCTGGTTGACGCCGGCGCCGATCATGGTCGCCAGATTGCCCGGCGTGACAAAGCGCGGCAGATCCGTGATACGGCCGTGTTTCAGGAATTTCGGCGACCACCCGGCGAACGGCCCAAACAGCAGCCATGGCCGGCCGTTGACGATCCGGGCGTCCAGATGCGCCGCCGTCATCGCCGGTGCGCCCACCGCGGGCAAGCCGTAGACCTTGGCCCGGTGCGCAGCCGTGACCGCGGGATTGCCACTGCGCAGGAACTTTCCGGCGATCGGAAAGCCGCCAAATCCCCTGGCTTCCCCGATGCCAGACTTCTGCAACAGCGGCAGCGCCTGTCCGCCGGCACCGACAAAGACGAATTTGGAGTTCAGCTTTCGGTTTTCACCGGTGCGGCGGTTGTGAATCGTCAGTGTCCAGCTGCCGTCACGTTGGCGGGACAGGTTGCGGACCTCCTGGCCGAACAACACGGTTGTGCCGTTGCGAACGGCGTAGCCGATGAGCTGTCTGGACAGAGCGCCGAAGTCGACGTCGGTACCATCGGCGGCCCAATCGAGCGCAATGGGTTTCGTGGGGTCGGAAAAGTCGCGCCCGGCCGCCATCAACGGCAGCCGACGGGCGAATTCGTCGGCGTCGTCGATCCACTCGGTGCGGCCAAACAGCGGGTTGGCGGCCAGCGCCTCTCGGCGGCGGCGCAGGTAGCCGACGCGCTCTGCGCCCTGCACGAAGCTGACATGCGGAACCGGGCGAAGGAAGCCGCGCACGTCGGACAGGATGCCGTTCTCTGCGGCGTAAGCCCAGAACTGGCGGGTGACCTGAAATTCCTCGTTGACGCGCACGGCTTTGCTGATGTCGATCGAGCCGTCGGACTGCTGCGGCGTGTAAAACAGCTCGCAGAGCCCGGAATGCCCGGTACCCGCGTTATTCCACGGGTCGCTGCTTTCGGCCGCGGCACCGTCGAGTCGCTCGACCAGGGTGATCGACCAGTCGGGTTCCAGCCGCCGCAACAACGCACCCAGGGTGGCGCTCATGATCCCGGCCCCGACCAGCACGACGTCGGCCCTGGCTGCGACCTTCGGGTCCGACACCGGGCTGTTCGTCCTTTGCGATCGAGGGCTGTTCAGATCGCCAGGTTATCCGGCCGGCTCGGTCGCCGTTGTTCGAGGTTGCGCCGCGGATTCCACCGTGATCTGCCACGCTGTGGGCCATGACCTGGCGAAATTTGGCTCCGGCCGTCGCGCTGGCCGCTGTGCTGGTGGCGGGGTGTTCCTCGTCGACCGGTGCGGACGCAGCGCACGGAGTATCCGGCAGCGCCGCGACGCCGTCGCCGACGACCGCGGCACAGCCAGCGGCTCACGGTGTCGAAGCCGCGATCGCGACCATCCCCTGGTCGCAGGCCGGCCCGGGGTGGATGCTGGCCACCTGGACCCCGGTTCCCGGCGGGAAGCCCGGCGCACCGCTCCCCCCGGGCTCGCCCGACCGTGAGACGGCCACCACAACGCTGTACCTGGTCGACTCCGCGGGTGGTCGCTATCCGATCACCACCTTCCCGCCGCCCGGCCAGCACGCGAGTCCGGAGTTGGTGGACTGGTCGGGCGACGGCAGCCACGCCCTGTTCGACGCGCAGTACGCCACGCCGCCGACGGCCATCCTGGTCGACCTGCACACCGGCAGGCAGACGACGTTGCCCGTGCAGGGGTCGCCCCGCTATACCCGCCCGAATGGCAAGGCGCTGTTGTTGTCCGTGCCGCCCGGCCCCGACTCCAAACTCGCGACGCTCGATCGGGTCGACCTCGCCGGCAACCACCAACTCACCTACCCGACCGACAAGCTCGGCAGTCCGTTCAACGGGAACTATCTCTCGACGCCGGACGGGATGCGCCTCGTCCTGGGCACGTCGGCGGGCCTGGCGCTGATGGGCAATGACGGCACTCCCGGGCCGACGCTTCCGATCCCGGGTCAGACCAACTGCAGCCCGTTGCGGTGGTGGGACGAGAGTTCCCTCGCTACCGTTCTCGCGGCGTGCGATGCTCCCGGATTTACCTCGCGGCTGTGGTTGGCGCCCATCGACGGCAACCCACCCACCGCTCTCACCGCGGTCAACGACGGTCAGAAAGGGCCCGATCTGCGCGACGTCAGGGCGTGGCAGCTCCCGGCAGGCACCTTCGTGCAAGCCGAAGGGGCATGCGGCTACCAGTACCTCGCCAAGCTCAACCCCGACGGCACGACGTCGCCGGTGTCGGTGTCGGGCGTGGAACCTGGCCGCAGCGTCATCGTGGCGGGCATCAACGGGGCCGATCTCGACCTGCGAGCAACGGCTTCCTGCGGGGGCGGTCAATCGCTCGTCGACTACAAGCCCGGCACCAATACGTCGACCGTGCTGCTCGGGCCACCGGTCAACGGCGGTGGCGTGATCGCCGCAGTACCCTTCGCAGGCCAGCGCTAGCCGGGCACGCTTTAAGCTGACGTGCGTGACTGGCTGGCAGCCCGATGTCCTACCCCGCTACTGGCAGCTCACCATCCCGCTGGGCGACGATCCCGACGGCGAAGGCGATATCGTCGCGACGCTGCTCCGTCGTGGCGACCCCGGGACGGCCAGCGATGCCGTGCTCGCCGTGCACGGATACACCGACTATTTCTTTCACACCCCGCTGGCCGATCACTTCGCGGACCGCGGCTTCGCCTTCTATGCGCTCGACCTGCAGAAATGTGGGCGGTCGTGGCGAACCGGCCAAACCCCGCACTTCACCACCGATCTGGCCCGCTACGACGCCGAACTGGACCGCGCGCTGGCGGTCATCGGCGAGCAGACCGGTTCGGGCCGAGTGCTGGTGTACGGGCATTCCGCCGGGGGGTTGATCGTGTCGCTGTGGCTGGACCGGCTGCGGCGACGCGGCGCGACAGCCCGTGCCGGCGTCGCGGGGCTGGTGCTCAACAGCCCATTTCTGGATCTGCCCGGTCCGGGGGTGCTGCGCTGGCCGACGACGGCGGCGCTGATCACCGCGATCGCGCGAGCCGGTGATAAACGGGTTGCCCGGGCGTCGGGCGACGGTGTTGGCGGTTATGGCGCCAGCCTGCACCGGGACTACGACGGCGAGTTCGACTACAACCTGCAGTGGAAACCGCTGGGCGGCTTCCCCATCACCTTCGGCTGGCTACGCGCGATCCGACGTGGTCAGGCGCGACTGCATCGCGGGCTCGACGTCGGCGTGCCCAACCTGATCCTGCGCTCGTATCACAGCGTGTCAGAGACCGCCGACCCCACCGCTCTGCAATGCGGCGACGCCGTTCTCGAGGTGGCACACATCGCCCGGTGGGCCGGCTGCGTCGGCAACCGCAGCACCATCGTTCCGGTGACCGACGCCAAGCACGATGTGTTCCTGTCGATGCCGCAGCCACGGCAAGTGGCCTACCAGCAGTTGGACATCTGGCTTGACTGGTACCTCAGCTACCTGCGGTCTTCCTCCAACGCCACGACCCGGAACGGCTGAGGGGCCAGCGGATGGAAACCTACGATCTCGCGATCATCGGAACCGGTTCGGGCAACAGCATTCTCAACGAACGCTATGCGCGCAAACGAGTGGCGATCTGTGAACAGGGGACATTCGGCGGAACCTGCCTGAACGTCGGGTGCATCCCCACCAAGATGTTCGTCTACGCCGCCGAAGTCGCCGAAACGATCCGCACCGCGGCCCGGTACGGAATCGACGCGCACATCGACCAGGTGCGTTGGGAGGACATCGTCTCGCGCGTCTTCGGGCGCATCGACCCGATCGCGATCAGCGGCGAAGACTACCGGCGGGCCTCCCCCAACGTTGACGTATATGACCGGCACACCCGTTTCGGAGCGGTCCAGCCCGACGGCCGCTATCTGCTGCGCACCGACGGCGGCGACGAGTTCACCGCCGAGCAGGTGGTGATCGCCGCCGGAGCGCGACCGGTGATCCCGCCGGCCATCCTGGAGTGCGGGGTCCACTACTACACCAGCGACACCATCATGCGGATACCGGAGTTGCCCGAGCACCTGGTCATCGTCGGAGGCGGTTTCGTCGCAGCCGAATTCGCGCACATCTTCTCCGCGCTCGGTGTGCGGATCACCTTGGTGATCCGCGGCGGCGCACTACTGCGGCACCTGGATGACACGCTGTGCGAACGGTTCACCCACATCGCGTCGACCAAATGGGAGTTGCGCACCCGGCGCAATGTCATCGGCTCCCATCAGGACCGCTCCTGCATCGTGCTGGAACTCGACGACGGTTCGACGCTGAGCACCGACGCCGTGCTGGTGGCCACCGGCCGGGTGCCGAATGGTGATCTGCTGGACGCCGAGCAGGCCGGCGTCGAGGTCGACGACGGCCGCATCGTCGTCGACGAATACCAACGGACTTCTGCGCGCGGCGTTTTCGCGCTTGGCGATGTGTCGTCGCCGTACGAGCTCAAGCATGTGGCCAACCACGAAGCGCGCGTCGTCCAACAGAATCTGCTCTACGACTGGGACGACACCGACGCGATGGTGGCCACCGACCACCGCTACGTCCCCGCCGCGGTGTTCACCGATCCGCAGATCGCCACCGTCGGGTTGACCGAGAATCAAGCCGTCGCAAAGGGTTTCGACGTGTCATGCACTATCCAGGACTACGGTGGCGTCGCGTATGGCTGGGCGATGGAGGACACCACCGGCATCGTCAAGCTCGTCGGCGACCGCGGGACCGGGCGACTCCTCGGTGCACACATCATGGGACACCAGGCCTCGTCGATCATCCAGCCACTGATTCAGGCAATGAGCTTCGGGCTCTCTACCCCACAGATGGCTCGCGGTCAGTACTGGATTCACCCGGCGCTGCCGGAGGTCGTCGAGAACGCCTTACTTGACCTGTCCTGAAGAGCCGTCCTGCTGGCATTGCGGGCACAGGCCGTGCAAGGTGAGGCCGGCGCGTTCGGACAGCGTGAACGAACTGCCCGCCATCGCATGTTCCAGTGCTGAGGCCAGCCGTCCGGCCGGCACTTCGATGATCGAGCCGCATCGGGTGCACACCGCGTGATGGTGCGGGTCGGCGGCCAGGCCGTAGGTGGTGACCCCGCCCTCCAGCGTCAGCGCATGCAGCACACCCTGGTCGACGAGCGTGGTCACCGTGCGGTAGATCGTCGCCAAGTCCGGCGGCTGGTCTTCGGTGGGCAGGCACTCACGCAGCCGCTGATCGATTTCGGCCACCGACAGATGGCCGTGGACCGGCTCGAGCACTGCCAGGACCGCGATCCGAGACGCCATCCGACGCAGCCCATGGGCCCGCAGCAGTTCGCCGATCCGCTCGGTGACGGCCGGATTCAATGCCGAGGGCTTGGCCACCCACCCAGTATGCGCCTGCCAAACTGACGTGATGACCGGTTCGATCTGCGACGTGCTGCCCGCCGCGGCTGCGCTGCTTTCGGTTCCCGGTGCGGTGGACGCCCTCGGAGTATCGGAGTGGGTGAGCGATGTGAACCGCGTCGCGGTCGTGCTCGTCGACGGGATGGGCTGGCATCTGCTTCCGACATTGGCCGCCGATGCGCCGCTACTGGCGTCGGTGCTGGCCGGCGAGACCGGACGGCTGGACGAACTCGCCTGTACCTTCCCGTCGACCACACCGACCAGCCTGGCGTCGTTGACCACCGGGGTCGCACCCGGCGAGCACGGGATCCTGGGCTTCACCGTCAAGCTTCCCGACACCGACCGGGTGCTCAACCACATCGTTTGGCGTGACGATCCCCCGCCGGCCCAATGGCAGCCCGTCCCAACGTGGTTCGAGCGGCTGCAGCACGTCGGCGCCCGGGCCGTGCTGCCTGCGGCGTTCATCGGCAGCGGCCTCACCGAGGCGACATACCGCGGCGCGCAATTCCACCCCGCCAACAGCGGCGACGACTACGCGCAATTGGTGGCCGACCAGTTGCACGCGGCGCCCGGATTGCTCTACGCCTACACCGCCGAACTCGACACCGCGGCGCACCTGTTCGGCATCGGCTCGCCCGAATGGCACGCCGCCGCGGCCCATGTCGACGCACTGCTGACCCGACTGGTCGAGGCGTTGCCGTCGGACGCCGCGCTGCTGATCACCGCCGACCACGGCGGTCTGAACGTGCCGGCAGATGAGCGGATCGACCTTGACGCCGATTCCCGGTTGAGTGCGGGAGTGCAAGCGGTCGCCGGCGATCCACGGGTGCGCTACCTGCACACCGAGCCGGGCGCGGCATCCGACGTGATCGCCGCCTGGAGCGAGCTGCTGAACGGACGCGTTGAGGTACGCAGCCGCGACGACGCCGTCTCGGCGGGGCTGTTCGGACCCGTGCGTCCCGACCACCTGCCCCGGGTCGGTGATGTCGTCGTCACCTGCACCGGTGACGCGGCGGTGCTGGCCACTGCCCATGAGCCGCCCGAAGTAGCTCAGCTCATCGGCTTCCATGGGGCTGCTACCCCGGCCGAGATGGCGATCCCGCTGATCGTCTTCCGCGGCTGACTAGACGGCGTTAACGTCGGCGCGCCGTTGGGCCGCCAGCCACTCGCCGCGGCTCGGTGAGTGTCGGGTCCGTGATCCGATGGCCCGGCCTCGCAAAATTAACCTCGCGGGCTGGTGCATGAGATCCTCGCAGAAACCTCACCTACACAAGAATCGCAATAACGGCGACAAGTATAAACATTGCAATACCCTTACATGCAAATTTATCGCAATAATCCTTTCTGCGAGATATTCGCAGAATTCCTGCGAATCGTCTGCAGGACGTTTACCCGTGGTTTAGCGTCGTGACGGTCGGGCTTTTCTTTCCAGATGGGACGCGACATGGCCGCTGACACACTCAGCCGGCAACCTTCGTCGCGGTCTTCTCGGCTACGGGGCGCTTTGACCCCCGACGAGTGGCTGCGCTTGGGATCGATGTTCGCGGTTATCGTCGCGCTGCATGTGATCGGCTGGGGCACACTGATACTCGTCGTTGAGCCGGCGCACTTGAGCGTCGGAGACAAGGCATTCGGTATCGGCATCGGCCTGACCGCCTACACGCTGGGGCTGCGCCACGCATTCGACGCCGACCACATCGCCGCGATCGACAACACCACCCGCAAGCTAATGAACGACGGGCAGCGGCCGCTTAGCGTCGGGTTCTTTTTCTCCCTTGGCCACTCCTCGGTCGTGTTCGGGCTGGCACTGCTGATCGCAATCGGGCTCAAGGCAATAATCGGGCCGGTCGAGCAGGACTCTTCGGCCCTGCATCACTACGCGAGCTTGATCGGCACCAGCGTCTCGGGCGTGTTCTTGTATTTGATCGCCATCATCAATGTGGTCATCCTGATGGGCATCGTGCGGGTGTTCGCGCGGATGCGCCGCGGCCACTACGACGAAGACGAACTCGAAGCGCAGTTGAATAACCGCGGACTGCTCAATCGGGTGCTCGGCCGCTTCACCAGATCGGTTACCGCGTCGTGGCATATGTATCCGGTCGGAGTGTTGTTCGGCCTGGGCTTTGACACCGCAACCGAAGTCGCACTGCTGGTGCTGGCCGGCACCAGCGCCGCGGCCGGCCTGCCGTGGTATGCCATCTTGTGCCTGCCGGTGCTGTTCACCGCGGGCATGTGCCTGCTGGACACCATCGACGGCTCGTTCATGAATTTCGCTTACGGCTGGGCGTTTTCCAACCCTGTTCGCAAGGTCTACTACAACATCACCATCACCGGCCTTTCGGTGGTCGTCGCGCTGCTCATCGGCAGCGTCGAATTTCTCGGGCTGCTCGCCGAACAGTTCGGCTGGACCGGCGGATTCTGGAGCTGGCTGGGCGGCATCGACCTCAACGCGATTGGTTTTGTCATCGTCGGCCTGTTTGTGGTCACCTGGGCCGGCGCCTTGTTGATCTGGCGCTATGCGCGCATCGAGGAGAAGTGGACGGTGCAGGCCGAACGCGTCGGCTGAAACGCGTCGATGAGAAGTCGGCTTGGGTTCACGCCAGGCCGCGATCACCACCACGCCGAAATCAGCTTTGATCAGTGGCCGGTCCGCGTAGGAGATGCAGCCGGGTAACGGTCGCCTGCGTCAAGGGTTTTGACGAGGATACCGCACCCGTAGCTGGCTCGCCCGGGCAAGCCCACAACACAAATCGACGACCGTAATTTTTCCATCCGGTCCTCGGTGCGGTGCTCGCTGCCTGAAATCAGTCTGCGCCAAGCCATTTCTCGCACACGTCCACGCCCTGTGGACGTGTTATCGGAGTGCGCCCAGATGACGATGCACCCGCCGGGGCTGCCTTGCTATCCGAAGGAGCAGTTCATGTCGTTCGTCAATATCGTACCCGAAATGCTGTCCACAGCAGCGGCCAACCTGCAAACGTTGGGCTCCGCCGTGTCTGCCGAGAACGCGGCGGCCCTAGTTCCGACCACAGGTCTGATCCCCGCCGCTGCTGACGAGGTATCAGCTTTGACAGCAATGCAATTCGCTGCGCACGCACACGCGTACCAGGCGGTTAGCGCGCAGGCTGCAGCGATTCACCAGATGTTCGTAAACATGTTGGCGGCCGGCGCCGGTTCGTACGCCGCCGCTGAAGCTGCCAACGCCGTCGCCACAAGTTAAGGAGTGTTCTGCAATGGATTTCGCAACATTACCGCCGGAAGTCAACTCCGGGCTCATGTATGCCGGTCCGGGTTCCGGGCCCATGATCGCCGCCGCGGCGTCTTGGGACAACCTAGCCACCGAATTATTCTCGGCGGCAGGTGATTACGGGTCAGTGATCTCCGGCCTTACTAGTGGTCCATGGCGAGGTCCGGCGTCGGCGTCGATGGTTGCCGCCGCCGCACCGTACGTGTCGTGGATGAGCGCCACCGCGGCGCAAGCCGAACAGGCCGCGGGCCAAGCCAAAGCGGCGGCCGGCGCCTACGAAACCGCGTTCGGGTTGACGGTGCCCCCGTCGGTCATCGCCGCCAACCGAACGTTGTTGGCATCGCTGATCTCGACCAACATCCTGGGCCAGAACACCCCGGCGATCGCAACCACCGAAACCCACTACGCGGAGATGTGGGCCCAGGACGCCGCGGCGATGTACGGTTACGCCGGATCCTCAGCGGCCGCATCGACATTGACGCCGTTCGTCGAGCCGCCGGTAACCACCACGGCGACGGGAGCGGCCGCGCAGGCCGGCGCGGTCGCTCAGGCCACCGGCACCGGAACACAGACGACGGTCTCGCAACTGGTGACTGCGGTACCCGCCGCGCTACAAGCGCTCGCTGCCCCCGCGACGTCGTCGGGGTTGGGGTCGGGGCTCATGAACGTCCTCAACTTCCTGACCGGGAACGGCTCCGGAACGGGGCTGTCGGCAATCTTCAACGAACTGTTCAGCTCGAGTGGCTTGGGGTTGAACAACAACCTCTGGAACACCATCTTCTCGTCCGGGTTTTACATGCCCGGCAACTGGTTGGGCACCATGACGGATCTCGTCGGCCTGGAAGCTCTCGCGGGCGCCGATCAGGCAGCGGCTGCAGCCGATAATGCGGCAGCTGCGGCCGAAGGAGTTGCGGGCGAGGGACTCGGCGGTGCGCTGGCGGGCCCGGCCGCGGGAGTCGGCGAGCTCGGGGGTCTGGGCGGCGCCGTGTCAGCGGCCCTGGGCCGCGGTACGGCGTTGGGAGCGCTGGCGGTGCCGCCCAGTTGGAATGCGGTCGCCCCGGTGACAAGCCCTATTGCGCCGATGTTGGGGGGTGCTCCACTCAGCGCTCCGCCGGCGGTCGCGGCCGGCATGCCGGGGATGCCATTCGCCAATCCAGCCGGAAACCACCTCAACGGCACCACTCCCCGATACGGGTTCCGCCCGACGGTGGTGGCACACCCACCGGCGGCCGGGTAACCGACTGCCCTACAGCGGGGTGGTGTAGGCGGCGCTGATTCCGCCGTCGACCAAGAACGTCGCCGCGGTGATGAACGACGCGTCGTCACTGGCCAAAAATGCTACGGCAGCGGCGATTTCGTCGGCTTCGGCGAACCGGCCCATCGGCACGTGCACCAGTCGCCGCGCGGCGCGGTCGGGATCCTTGGCGAAAAGCTCCTGCAGCAGTGGGGTATTCACCGGCCCGGGGCACAGCGCGTTGACCCGGATGCCCTGCCGCGCGAACTGCACGCCGAGCTCGCGGGACATGGCCAACACCCCGCCCTTGGACGCGGTGTAGGAGATCTGAGAGGTGGCCGACCCCATCACCGCGACGAACGACGCCACGTTGACGATCGACCCTTTGCCTGCAGGCGCCATGTGCCGCAAGGCCGCCCGGCAGCACAGGTACACCGATTTCAGGTTGACGTCTTGTACCCGCTGCCATACCGGCGGCTCGGTGTTCTCGATCAGCTCGTCGTCCGGTGGCGAAATGCCCGCGTTGTTGACCGCGATGTCGACCGATCCATAGGTGTCCGCCGCGGTGTCGAACAACGTGTTGACGCTTAGCTCATCCGAAACGTCCACCTCGACATACAGGCCGCCCAGTTCGTCGGCGGCCGCCGCGCCGGTCTTCCCGTCGATGTCGCCGATGACCAGGGTGGCTCCCTCGGCGTGCAGCCGCCGGGCCGAAGCCAGGCCGATACCGCCGCCTCCGCCGGTGACAACGGCGACCCTGCCGGCCAGCCGCCGACTCAGATCCGTGCTCACTGGTGCACCATCCCTGTGTCGGTAGTTGTAGAACGGCTACCGATGCACCCGAGGTGCCGTTGGGTCATCGCCCTGCTTGCTTGACGCTTGGACGTCCAGCATGAGTTTTGCGAGACCCGACGGTTACCCGGGGTGTGCCGACCGTCGACAGGGCTGAGCGCCGTCGAGCGCCGAACAGTGAGCGAACCGGCAGTCACGCCCCGGCACCGAAACATGGGTGCCTCCCCACTGGGACTAGCAGCGAGGAGGCTGTGATGAAGTATGCCCCACCTGTATTGCCGGAGAAACCCGCTCACGGCGTGACGTGCGGAATCGATTGGGCGCGTGACGATCACGCGGTATCGGTCGTCGATTCCAGAGGCTGCGAGGTCCATCGAAGCACCGTTGAGCACAGTTCTACGGGCTTGCGGACGCTGCTGGCATTGCTCGCCCGCTCCGGCGTGGACGAGGTAGCCATCGAACGTCCCGACGGGCCCGTGGTGGATGCGCTGCTCGGTGCGGGTATCGCCGTGGTGGTGATCAGCCCCAACCAGCTGAAGAACCTGCGCGGCCGCTACGGGTCGGCCGGCAACAAGGATGACCGGTTCGACGCCTTTGCGCTGGCTGACACGTTGCGAACCGACCGTGCCCGGTTGCGGCCCCTGATCCCCGATACCCCCGCCACGGTGGCGCTGCGGGCCGCCTGCCGAGCCCGCAAGGACCTCGTCGTCCACCGCGTCGGATTGGCCAACCAGCTGCGTGAACACCTCAAACGCGTCTACCCCGCCGCAGTTGGCCTGTTCGCCGACCTCGACTCGCCGATCAGCCTGAAATTCCTGCGGCGCTTTGATTCCCAGGGCCGCGCCGACTGGCTCTCGCCCAACCGCCTCGCCGCCTGGCTGTCCTCGGTCGGCTACTGCGGCCGCGTCGATCCTGCTGTTCTGCACGCCCGCCTCACCAGCGCCCCGCGCGGCGCCATCGGCGACGAAGGCCTCGCTGCAGCCCACATCACCCGTGCACTGCTGGCAGCCTTGGACACCCTGGTCGAGCAGATCAAAACCCTGTCCGAGCAGATCGCCGAACAGCTCGCCACCCACACCGACGCGCACATCTTCACCAGCCTGCCCCGCTCCGGCACCGTCCGCGCCGCAAGGCTTCTGGCCGAAATCGGTGACTGCCGCAGCCGATTCCCCACCCCCGAATCGCTGGCCTGCCTGGCCGGCGTCGCCCCATCCACCCGCCAATCCGGCAAAATGCGCTCGGTCGGATTCCGCTGGTCCTGCGACAAACAACTGCGCGACGCCGTCACCGACTTCGCCGCAGACTCCCGCCACGCCAACCCCTGGGCCACCGACCTGTACCGCCGCGCCACCGCCCGAGGCCACGACCACCCCCACGCCGTACGCATCCTCGCCCGCGCCTGGCTCTACGTCATCTGGCATTGCTGGCAAGGCCACACCGCCTACGACCCAACCCGACACAACGCCCTCCAACGCCTGCTCAACCAACAAACAGCCGCGGCTTGACACAGGGC
>NZ_JBKQTQ010000213.1:0-3466 GCF_052143115.1 Mycobacterium sp.
GACCGGATGGCGATGCGCGAGCCCGCGATTGCCTTGCAGGAGCGCTGGGGCGGCCAACTGTACTGGTACGACGGCGGCCACGTCGGCCACGTGTTCTCCCGGCGTGTGCAGCGAGTTACCGAGCGATTCCTGCGCGACGTCGAGCAGGTGCAGAGCCGTACTGCCGAATGATCCTGGAGCGAACGCAGTTCAGCTCGTCATCGAGGTCATGAGCTTGGGGTACGGCGACCCACTGAAATGCGATGCCGAACACCGCTGCGGTGATGTCCTTAACGGCAGCATCGATGTCAATGTCGGATCGGACCGAGCCGTCCGCAATGCCGTTACGCAGTCCCGCCTCAACCTTGACTGCGCCGCTCATGAGTTGAGTTTGGATCCGATCGCGCAAGGGCGACGTCGTCTTTACCGCCTCGAAAGTGGCGACGAACATCGCCCGCAGGAGTTCGCGGTCTTCAGCATGGATTTCCTGAATCCGGTCGAAGTGAGCGAGCACCTGCTGTATGCCGGTCACGCTGGCATCCGGATCTGGGTTGAGCCGCTTCACATACTCGCCAAGGAACGCTTCGAGGATGGCGTCCTTGCTGCCGTACCTGGCGTGGACCATGGCGCGGCTGTATCCCGCGCGACGACCGATCTCTGCGGCCGTGGTTGCTTCCCAGCCCTTCTCCACGATCAACTCGGCCGCGGCGTGCAGCAGCCGTCGACTCGACAACTTCACCCGCTCCGGTTGGGTGAGCCCGCGTACTGGGGAAGGCACGGTTGCATTTTAGACGCTCGACAACTATGTTAGTTGTTCATCATCAAATATCTTCAGGAGCTCGATGGTGACACTGGCCGAAGGGCGCGTGCCCCGCGCAATCGACGAGGTGACTGCCGGGTGGCTCAGCGAAGCGCTGCGCGCAGACGGCGTCGCACCGAAATCGCTGACCATCAATGCCATTCGCGTTGAACAGATAGCACAAGACACCGGATTCTCGTCGCTGCTGTACCGGCTCCATTTGACGGGCGACCCCGGCGTGCCGTCGACGGTGATCGTCAAATTGGCCGCCCAATCCGAGGCTCGGTGGGCGATGGACATGCTGGGCGGCTATCGGCGGGAGTTGTTGTTTTACCGATACGTCGCGGGCAGGGCACCGATAGCGACACCGCATGTATACGCCGCCGGGATGGCTGAGGAATCAGTGGATTTCGTGCTGGTTCTCGAGGACCTGCGGGATTGGGACAATGCCGATCATCTGGCGGGGCTGTCAATGCATCGGGCCCGGTTGTGCATCGAGCAGTTGGCCGGCATGCACGCCTGGTCGGTCACCGCTGCCGACGCCGCGGCACTAGACGCGTTTCCGAGCCTTGACACGCCGATCGCTCGCGAAATACTGCATCCCGCGTTCGATTTCGGGTGGCGCGTGTACCGCGATAAGTCAGCGGTGGCGGTTCCCGCCGCGGTGGCAAAGTATGCCGAGCGGTTCGTTGAGCTAGCCCCAAAAGCGCTGGCCGCCTTGACGGTACGGCCGATGTTGTTGCACGGGGATATCAGGGCCGACAACATGTTCTTCGATGGCGACTCGCTGAAGATTGTCGATTTCCAGTTCGCATCCCGGGGTGCCGGTGCGGCCGACGTCGCTTACCTGACCAGCCAAGGCTTGCCCACCGACGTGCGTCGCGGACACGATGAGCAGCTGGTGCGCGAATACCTCGCTCGGCTCGCCGACAACGGTGTCACCGATTATTCGTTCGACGAGGCGTGGCGGCACTACCGCTTCGCGGTCGCCTATCTCATGCTCCTCCCCGTCATCACCCTGGTCGGTTGGGACACGATGCCGGAACGCTCACGCGCCTTATGCCTGAAGCTAACCGAACGGGCGGTGGCTGCGATCGACGACCTGGACGCAACTGAGGTGTTTGAATGAGCACCTCACCCCGCACCGCCCGCGACGTGGTCGAGCTGTACAACCTGGTGGTCTGGAACGAGCGCGACTTCGCGCTCGCCGAGGAGTTGATCGGCGACACAGTCACCCGGCATGAGGTGGGTGAGGCGACACTGCTCACGAACGAGGAGGCAGTCAACCGCATCATCGATCACTGGGCCATGTTCGAGGCCATCAGATTCGACCTGAACCTGGTGGTTGCCGGTGACGATGGCGAACACGTCGCCATCGTCTACCAGTCTCCGATGACGCTCAAGGATGGCACCAATGTTGACGTCGGCAGCATGGAGATCTTCCGCGTCGTCGCCGGGAAGATCACCGAAGTCTGGAATTGTGGCTACAAGCAAGGAGTTTGGAGTTGACCAAGACACTCGACGAATTGGGTTATTACCTACTGGCCGGAGCCGGTGGCGAGGGCCCGGCGACCCTGATGGACGAGGCGCGTCGGGGCGAGGAGTTGGGCTTTGGCACCGCATTCATCTCCGAGCGGTGGAACGTCAAAGAAGCATCGTCTCTGGTCGGTGCCGCGTGCGCTGTCACCGATCGGATGCAGATCGCCACCGCCGCAACCAATCACAACACCCGTCACCCGCTGATCACCGGATCGTGGGCGACTACCATGCATCGGCTTTCCGGCGGGCGGTTCACGCTGGGCATCGGCCGTGGTATCGCGGCGATCTACCGAGCATTCGGCATACCGGCGGTGACGACCGCGCAGATGGAGGATTGGGCTCAGGTCATGCGCCGACTGTGGCACGGCGAGGTGGTCTTCAACCACGACGGGCCGATGGGCAAGTACCCCATACTCTTTCTCGACCCGGACTTCAACGAAGACATCCGACTGGCGCTGGTGGCTTTCGGGCCTAACACGCTTGCGCTTGGGGGCCGTGTTTTCGACGACGTCATCCTGCACACTTATTTCACCCCGGAGACGTTGCAGCGCTGCGTCAAAACCGTCAAAACGGCGGCGGAAAAAGCGGGCCGCGACGCGGACAGCGTGCGGGTGTGGTCGTGTTTCGCCACGGTTGGCGATCACCTGCCCGAACAGCTGCGACTGAAGAAAACCGTCGCGCGTCTGGCCACCTACCTGCAGGGGTATGGCGATCTGATGGTGCAAACCAATAACTGGGATCCGGCTGTCCTGCAACGGTTCCGGGCGGATTCCGTGGTGACCTCGATCGCCGGCGGGATCGACCACAAGGCCACCCCCGAGCAGATCGAGCACATCGCCACGTTGATTCCCGACGAGTGGCTCGAACCGTCGGCGACCGGGTCGGCCGCGCATTGTGTGGCACGCATTCGCAAGGAATTCGGCTACGGGGCCGACGCGGTGATCATGCACGGCGCGACCCCCGACGAACTCGAGCCTATAGTCGCGACATACCGGGCGACCTGATAGGAAAAGGTATGTCGCAGTACTTGAAGGACAAGGTCATTATCGTGACCGGCGCAGCCAGCGGCTTCGGCAAGCTGATTTCGGAAAAGTGTGCTGCCGGTGGGGCGAAGGTTGTCGGGGTCGACGTCAACGTCGAAGGCTTGAA
>NZ_JBKQTQ010000214.1:0-5223 GCF_052143115.1 Mycobacterium sp.
GGTGTCGTGCTTCTTGGTGATTTTCGCGCCGTCGCGGACTTTAAGGACGAGCTTCTGTTGGGGGTAGAAGTAGTTGGTCAGTAAGGACTGCAGCGTCCAGATCTTGTTGAGTAGCAGCAGTTCTGCGGGTGTGTCGTAGCGGTGGTAGCCGACGAGAATGCGCACGGTGGTCCAGTTCTTCTGCTCGACGTGGCAGCCGTCGTTTTTGTTACCCGCACGCGAGCGGGTGAAGGTGATCTGGTGCTTGCAGCACCAGTCGAGCAGGTGGAAGTTGATGAACTCCGAGCCGTTGTCGGAGTCGATGCCGCGGATCGGGAACGGCATCACCGCGGTGATGTCGTCAAGGGCGGCCATAACCCCTTTGAGGGCCTTGCTGGGCAGGCTGCGGTTCTCGGTCCAGCCCGTGGCGATGTCGGTGACCGTCAATGTCCAGGCATGCTCGCCCGCGGGGTTGCCGCCGTCATGGCTGACCAGGTCGATCTCGACGAATCCTGGTACTGCGTCGTCCCAGTCGGCCCACGTGCGCACCGGGATCTGGCTTTTAAGCAAGGTGCCGGGCTTGGTGCGTGAGCGTCCCTTCATGGCGTACTTCTTGCGCTCCGGGGCCAACCGACGGTCGATGGTGGCCGCGGACATGCCCGCCAGCAGCGCCGCAGTGTCCTCGTCGACGTCCAACTCGCCGAACCGGCGCAGCACCGCCACCAGCTCACCCAGCATCGGCGCCAGCCTCTTACCCGCCGGCATCCCCAACACCGACCAGCACAACACCAGCGCGGCAACCGCTTTGGGCCCATACTTCGGTGCACGCGGCCGCCGCGCACCTACCACTTGTGGCCGCAGCGCACCACGCAACGCCTTACGGGCATGATCACGATGCCACCCCGTCGTGGCACATAACTCATCAAGAATCTTTGCCTTCTCGGCCTTACCCGCCCGCCGATAGCGAACCGCGATCGCCCTCGTCACGGCACTGCGCTGCGCCAACGTCAACCCCATCATCCGGCGGTAGCCCAGCCCCACCCCACAGGCCCCCAACGACACGCCGTACGCCGGCATTCACACATGAGGCAACGAAGGAGCTACGCGGGCATATTTGATGAGTCAACGCGAGGCAGCCGGCCCAGAGACTGATGTGGCAGATGTGTCAGGCCCTGGGCCTCAGCGCCCCTTGAACTGCGGAGTGCGCTTCTCCTTGAACGCCCTCGGGCCTTCCTTGGCGTCGTCGGACAGGAACACCGCGATGCCGAGTTGGGTGTCGATCTTGAACGCCTCGTTCTCGTGCATGCCCTCGGTTTCCCGGATCGAGCGCAGGATCGCCTGCACCGCCAGCGGCCCGTTGTTGTTGATCACTTCGGCGATCTCGAGCGCCTTGGCCAGCGCCTCGCCGTCGGGAACGACGTAGCCGATCAAGCCGATGTCCTTGGCCTCCGCGGCGCTAATGTGCCGACCGGTCAGCAGCAGATCGCAGGCCACCGTGTACGGGATCTGCCGTACCAACCGCACGGCGGAGCCGCCCATGGGATACAGGCTCCACTTGGCCTCCGAGATGCCGAACTTGGCGCTCTGGCCGGCGATGCGGATGTCGGTGCCCTGCAAGATCTCGGTGCCGCCGGCGATGGCCGGGCCCTCCACCGCAGCGATCAGCGGCTTGGTCAGCCGACGGCCCTTGAGCAGTGCATCGATGCGCGACGGGTCATAGCTGCCGTCTTTGAACGAGTCACCCGGCGGGCGGGCAGTCGCGGCCTTGAGGTCCATACCCGCGCAGAAGTAGCCGCCGGCCCCGGTCAGGATGCAGCACCGGATGTCGGGATCGTTGTCGACGCGGTCCCACGCCTCGACCATGATCGAGAGCATCTCGGTCGAGAGCGCATTGCGGGCCTCAGGGCGGTTCAGCGTCAAGATCAGGGTGTGTCCGCGCTGCTCAATGATGGCGTCGGCCTTTTTTTCGGACTCGCTCACGGGTGATCGCCTTCCTCCATGCGGGCGTCGGACTTGTCAGGAAATGTAACACGTTCTAATTTGGGGTCCGTGGCCCTGAATATTGCGGACCTGGCTGAGCACGCCATCGACGCCGTACCCGACCGTGTTGCCCTGATCTGCGGCGACGACCAGCTGACCTACGCCCGATTGGAGGAGAAGGCCAACCGCCTGGCGCACTACCTTCTCGACCAGGGCGTGAAGAAGGACGACAAGGTCGGCCTCTACTGCCGCAACCGCAACGAGATCGTCATCGCGATGCTCGGCATCGTGAAGGCCGGCGCCATCCTGGTCAACGTCAACTACCGCTACGTCGAGGGCGAACTTCGCTACCTGTTCGAGAACTCCGACATGGTTGCGCTGGTCCACGAGCGCCAGTACTCGGACCGGGTCGCCAACGTGCTGCCGGACACCCCGAACGTGAAGACCGTCCTGGTGGTCGACGACGGCTCGGATGTGCCAGACAGCGCCTACCAGAACTACGGCGGTGTCGAGTTCTATGCGGCGGTCGCGGACAGTTCGCCCGAGCGTGACTTCGGTGAGCGCAGCGCCGATGACATCTACCTGCTCTACACCGGCGGCACCACCGGCTTCCCGAAGGGCGTGATGTGGCGCCACGAGGACATCTACCGGGTGCTGTTCGGCGGAACTGACTTCGCCACAGGCGAATTCGTCAAAGACGAGCACGACCTCGCCAAAGCCGCCGCGCAGAATCCGCCGATGATCCGCTATCCGATCCCGCCGATGATCCACGGCGCCACGCAGTCGGCCACCTGGATGTCGATCTTCTCTGGCCAAACCACCCTGCTGGCACCGGAATTCAACGCCGACGAGGTGTGGCGGAGAATTCACGTCCACAAGGTGAACCTGCTGTTCTTTACCGGCGACGCGATGGCGCGGCCGCTGCTCGACGCATTGCTGGCTCATCAGGACGAAGGCAACGAGTACGACCTGTCCTCGCTGTTCTTGCTCGCCAGCACCGCGGCGCTGTTCTCGCCGAGCATCAAGGAGCGACTGCTCGAGCTGTTACCCAACCGGGTCATCACCGACTCCATCGGCTCGTCGGAGACCGGCTTCGGCGGCACCAGCATCGTCGCCAAGGACGCGCCGCACAGCGGTGGCCCGCGCGTGACGATCGACCATCGCACCGTCGTTCTCGACGAGGACGGCAACGAGGTGCAGCCCGGTTCCGGCGTGCGCGGTCTGATCGCCAAGAAGGGCAACATCCCGGTCGGTTACTACAAGGACGAGAAGAAGACCGCCGAGACCTTCCAGACCATCAACGGGGTGCGCTACGCGATTCCGGGCGACTACGCGCAGGTCGAGGAAGACGGCACCGTCACCATGCTGGGCCGCGGCTCGGTGTCGATCAACAGCGGCGGCGAGAAGATCTACCCCGAAGAGGTCGAGGCGGCGCTCAAGGGCCACCCCGACGTCTTCGACGCTTTGGTGGTCGGCGTGCCCGATGCCCGTTACGGCCAGCATGTGGCCGCGGTGGTGCAGGCCCGGCCGGGCTCTCGGCCGGCGCTGTCCGAGCTGGACAGCTTCGTGCGCGCCGAGATCGCGGGATACAAAGTGCCACGCAGCCTTTGGCTGGTCGACGAAGTCAAGCGTTCGCCGGCCGGCAAACCGGACTACCGCTGGGCCAAGGAACAGACTGAGGCGCGTCCGGCCGACGATGTGCATGCCGCGCACGCCACTGCGTGACCGACTTCGTCAAACGTAACTCGGCCGCGCCAACCGGCTTCTTCGCGTGCGAGGCCGCCGGGCTGCGCTGGCTTTCCGCTGTCGACGGCGGCGTGCCCTGCGCGCAGGTGGTTTCTGTTGACGCGACCAGCCTGACCTTGCGGCGGCTTGACTCGGTGTCTCCGACGCCCGACGCAGCATACGAGTTCGGCCACCGGCTGGCCGTCACGCACAATGCGGGCGCAACGGGGTTCGGCGCTGGGCCCGATGGATGGGACGGGCCCGGGTTCTTCGGACCGTTATCGCGGCCATTGCTGATGTCGCTGCAGCCGCACCAATTCTGGGGCCAGTTTTACGCCGATGAGCGACTGACCCCGATGGCCGATCTCGCCGCACCGCGCCTCGATGCTTCGACCCGAGCCGCGGTCGATTCCGTCGCGGCGCGATGCCGAGCAGGGGACTTCGACGACGATGACCCGCCGGCCCGGCTGCACGGCGATCTGTGGAGCGGCAACCTGATGTGGACGCCCGACGGGGTGGTGCTGATCGACCCGGCGGCGCACGGTGGTCAGTGCGAGACCGATTTGGCGATGCTCGCGCTGTTCGGCTGCCCGCACTACGAGGCCGTCGTTGCCGGTTACCAGCAAGTGCGCGCACTGAAGCCCGGTTGGCGCGACCGGATCGGGCTGCACCAACTGTTTCCGCTGCTGGCCCATGTCGTGCTGTTCGGCGGCGGGTACGCGCAGCAGGCGCATGACGCGGCCCGCACCGCGCTGGCCGCCTGACCGCGTTTACAGTCGAACCGTGAACGGTGCCCAGGCCCTCATCAACACCCTCGTCGACGGCGGCGTCGACGTATGCTTCGCCAACCCCGGAACGTCCGAGATGCACTTCGTCGCGGCGTTGGACGCGGTTCCCCAAATGCGCGGAGTGCTGACGCTTTTCGAAGGTGTGGCGACCGGCGCCGCCGATGGCTACGCCCGCATCGCCGATCGTCCCGCCGCGGTGCTGCTGCACCTCGGCCCCGGGCTGAGCAACGGCCTGGCCAACCTGCACAACGCCCGGCGTGCCAGGGTGCCAATGCTGGTGGTCGTCGGCGATCACGCCACCTATCACAAGAAGTACGACGCCCCACTGGAATCCGACATCGATGCGCTCGCCGGGACGGTGTCGGGATGGGTGCGCCGCTCCGACGGTGACGTCGCAGCTGACGCGGCCGAGGCGATCGCCGTCAGCCGGGCGGGTGCGGAGATCGCGACGCTGATATTGCCCGCCGATGTCTCCTGGTCCGACGGCGCCCAGCCCGCCCCGGCGATGGCCGCGCAGCCAACGGGTGCCGACCCGCTGCTGGCGCCCGCGGTGAAAGAGGTGCTGCGGTCGGGCGAGCCCACGTTGATCCTGGTCGGTGGGGATGCGACTCGCGCTGCAGGGCTAGCCGCGGCCGCGCGGATCGCGCAGGCAACCGGTGCGCGCTGGTTGTGCGAGACGTTCCCTACGCGGCTTGAGCGCGGCGCCGGCGTGCCCGCCGTCGATCGGCTCGCTTATTTCGGCGAGGCCGCG
>NZ_JBKQTQ010000215.1:0-14040 GCF_052143115.1 Mycobacterium sp.
TGGCCGGCGGCATGGTCGAATTCAACGGCGAGTTCTACGACTTCGACCGGTTGCAGATGAGCCCGGCGCCCAGCCAACCGGTGCCGTTCTACGTCGGCGGCCACACCGATGTCGCACTCAAGCGGGCCGCCCGGGTCAGCGACGGCTGGACCAGCGCCATGATGACCTGCGACCAGCTCGCCGAAACGATCGGCAAGCTCAAGGCGTTGCTCGCCGAGTACGACCGGGCTGATGCCCCCTTCGAATACCAGGCGGTCTGCATCGACAAGTTCGGCGTGGACGGTCATCGCGAACTGGCCGAGGTCGGTGTCACCGACAACATCGTGATCCCTTGGGTTTTCGACGGGCTGGGCTTCGACGCGCCGCTGGAGAAGAAGAAGGATTCGCTGGAACGCTTCGCCGACACCTATATCCATTCGGGATGGCAGGACACGAAATGAGCGAATCGCCCGCACACCTGGCCGGCAAGCGTTCCCGCGACGCGGTGGGGGCCAGAGACAAAGACGCGTGGCTGGCGGTGTTCGCCGACGATGCCATCGTCGAGGACCCAATCGGCCCGTCGCATTTCGATCCGGAGGGCAAGGGGCATCGCGGTCGCGACGCCATCTCGGCGTTTTGGGACAAAGCGATTGCGCCGACGGACAAGATCGAGTTCCATTTCCGCGACACCTACCAGTGCGGCTACGAGGAAGCCAACGTCGGGCACATCCTGATCACGGCGGCCGGACACCAGGTCACCGCCGAAGGGGTGTTCACCTACAAAGCCAACGACGAAGGCCAGCTGGTGGCGCTGCGCGCGTACTGGGAGGTTGACCGCGCAACCGCGAGCGCGCGCAAGATCTGAACCCAGCGCTCCTCTCCCCCGTAATCAAATTGGAGCGACCTGCATATCGGCCTGGGGAGTTGCAGTATGGACGGCGTGGACGAGCCCGTGCTTCCGCCGCTGAACCGGTGCCGGCCAAGGCTGCTGTGAACGTACCGAACGCGCCGCCGACCCCGCCGCTTCGGATCCTTGTCATCGGCGCCGGCGTGAGCGGCATTTCCACTGCTCGTGGATTGCTGCGAGACGGACATGACGTCACCGTCTTCGAACGGCGGCCGGACATGCAGGCGGGTGGCGGCGCGGTGACCATCTGGTCCAACGGCGAGACGGTTCTGGGGCAGCTGGGCGTCGATATGGACGGGGCCGGTCAGCTGCTGTCCGCCGTCAGGGTTCTGACGTCCACGGGTCGCCCGCTCGCCACCTTGGAGGTGACGGCGATGGTGAACCGGCTGGGCGCACCTGTTCGGATGGTTCCACGTCGAGTCTTACTTGAACGGCTGCTGGAAGGCTTTCCGACCGATCGCATCCGATGCAACACCCGTGCGGTCTGGGTGGTCAGTACGCCCAATGGAGTGCGGGTCGAGTTCGAAGACGGCAGCTCGGCCGAAGGAGATGTGTTGATCGGTGCGGACGGCATGCATTCGATGGTCCGAAATGTCGTCGGCGCGCAGGACGCCGAGCCGACCGGCTGGTGCAGCTGGCAGGGACTTGCCACCCTTCCAGACGTCGCCGACAAGCACGTCGCACTGGTCGTTATCGGCGAACACGGAAACACTGGCTTCTGGCCGGCTGGAGGTCCCAATGTGCAGTGGTGGTTCGACCTGCCGTGGTCCGATGACTTCATCAGACCGGAACGTCCGATCGACGTAATCCGGTCCCATTTCACCGGATGGTCCGAGTCGGTCGATCGAGTACTCGCGACATTGACTGACGACGATCTGGCTCCTTCGCCGTTCCCGCATTTTCGGCATCCGATTCCCCGGCCGGGCCACGGCGCGCTGACGTTGCTCGGCGATGCCGCCCACACGATGCCGCCCACCCTCGCACAGGGGACCAATCAGGCGCTGCTCGACACGATGGTGTTGTGCAAGGCGCTTTCGGATCTCAAAAATGGAGCGAAGCGCGGCAGCAGTGATCTCTCACGCGCGCTGCGCTGGTACGAGAAGACCAGACGACGCAAGGTCATGGCCGTGTCCCGGGTGGCGTCGCTGCAGGTGTCCCACGGTGAGTCAGTGCTCAAACCGGCGGCGATGATCTCGGACCGGTTCCAGACCTGGGCGCTGACAATGTTTCTGCGTTCGACAAGTCACCGCCGGATGTCCGCGAAGATCAGCCGCGACCTCGGGGCCGCGACGACCACCCCGTCTTGTCGACGGCGATGACAAGTCAGGAAGTGTCGAGCATGGAACCGGTGAACATCCCGGACGATCCCGTCCGAGTACGAGGCGATTTCGACGCGCCCTCGCGCTGGTTGTGGCTCTTCAAGTGGTGCGTACTGGCGGCACCGCACTATCCCATTTTGATAGTTCTCTATCTGGTGTATCCGCTGCTCACCGTCGTTGCCGGCGTCGCCATCTTGTTCACCGGACGGTATCCACGCCCTATTTTCGACTTCAACGTCGGGGTGCTGCGCTGGTCGTGGCGGGTCATGAATTACCGATTTCCGATGAACAGCACTGACAAGTTCCCGCCTTTCACGCTCGCGTCGCGGCCCGATTACCCGGGCGATCTCGAAGTCGACTATCCGGAACGCCTTACGAAGTGGGCCGTGCTGGTGAAGTGGTGGCTATTGGCGCTCCCCCAGATACTCATCTGCTGGGCGATGGAACCCCTGCTGCAATTGCTGTGTGTCATCGCCGCCGTGTGGTTGTTGTTCACCGGGACTACCCTGCACGGCGTGTTCGACCTTCTTTTGGGGATCGCCCGGTGGCGCTATCGGGTGGCCGTGTACGTCTCCTTGATGCGCGACGAATATCCGCCGTTCCGACTCGATCTGGGTAGCCGATGAGCCAGCGTAATCCGTTGTTCCCGTATGTCTATCGACTCGGCATGCCAATCTTCGACCGGCTGTTCTATCGCCGGTATCGCCGAGAGGCGATGAGCAATGCGACCGGCCGGCTGCTGATGATTGGTCTCGGTCCGGGAACCGACTTGATGTTCGTTCCGCCCGCGGTGACGTCGGTCGCGGCCGTGGAGCCAGAGCCTGCGATGCGGCGAATGGCTTCGACTCTGGCTCGCCGCCGCAGCATTGCCGTCGATATCGTCGACGGTATCGGGGAGTCGATTCCTTTCCCGGACAACAGTTTCGACTCGGTGCATGTCGGGCTGGTGCTGTGCTCGGTCGACAATGTGGCCGCTACCCTCGGCGAGATCCGCCGGGTCCTCGCTCCCGGGGGCAGATTGGTCGTCCTCGAGCATGTCCGCGGGGACGGTGCGATGGGTCGGTTCCAGGACCTGGTGGCAAAACCGTGGTCGTGGTTGGCCTCCGGCTGCGAGCCCAACCGCCGAACCGTCGACGCCATTGCCGCCGCCGGGTTCGATACCGCCGGACTGCGCCGCATCCGACGAACTCTTGTGCCGCCTCCGTGCACGCCTCATCTGCAAGGATTCGCCACTGTAGTCAAGGGCGATGGTTGAACGTGGCTGATCCGGTGTTGCGAAACCGTTATCGCTGATTCATCTGTTATTCATCTTCTGGCAAGACACCGTTCACCAGCGATTCGTGTACCCCACTACAGTCGATTGCTCGCCGCTCGCGAGTCGCCAGCTGTGGGCGACCCACAACATCATCACCGAATCAGAGGGGGCAAGTCGTCGGCCGCGGGGAGCCCGCAACGCACATCATCCACGATTCGAGAATTGGAGTCTCCCACGAGTGCTCGGGGTTTTTGGCTCGTCCTCGGCGCGGCTGCCGGTGCTTTCCTGGCTGCTGGGCTCATCCCGTTGGCAACCGCCGCCTCCGCCCGAGCCGACGGTGACGACATCAGCCCAGGAGCGGACACGGACTTTATGTCTGGACCCCTGCAAGATTTCGGCCTGTTCACGGACCAGTCATTTGCCGACCCTGACGTGACTTCCGTAGCCGACCCCTCAGACGGCGTAGGGTTCGGGACTACCGGCGTCGGGGTGGCCGAGGAGACCATAAGCACATTCATAGACCCCAGCGACCCGGCCCTGGATTCCATGCTTTCGTTCACACTTCCCTTCACGGATCCCTTGGCCCAGCTGTTTACTGCCCTTCTTCCATTGGGCTTCTGATTTCAGCGGTCCGCGGCTAACGGGAGCAACGGCCTTAATCGACGCCGACAGCCTCGATGATGTTCAGTCGGGCCGCGCGGCGCGCGGGTGGGACCGACCCGAGCAGGCTGATCGCCAACGCGCCGATGGTGAAGACGAGCGCCATCGGCCCCGGCCGGAAGGCAACGTTGAAATTCATGATGTCCGCACTGACCAGGCTGTAGAGCCACTGGTCGGTCAGGCCGAACAACAACCCCAAGACACCGCCGACGGCTCCGATGCCCGCGGCCTCCGCCAGAACCATCTGCAATGTGAAGCGACGGCTGGATCCCATCGCCCGCAGAACACCTATTTCACGGCGCCGCTCAAGCACCGAGAGGGTCAACGTGTTGAAAAGTGCGACCGCGGCCACGCACACAACAATGGCCCAGACAGCATTGGCGATGAACATGCTCTGATGCAGCGGCGCCTCGACGCCGGCCAGAGCCGTGCGACCGTCGTATACGTAGTTCGGCGGGGGCACCACCCGACGAACCTCGGCGCGCAGGCGGTTCGGATCCACGCCCGGTTTGCCGGTGATCTGGAGTGTGGTCGCTACGGGGCGGTCGAACCATGTCCGCATTTGATCGAGGTTGATGCCGACGGTGCCGATGACCGTTGAAAAGTACGACACCAGGGCCAGCACAGCCGCCTGCTTCGGGCCGCGCGGCGTTTGTAGCCGCAGCTTGTCGCCGACGCTGACGCCGAGAGTCTCGCCCAGATTCTGCGAGAGCACCACGCCCCGACCGGCAAGCACGTCGTTGCGTACCTGTTCACCCAGTGCGCGATAGAGCGGATCGGCGGTGCCGGAGGAAAATCCGTCGAGCATCACACGGGTGCCGCCGACCACGGCGAACCCGAACGCGCCCTCGGCGACGCGTGCCACGTCCGACACTGCGGCGACCTTTCGGGCGAGACCTTGTGGTAGCGCGTCGACGGCATAGCTGTCGGGAGCATCTGCGCTCACCCACACGTCAACGTCCGCGATTGGTGCGAAGATGCCACGCGCCGAACGGATCATGTCGGCGTTGGTACCGGTGATCACGATGGTGGTGACAACTGCGATGAGCACAGTCATCACAGTGGCCCACACTCGCCGCGGTGCACGCTCGATCGTTGCGGCCGCGAGTCGCCCAACCGATCCAAATATCCGGGCCGTTCCGGCTGTAGCTTTGACGATGAGCGTGGTGAGCGCGAAACCAAGCGCGATCTCGGCGCAGAACAGAGCGAAGATCGCGGCGAAGGCGAAGGTGCCGTGTCGGTCAACGACGATCAAGATCGACGCGGCGAACACCGCGACGGCTGCAATCCCGCTTGCCCTCCGCAGCCATCGTGGCACGAAGTCCGCCGCTGAAACCCCGACGGGTGCCAAGGCCTCGATCGGTGAAACCTTGTAAACCTGCCGCGCGGCCATCGCCGACGCTGCCACGCTGGTTAGCATCGTCGCCGCGAGCGCGACCGGTATCGCGTAGCCGGGCAGCCAGTATTCGACGCGAGCTTCCAGGCCTTGGGTTATCGCCGGAGGCAACCGACCAATCGCGATGCGGCCCATAAGGATTCCGAGGCCCGACCCGATAGCGCCGCCGATAAGTCCGAGAATCGCGGCTTCGGCGAGCATGTCGCGGACGATGGTGGCGCGTCTCCCACCGATCGCGCGCAGCATCGAGATGACCGGCCGACGCTGGTTGATCGCCATGGTCATCGTGGTGTAGATCAGGAACGCGCCGACCACCAACGCAACCGCCGCGCCCATCAGGGCCATGTAGTTCATCAGCTTGACACCGTCACCGGCCCGAGTTGCGCGCGCACTCGGCTCCGCAACGATTGCCCGGCCGTTGACAGCGGCGGTGACCCTGGCACGCACTGTGGGGAGATCGGCACCCGGCTTCGTGGTGATCAAAATGGAGTCGAGCTGACCTCTTCGCCCGGTAACGTTCTGCGCCAAAGCAAGTGGGGCAAGGACGTAGTGTCCGCCATTGAGATCCGCAAGTTGCTTGCCAGTCAGCACTTCCGTGACTGTGACCAAAGCCGAGCCCAGCCGGAACTTCTCGCCTTTGGCATGACCGACACCGGGCCCGACCTGGACACCATTGGAATTGGCGGACAGCGCCTTCAGTGGTTTTCCGACAGCGTCTTTCAACGCGCCGCCTAAGGCTGAGCTGCTCGCATCTGCGCCGAACAGCAGAACCGGTCCTGACGCCGTGGACGCAGACATCCGTATCATCGGTGCCGCGGTGGCGACGCCGGGAATGGCAGCGACGTCTGCCGTTATCGTGTCGGGAAATCCCGCGTCGGTGATGCCCGATACCTCGAGCGCGGCGATGCCAGCGACCCCATCGGCCAGCCGGTTGACCGATCCGGTGATCGAGCCGAAAATGCCGAATATCGCGACCAGATACATTGCGGAAACTGCCATTACAGCGATTGAAGCCGTCGTGCGCCGGAAATGCATAACGAGTTCGCGCAGGCTGAATACGGTTAGCCGGCTCGCCGCAGCAGCTACCGCCGAGCCCGGTCTCATCCCGAAATCGCTGACAACTCGTCGGAGCCGACGCGACCATCCTGGAGTGTGATCACCCGGTCTGTCGCCGCCGCGGCATCCGAGTTGTGGGTCACCATCACCACCAGCCGCCTGCCGCCGTCCTCGTGTGCCACCTCAGCAAGGAGCGCCAAGATCGAAGCGCCAGTTACCGAATCGAGGTTCCCGGTCGGCTCGTCGGCGAGAATTAGCGATGGGTCCATCATCAACGCCCGCGCTACCGCCACCCGCTGCATTTGGCCACCCGACAGTTCCGCCGGCCGGTGCTGGGCCCGGTTACCGAGCCCAACCCGGTCGAGCAGCCGAACCGCATCTGATTTCACCTTGCCCAAACGGACGCCGTCGAGCAGCTTGGGGACTGCCACGTTCTCCCACGCCGATAGGGTTGGCAAGAGGTTGAAGAACTGAAAGACGAACCCCACGCGATGATGGCGGAATTCCGACTGTTGTTCATCGCTGAGTCGGCCAATCTCGTCGCCGTCGAATTTGATGGACCCGGAATCCGGGGAGTCCAGTGCGCCGAGCAGATGCAGCAACGTGCTCTTACCCGCCCCCGACGGCCCGACTACCGACACAAACTGCCCACCCCCGAACCACAGGCTGATCTCGTCGAGCGCGCGTACGGATTGACCGCCGACCCTGTATTCGCGCACCACGTCGCGCAGTTCGATGGCCAGCTCTTGGTTGGGCGTATCGCAGGCATCGGGTTGTCTGATGATGGTCCTCCCGCGAGAACGCAATGGTCAGCGCTGCAACGGTGACCGGCTGCCATTCCCGCGCGACAACATGCCCCGAAGGCGCTGCTATGGGATATAACGAGCCTCACCGTACATCGGTTCGACCGATGTGAGCGTGAACATCATTGATTTACAACATTTCGCGGGCTGATAATTTGGCCGCTTTCAGCCTATTGGGCCGTTGTATGATGTCGTCCTACGGTGCCACGGATGTCGAGGACATGATGGCCGGTCAACTTGAACGCGCGACCAGCGGACTTTTTTCGAATGCTCCGCTGACGAAATCAAGGTGCTTGCAACGTCTTTGATAGAAGCCAACCGCTCTGCGCCGACGAAGGAGAACCGATCCGATGCCGCTGCCCGCGCTTGAAGATATCGCCGCCCACACCGGCAGCACCAAGCCGATCGAGGGTTTGACCCGCATCGAGACCAGCCCGCGGGAGAAGGCCACCCCGATCATCATGGAGATGATGCACTCGGTCTACCCGCACGACGAGGTATTCGGCCAGTACATCACCATCAACGACTACATCGACTGCCCACCCGATGAGCTGTTCGCCTATATGGCCGATACCCGCTGTCTAGAGGAGTGGACCTATAGCCTGCGCGGGTTCACCGAAACCGATGAACCGGGGTTGTGGCTGGCCTACGACCGGCTGGGGTCGGAGACCAGGATCTATACCCGCACGCGGGCGAACGAGCAGGCGCGCACCGTGGACTATCGGTGCGCGTGGGATCAGGGCAAGCACCTGTGGATGGTCTATCTCATGCGTGTCATCGACGCGCAGGAGGTGTTCGACAAGCCCGGCTCGGTGGTGTTGTGGACCAACTGCCACCATCCGTTCTACGACCACAACCCGTATCCCGACGCTGCCCCGCCGGAACGGCCGGTCTGGGTAGGCGACTTCTGGGATATGTTCGGGGCCGGTCACTTGCTGGAGCTGAAAAACCTCAAGGCCATCGCCGAATACCGTCACCAGAACGGGCTGCCGGTGACGCCGGACTGGATGCGACAGCCGCAAGATGAGCACGCGGGCTGATCAACCGGCCGTCAGCTAGGAACCCCGAAAACCGCGTTTCCGCCGGAGTTTACGAACGCCACGCCACAAGAACGAATTGCCGCGGAGCTAAATCGGCTCGAGCCCGGCCAGATAGCGCTGGGCCAGGTCCTGATAGGCCTTCGGGTTCACATTCACCCACATTTCGGCGCCAGTGCCCGAGATCGGGCCCTTGACAGTGGCCGGCGCCCCGACCACCAGGACCTCGTCGGGAATCTTGGTGCCACCGATGACCACTGCGCCCGCCGCGATCAAGCTGCGCGAGCCGATCACGGCGCCGTCGAGGACGGTGGCGTGGTTGGCGATCAGCGCCTCGGCTCCGACGTGGGCCCCGTGGATGAGGCACATGTGCGCCACCGTTGCTCCCGGGCCGATGTCGACCGGGACACCCGGTGGCGCGTGCAACACCGATCCGTCCTGCACATTGGCCCCCTCACGCACGATGACGGGCGCATAGTCAGCGCGCAGCACGGTGTTGAACCACACCGACGCCCCGGCCTCGATCGTGACATCGCCGATCAGGGTGGCGGTCGGCGCGACGAAGGCAGTGGGATCGACCTTCGGCGATCGGCCTTCGAAGGAAAACAGCGGCATCGTTCACATATACCGCAGGCCGGGTACTCCGGCGTCAGGACGTGATTAACGGGCAGTAAAGGTCGCCGTCGTTGCGCGATCCCGTAGAAAAACTGTAACGTGTTCTAGTTAGAAGCTGATGAAGTTGGAGGCGTCATGGCTACCGAGACTGCCGGTATTCGCGAGATCGACGCCGGCACCCTGCCGGACCGCTATGCCCGCGGCTGGCACTGCCTTGGCCCGGTCAAGGACTACCTGGACGGCGAGCCGCACGGGATCGAGGCGTTCGGCACCCACCTCGTGGTGTTCGCCGACTCGCACGGCGACGTGCACGTCCTCGACGGCTACTGCAGGCACATGGGCGGCAACCTGGCGCAGGGCACCGTCAAGGGCGACGAAGTCGCCTGCCCGTTCCACGATTGGCGCTGGGGCGGCGACGGCAAATGCAAGCTGGTGCCCTACGCCAAGCGCACGCCGCGACTGGCCCGCACACGGTCCTGGACCACCGACCTGCGAGGCGGCCTGCTGTTCGTCTGGCATGACGTCGAGGGCAATCCGCCGCAGCCCGAGGTGCAGATCCCGGAGATCCCCGAGGCGGCCAGCGACGCGTGGACCGAATGGCGGTGGAACTCGATCCTGATCGAGGGGTCGAACTGCCGCGACATCATCGACAACGTCACCGACATGGCGCACTTCTTCTACATTCACTTCGGTCTGCCGACGTACTTCAAGAACGTCTTCGAGGGCCACATCGCCTCACAGTATCTGCACAATGTCGGGCGGCCCGACGTCAACGATCTGGGCACGTCATACGGTGAGGCGCAACTGGATTCGGAGGCGTCTTACTTCGGCCCGTCGTTCATGATCAACTGGCTGCACAACAAGTACGGCGACTACAAGGCCGAGTCGATCCTGATCAACTGCCACTACCCGGTAACCCAGGATTCGTTCATGCTGCAGTGGGGTGTCATCGTCGAAAAACCCAAAGGCATGGACGAGGCGATGACGGAGAAGCTGGCCAGAGTCTTCACCGAGGGCGTCAGCAAGGGTTTCCTGCAGGACGTCGAGATCTGGAAGCACAAGACTCGCATCGACAATCCGCTGCTGGTCGAGGAGGATGGCGCCGTCTACCAGATGCGACGGTGGTATCAGCAGTTTTATGTAGATGTAGCCGAGGTCACCGCTGATATGACCGACCGCTTCGAGATCGAGGTGGATACCACCATCGCCAACGAGAAGTGGCACGTCGAGGTCGAGGAAAACCTGCAACGGCAGGCCTCTGAGAACGAGGTAAACGAAGCAAAGGCGGAGCAGCCCGCGACATGAGCCCACGCGAGGAGCCGCCGGACGTCGATCGGCTGGCCCGGTCGATGCTGATGCTCCATGGCGATCACGACAGCCATGACGAGCCGGCACCGGCCGCTCGTGATCGGCGCGGCGGGTCCTGGTCTAAGGCACCGGCTTTCGCTGATGACCCGGAACGCGCAGCCGAGGCGCGTGAGGTCACCCAGGCCGACCGCACCCGTTACCTGACGTCGGGCCTGCAGCCGGTGGACTGCCGGTTCTGCCATGCCACGGTCAATGTCAAGCGGTTGGGACCGGGGCACACCGCGGTGCAGTGGAACACCGAAGCGTCGCAACGCTGCGGGTATTTCGCCGAACTACGCGCGGCCGGAGTTGACAGCGCGCGCACTCGGTCCTGCCCGAAACTGGCCGACAGCATCGAACATGCCGTTGCCGAAGGTTGTTTGGAGGCGGTGTCCACCGCCCCGACGGCCGGCGACGGCTAGCCCGATGACGATGCGGTTCGCGCTGCGAACCGCGGAGGAACCGGGCAGTCCAGCCCTAGCACAGCCCGGCGAAGCGCTCCTTGACCTCTTCGGCCGTCAGCCCATAGTCATCCAGCGAATACTTGTGTTTGGGCGCGCGCTCGCCGGATTGGCTATCGGCATGACTCTTTTCCATGGCTTGCCGAGCCTCGTCGGTTAACGGGATACCGAATTGTCGGTAGATGTCGGCCACCGTGCCGATCGGATCGGCGATCAATTCGCGGTAGTCGACGTCGTAGAACTGAGCCGGATCGTATTTTGCGCGCGCGGTGTTGAACCGCTCCAGACCGCGCGACCAGGTTTCCGTTGCGTCAGCGCCGATCTGGGCGCCGACGAAGTTCGTCGACCATCCCTCAGCAGTGTGCTGCGCCAGCGAGCACATCGAGGCCATGATCGTCTCGACAGGTCGATGTGTCTGGATGACGAGCGCGTCAGGATAGGTCGACATCAGCGCGTCCAGTGCGAACAGATGACTGGGGTTCTTCAGCACCCACCGCTTGTCGGCATCGTTGAGCCCGATCAGCTGAAGGTTCTTGCGGTGCCGCCGGTATGCCGGCGTCCAGTCCTGCTGCGACAGCCACTTTGAATAGCTGGGTAGGTGTGCCAGCGTCTCGTAGGACACCGAGTGCAGCGACTGCCGCAACAGCTGCCAGCATTCCTCCAGCTCATATGCGGCCATGAAATGCAGGCCGGTGTAGCCAGGGTTGTCCTGATGGTGCTGGGTGAACTGCGCGTCGAGTTGGCGATACAGCGGGTTGGATTCCCAGCTGTCGCGTGGCGGACGCGGCTGCGGGAACTCGGCCAGCCACATGTGCAGACCCTGATGGGCCGGATCCGCGCCGAGCAGCCGGTGCAGCGCCGTGGTGCCGGTGCGCACCAGCCCGGTGACGAAGATGGGCCGCGTGATGGGCACGTCGGCATGTTGCGGGTATTGCTTCCAAGCAGATTCGGACAGCAGCCTGGCAACCAGCGCGCCGCGCAGGAAGAAGCGGTTCATCTTGCTGCCCAACGCGGTGAGCCCGGCGTCCCGCTGATAAGAGTCCAGCAGCACGCCCAGCGCTTCGCGGTAGCTGTCGTCGTCGGTACCGAAGTCGTCGAGGCCGACCATCTTGGTGGCCGAGGCATGCAGTTCCTCGACGGTTGCGATGTCGGTGCGCTCGGCCATCAGGTGTGGTACTCGCCGCAGTTGACGTCGAGCGTCTGGCCGGTGATGCCGCTGGACAGGTCGCTGGCCATGAAGAGAATCGCCGACGCCACCTCGTCCTCGGTGGGCAACCGCTTGAGGTCGGAGTTCGCCGCGGTGGCCTGGTAGATCTGCTCTGCCGTGGTGCCGTACTTGCCGGCCTGATGATTGAAGTAGCTTTGCAAAGTGTCACCCCAGATATAGCCGGGGGCAACGGAATTGACGCGGATGCCCTTCTCGCCCAGCTCGGTCGCCAGCGACTGCGACATGGCCAGCAGCGCGGACTTCGCCATCTTGTAGGCACCATACTTCGCCTGCGAGTGCCGGATCACCATGGAGTTGACGTTGACGATCGAGCCTTGCGACTCGGCCAGCGCCGGCGTGAAGCCCTGAATGAGCCGCAGCGCCCCGAGCGCGCTCAGCTCGATCGCATCGCGGATGTGCTGAAATGTAGTGCCGGCCAACGGCTTCATCGATGGAACCCGGAACGCGTTATTGATCAGCACGTCGGCCTTGCCATAGGCCTCGATGGTGGCGTCGACGAGGTTGGCGACCTGATGGTCGTCGGTGATGTCGGTGCGCACCGTCACCGCCCGGCCGCCGACGTCGGCGATCTGCTTGGCGACATCGTCGAGACGGTCCGGGGTGCGGGCAGCCAGCACTAGGTCGGCTCCCTCCCGTGTGCATCGGTGCGCCAGCGTCGTGCCCAGACCCGGGCCGACCCCACTGATCACCACAACCTTGCCGTCGAGCATTTTGGTCATCCCAGCATCCTTGCCGCAATTTGTAGTTGGCGCTGTGCAATTCGCGTGCGCCAGGCATCTTCGGAAATCTTGTTGTCCTGGTAATACGGCAGCTTGGCCGGGACGGTGTCGATGTCGACCAGCTCGACGC
Organism: Mycobacterium sp.; assembly: GCF_052143115.1. Classification (GTDB taxonomy): domain Bacteria; phylum Actinomycetota; class Actinomycetes; order Mycobacteriales; family Mycobacteriaceae; genus Mycobacterium. The sequence continues at coordinate 12,913 of NZ_JBKQTQ010000215.1, forward strand.
CGGGTCCGTCGGCTTCGGTTAGCTGGCGCGACACCCGCTGCCACCGGAACTGCAAGAATCCACGGCGATGCCCGAGCGTTTCAACCCAGTTGGTGACGCCGGGGTTCTGGTCCGCGACGACGATACGGATCTTGCCGTCCGGATCCGCTTGGGCCTGAGTGTTGTTCAGCGAGGTCTGGTGGTTGATGTAATCCAGCGAGATGTACCACATGCTGCCCAGCTGGAAGCCGAGGTAGGGCGCGTCGGTCACCGGCAGCGTGATGATCAGGGCCTGATCGGGCCGCAGCTCGAAGTGCCCGACCGAGGAGTACTGCGTCGCCAGACCGCCGGGCGTCAGCCGAGGCGCGACCATGGTGTTGACCGGGATGTCGAGATAGAACCACTGCGGAAACTGCAACCAGGTTTTGATGCGGTTGACGAGTTGTTTTCCCGCTGTGGCGTAACGCTTTTCGATGCCTGCGCGGGTCAGGGCCGGCGGTGCCGTGCCGGCGGTGTCGAGCCGCTGGATAGCCAACGTGCCGCGCTGCGCCGACCAGTCGCCGTAGACCTCACGGATCACGAGCTGGCCGGGGCTGGTCGGTCGCACCTGCCATTGGAAGCTGCCGTCCGCGGCGATCTCAAGCTCACGGTCGTCGAACGCGGCCTGGCTGGCGGGCACGTTGTCGTCGGTGTACTCACCGCCGTGCAGCTGGAAGCTCAGGTCGGTGGTGGTGCCACGCCTGCCGGCCACGACGTAATCGTGATCGGCCTGCACCCGGGTGCCGAAGTAGAGGGTGTCGGGGTTGTCCAGGCCCATTTTGGTGAACGGCCCGGTGCCCGACTGCAGGAACGGATGGTCGCGCTCGTAGTCGAAGGCCAGATGGATGCAGCCCGCGATACAGCCGGCCAGGTACTGCAGTCCTTCGAGGAGGTCGGCTTCGGTCTCGATGTGCGGTGCGGCGGCCACCAGTCGCTCGGCCTCGGCGATCGCGTCGGTGAGTGGACCAGAGATGGGATGAGAGGACACGCCTAGACGCTAGAACGTGTTCTCATTTTGAGTCAATGGCGAACATTCGCGCGTGTCGTCCGCGGCGTTCAGCGACGACACCCGCTCGCTACGACGTGCACTTGTTCGCCAGGTCGATCAGA
>NZ_JBKQTQ010000216.1:0-12244 GCF_052143115.1 Mycobacterium sp.
GAGGGCTCGTCATCGGCACCGGCGCGCACCGGCTCGTCGTGCGCAGGATGCTGAAACGCATTGCGGCGACGGCGCTCTCCGGGACCGAGGCCGATTACACGGACGTCTTCGACGCCCCGATCCTGCACGGCGATGTGCGAACCGCCGAGCAGGCGCTGCGCGACGCGGTGGGCGATGAACCGGGCGCAGGCGGAAGCCTCGTGCTGTGGATCCACCGCCGCGTACTGAGACTTCGCCTGGGCCCGTATTCCTCGCCGGATCACATCATCGGCTGGCCGATCGTGCGTTCGGATCGCGATGAGATCGTGCTGACGGCGGGCGGGCCGCTCATGCGCGGCCAGCTGACGCTGCGGCGCCAGGACGGTCGCGCCACGCTCATCACCCGCGTGCATTACCGCCACAAGATCGCCGCCCGAACGGTGTGGGCCATGGTCGGCCCGCTGCATCGGGCCGTGGCACCACGACTGGTGGAGCGCAGCGCCCGCCGTGGCCTCACCCGGATGGCCGGACACTGAAACGCATTGCGGCAGTGCGACCGTCGGAACGAACGGCGTCCCTGCGCTGCGACGCGCTCCGTCCACCCGGCGGCCTCCGCGCGGACCGCGCGATCGGCATCGCCGCGCCGCCGGCGATCGTGTTCTCCTGGTTGTGCCAGCTGCGCGCCGCGCCTTACAGCTACGACATCCTCGACAACCTCGGCCGCCGCAGTCCTCGGAAACGCGACCCCGAATTGGCTCACCTGCGGGTCGGTCAGCGGTTCATGACGATCTTCGCGCTGCAGTCATTCGTCGACGGCGAGCAGATCACGTTGCGGTCCAAGGGGGTTGCGGTCACGTACGCGGTCCGTCCCGAGGGCGCGGGCTCGCGGCTTCACGTGCGCGTGCTGTTCGGCGGGCCGCGGCTGCTCGCTCGCGTTCTTGCCCTCGGCGACCTGGTCATGATGCGAAAACAACTGCTCACGCTCAAGTCGCTGGCCGAGCACGAAGCGACGGTGTTAACATAATTTTGCAGTAAACTGCAGTATTGCGTATGACTGCACACTATGGTTACGATGACTCGATGACCACGACGGCAGCGCTGCCAGTGAACGAGTTCATGAACGACCCGATCGGCTTCTTCGGCCAGTCCTACACCCAAATGCACAGCATTCCCCGGCCCGAGCTCGAAGAGCTGCAACGCCGGGCCATGGGCATCCGCTTCCGGGAGCATTACCAAACCATCGAGATGCTGCGCAAACTCGCCGACCGGCTCGGCATCACGGCTCTCAATGAATTCAATGACGTTGTGCCGCTATTCTTTTCGCACACAGCCTTCAAGTCGTACCCGGCGGTACTCGTCGACAAGAAGCGCTTCGACCTGATGACCAAGTGGCTCGACAAGCTCACCAGTTACGACCTGTCCGGCGTGGACGCCGCCGGCTGCACCGGGATCGACGACTGGATCGACCGACTCGACCAGCAGACTCCGCTGGAAGTGATCACCTCCAGCGGCACCACCGGCACCATCTCGATCCTGCCCAAAGACAAGTGCGGCGCACGGGACGGCATGACGCTGTGGAAGATCTGCCTGTTCCAAACCTTCGGCCAAGAGCCGACCGAGCGGGAACTGAACCCGTCGGTGGATGTGGTGTGGCCGAACTTCGCCAACGGCAAGCTCGGTCATCTGCGCATTGCCAACATGATCAAAGGTGGCTTCACCGGCGGCGACGAAAGCAAATTCCATGCCCTCTACCCCTTCGCGGTGGACACCGATCTGATGTTCCTAGCCTCCAAGATGCGGGCCGCGGCGTCCTGCGGTGAGCTCGACCGGCTGCAGATCGATCCCGCGCTTGCCGCGCGCAAGGACGAGTTCATCGCGATGCAGGCACGCCAGCCTCAGGACATGGACGCGTTCTTCAGCCGCATCACCGAGCAGCTGCGCGGCAAGCGGGTGTTCATGCTCGGCACCTACCACCTGATGTACGACATCGCCAAGGCGGGTCTCGACCGTGGCGTGCGTAATGTCTTCGCTGCCGACTCGGCGATCCTCACCGGCGGTGGGATGAAAGGCGTTGCGCTGCTGGATGATTTCATGGACATCATCAAGGACTTCCTGGGCGTCGACCGCATCCAGGTCGGTTACGGCTTCTCCGAGTCCAGCACGTTCCACTGGGGTTGCAGCGAGGGCCGCTACCACGTGGCGCCATGGGTGATCCCCTTCGTGCTCGATCCGGAGACCAGCGAGCCACTTCCCCGCACCGGTGTGCAGACCGGCCGAGCCGCCGTCTACGACATCCTGCTGCGCGGCCACTGGGGCGGCGTCATCTCCGGCGACGAAGTCACGATCAATTGGGACCTGCAGTGTCCGTGTGGACAGGCCAGCGTTGCCTTCGAGCCCGGCATCATGCGCTACAGCGAGAAGCAGGGCGTGGAAGATGACCGGATCACCTGCGCCGCAACACATGAGGTGCACAACGAGGCAGTGAACTTCATGAAGGGGCTGGATCTGTGATCGCCTACACCGTCCCGCTGTTCCTGCGGGGCAGAGTCGTCACCGAAGACCTCGTACCGTTCGATACCCGAGTCGGTGCCGCACAGTTCCAGGCGCCGGACATGAGCAAGTACGTCGAGCAACTGCCACTCAAAAGTCCGGCAGCAATGAGCGACCTCTACGAGTTGAGCTTCGACGAGATCCTCGACGTGCTCGAGGCGCTCGGCAACGCGTTGGACTTCGACACCAACACTCACCTGCAGGAGGCCTACGAAGCCTCGCTGGTGGCCAATGTGCTGCCGGCCGAGATGCTGCAAAACAGCTATCGCGTGCTGGGGCCGCTGTTCTCACGGGACAACGTCACCGAAATCGCGGACACCCAGGTCGGGCTGGACTACCTCAACGGATGGGTCCCGCACAAACTGCGCGATGGCCGGGAACTACGCGTGCGCGCCTTCGGATCCCGAGTGCTGCATATCCCTGCCGGCAACGGCGGATTGGTTTCGGCGGTGACCATTCTGCGTTCGGTGATCACCCGATCGGACGTGATCATCAAGGCGCCGTCCAATGATCCGCTTACCGCGGTGGCCATCGCCCGGACATTGGCCGACGTCGCGCCGAACCACCCGATCACCAAACATCTGGCCGTCGGATACTGGAAAGGCGGCGATCTGGCGGTCGAGGAAACCCTCTACCAGCCGCAGCACATCGAAAAGATCGTGGCGTGGGGCGGGCTTGCCTCAGTCAAACACGTAACCCGTTACATCCAGCCCGGTTTGGAGCTCATCGCGCTGGACCCCAAACGCAGCGCCACCATCATTGGCCATCAGGCGTTCGACGACGAGGCCACGACACGCGAGGTGGCCCGCCGCGCCGCAACCGACATCGGCGTCGCGAACCAGGAAGGGTGCGCCAACGCGCGAGTCATCTATGTGCTCAGCGGAACCGACGCCGACGGTATCGCGAAAGCAAACCGGCTCGGCGAATTGATCTATCAAGAGTTGATGGCGCTGCCCGCCGTTGTCAGCACCCCGCCGCGCTACCCGAACCGCGAGCTGCTCGACCACGTGGAGGCCTCACGAATGACCGAGGACTTCTATCGCGTGATCGGCGGCGAGCACCGCGAGGGCGCGATCGTCGTCTCGCAGTTCGACGAGGCCGTCGACTATTCGCCGATGTTGTCCGGACGAGTCGCCAATATCGTGCCGGTGGACAAGATCGGCAAGGTGACCGCCGCGGTGAACGCCTACACCCAGACCATCGGCATCTATCCTGAATCCCTCAAGCGCCGGCTCCGAGATACGTTGCCGCTGTTCGGTGCCCAACGACTGACCAGCCTGGGCTACGCGTGCAACGTTGCGATCGCCGCACCCCAGGACGCCATGGAGCCGATCCGGCGAATGTGCAAGTGGGTCGTCGACGAGGAATGCGACGCCAGCGTCGTCATCCCATTGTGGAAGCTGACACCAGCGTGACCGACTCGCGCAGCGCCCTGCACGTCGTTGAAGGCATTGACCTGTCGGGCAAGGTATGTGTGGTCACCGGAGCTTCGTCGGGGCTGGGCCGCGAGTCGGCGCGGGCGCTGGCCACCGCAGGGGCGCAAGTGATTTTGGCCGCGCGCAACTCCGAGGCGCTCACCGAGGCGGCCCGGTGGATAGCCGCTGAGGTGCCCGACGCGCAAACCTCGACGGTGCACCTCGACCTCACCTCGCTGGCCACTGTGCGCGCCGCGGCCACCGAAATCACCGAGCTCACGCCGGTGATTCATGTCCTGATGAACAATGCCGGCGTCATGTTCACGCCGTTTGGCCGCACTCAGGACGGCTTCGAAATGCAGATCGGAACAAACCATTTCGGCCACTTCGAACTCACCCGGCTGCTTATTCCGCAGCTCGCCGCCGCAGCGGGCGCCCGAGTCGTCATCCTGTCGTCCGGGGGCCACGTCTTAGGCGACGTGGACTTGGACGATCCCAATTGGCAGCATCGCGAGTACGACAAGTTCGTCGCCTACGGCGCTTCCAAGACGGCGAATATCCTGCACGCGAAAGAAGCAGACCGACGTCTGTGCGAGTTGGGAATCCGCGCGTACGCCGTGCATCCCGGCACGGTGGCCACTTCGCTGGCGCGGTACATGTCCCGATCGGACTTCTCTCAACTTCGCAAATACGCCGCCGCCAGCAGCGCCGCGCGCGGCGAATCGACCGACGGCTACCTGGACTTCACCACGCCCGAACACGGTGCGGCCACCCAAGTGTGGGCCGCGGTAAGTCCTGAGCTGGCCGACCAGGGTGGGCTCTACCTCGAGGACTGCCGAGTCGGCGAAACTGGCGCACCCTACGCACGCGACACCGAGCGCGCCGCGGAGCTGTGGACGCTCTCCGAGAAGTTTTGTGCCGCATCGTGAACAGAATGGAACGGCGAAAGCTCGAGGTGCGCGAGAAGATCCTCGCGGCTGCCTTCGATCTGTTTCTCGCCCAGGGCGTTGCGGCCACCACTATCGAGGAGATCTGCGAGCGGGCCGACGTGGCCAATCGAACGTTCTTCAACCACTTTGCCACCCGTCAGGACATGATTCGCGCATTGGCCCAGCGGCGGCTGGACAACCTGCACGGTGTGTTCTTCGACCGCGGCGACGAAGCGATCCCGGCGCGTCTTGTCGGTGTGTTCGACGACATCGGCGCGGCGCTGGTCAAATCCGGTGACACCTACCGCGAAATGATCGGCGAAATGCTTGCCACCGGCGGCTACGCCATCCAGCGCGGATTCAACCTGCACGACACTTTCGTCGAACTCGTCAAAGAGGGCGTCGCCCGCGGCGAGATCAGCACGCGCCACACACCGGAAACGTTGGCCGACATCATCGTTGGTGCGCTGTCCGGCGGCATCGTGAACTGGACCGTCGACCGGACGTATTCCTTGGAGACTAACCTGCACGACCTCGCGGTGGCGCTGGCCGAATTGCTCTCCGCATGATCAGCGCTCGCTAAGCGGAGGAACTTCGCCGTCGAACAGAATTCTCAGCAGGCTCTCGCTGTGCGCGGCGGTGACAAACAGTTCGTCGTACCGCCTCCCGCCGATGCAGACGTTGGTGGGTAGCGATCCTGCCGGCAAACCGATTTCGCCGACGCGCCGGCCCCACGTATCGACGACGCCGATCCGGTCAGCGGCAGTCAGGGCAACCCAGTAGTCGCCGTGGGCGCTCACCGTCATCCCGTCGGGCCAGCCGTCGTCGAAAGTGTGCACAATCTCTGGTGCACCGACTGCCCCGTCGGGTGAGATGACGTACGACAGCAATTGCGACGACAGCGTCGCCGTAACAAGCAACCTCGAACCATCGCGGTCAAAGCCCAGCCCGTTGACGAACACCGGTCCGTCGTCGATGACCACTCGGGTATCACCCGAGTCAACGTCGGTCGAGTAGACGTGGCCAGGCAGCCCCGCGTCGGGAGTGCTGATGTCAAACTGCGCGCGGGTGTCGGTGATCCACAGCCGCCCGTCCGGGCCGAACGTCAGATCGTTCGGCGCTCCCAGCCCCTCGACGAGGTAGTCGACATGCGAACCGGTGATCACCTGAACACCCGGCTCGGCAGTACCGCTGGCACCCCAGGTGCCGCCGTTTTGCGCCACATACAACGTCCCGTCGCCGCTGCACGCCAAGCCGTTTGGCCCGCCGCCGGTGTCGATGCGTTCCAGCGCACCGTCGCGCGGATCGACGATGTAGACACAGCCGTGGCTGATCGACGTCAGCGCCACACGGTCATCGGGAAGCCACACCGGCCCCTCGGTAAAGCCCAGTCCATCTGCGATGACGTCGATGTGCATGCTTACGGCTCCGGCTCAGGTTCTGGCAGCGGCGTCCAGTCGGCCGAGAGACGCGAGCTGAACCGTGGCGGCCGCCGTTCGAGGAAGGCGGAGACTCCTTCGCGAGCATCGTCGCTGCCCATCACCCGATGGTGCAGCTGCGTTTCCAGCTCCGCAACCTGTCGCGGGGTGTACCCGTTGATCGCGGTGTCCCACAGCAGTCGCTTACACAGCGCCGCCGACATCGGCGCCACGTTGGTCACGATGTCGCGGGCCATCTCCATCGCATGATCGAGTACCTGCGTGGCGGGTAGCGCTTTGTTGGCGATGCCGAACGCGGTGGCCTCGGCCCCATTGAAGGTCCGTCCGGTCAACAGCACCTCGGCAGCCACGCCCAGGTTTGTCAGGTGTGCCAATGTCCAGTGCGACATGCAGTTGGGCATCACTCCCCGACGGACTTGCACCACACCATATTTGGCGTGATCGGCGACGATGCGGATATCTGCCTGCAGCGCGATGGTCAGGCCTATTCCAATGGCGTGGCCGTTGACTGCGGCGATCACCGGCTTGCGCAATTCGAAAGGTGCCGGGTCGATCGGCGACGCAGAGAACGTGGTGTCGTCCCCCGGGGCGTCGAACGGTGAGGCGCTGCCCGAGAAATCCGCCCCAGCGCAGAACGCCCGGCCCGCACCGGTCACCACGATGGCCCGGACATCGTCGTCCTCGTCGCAGTCCCGGTACGCCCGGCTCAGCAGCGTGCCCATCTCTGCGGTGTAGGCGTTGAGATGCTCGGGGCGATTGAGTGTGATCACCGCCACACCCGCATCGACCTCGACTGCCACCGGATGCACGCGTCGAAGTACACCACGCCACGCTGCGCTCAGCGCGTGGTTTCCAGTTTCATTAGCCTGGTTTTCGGGCATGCAAAGCGAGATGGATGGTGGCGATGGCACGGACTGACAACGACAGCTGGGACATCACCGAAAGCGTCGGCGCGACGGCGCTCGGTGTGGCCATGGCGCGCGCCGCTGAATCCGATTACGACTGTCCCCTGTTCACCGACCGCTACGCGCAATTCTTCATCGACGCCGCAATCGACCGCGGGTGGGAGCCGTCGGCGGTGACCGAACGACAGCGGATCTTCAAAGGCTATGCCGCGGTGCGCACCAAGTGGTTCGACGAATACTTCATCGCCGCCGGCGCCAACGGCATCGACCAGGCCGTGATTCTGGCCGCGGGACTGGACGCCCGGGCCTGGCGACTGCCGTGGGTGCACGGCAGCGTCGTTTATGAGATCGACCAGCCGCAGGTGTTGGCGTTCAAGGCTGAAACACTCGCCGCACGAGGCGCTCGACCCACTATCAGGTATCAGACCGTGCCGATCGATTTGCGGGCGGATTGGCCGACAGCATTGCGCGAAGCCGGTTTTGATCCGTCGACGCCGACGGCGTGGTCTGCCGAAGGCCTGTTGCCCTACTTGCCGGCGGCCGGGCAGGATCTGTTGTTCGAGCGGGTCGCGACGCTCAGCGCCAACGGCAGCCGGATCGCGGCCGAGGCCCTGAGCCCGAGCTTCTTCGATCCGGAATACCTCGAGCGACGCCGCCAATTCTTAAGCCAGACTGGCGAGACAAGCGTGCCGGACCATGCCGAGCTGTGGTATCTCGAGGAACGCACCGACCTCACGCAGTGGCTGACCGAACGCCGCTGGAAGGTCAGGGCGATCGAGGCCATGAAGCTGATGCAACGCTACGACCGGCCGCCGGAGGGCGGGTTGAAAGATCTTGCGCCGCGCAGCGTCTTCATCGAGGCCCGGCTGAACGGCGAATTCGTCTAGCAGGTTACTCCGAGAGCTGGAATTCGATCACCGCCGCAACGGAATCCACCGCGTCGCCCAGGGCGGCAAGCCGTTCGGCGGCCGACGGCGCGGCCAGCACGGAGTAGCGGTCAGCCGGGCCGATGGGAACGCGCGACGCCAATGCGTACAGCCGCAGACCGGGATCGACGGTGTCAGCGTCGCTACCCAGTACCACAGCCCGATCTGGCAACAAGACATTGCGGGCGGCCGCGATCCGCTCGAACAACGCCATCACCCGATCTTCGAGCTCTTCCAGCTGGTCTGCGGTCACCGATTCGCCCGGTTCGTCTGGCCAGGCCTGCACCATCGCCCGCGGATAGGGATCGTCGGGCAACCAGTCGCACACCCGGATCCGTTCGCCCGTCCGGCAACGCAGCATGAACCGACCCGAGCCGGCGAGGTCCACGCATTCGGTGATCCTGGCCACCGTCCCGACGTCGCAGCGAACATCGCCGCCGCCGACCTCGCGGCCCTGGGAAATCAGCACAACACCGAAACGAGGATCGTCGTCGCGCATGCAGTCCCGTACCAGCGCGGTGTAGCGAGGCTCGAAGATTTGCATCGGCAGACCCTCATCGGGCAGCAGCGCCGACTGGAGAGGGAACATCGCCATCAGGGCGGATTCGGCCGCTGACACCATTAGATATCCAGCTCACCGACCAGCGCGTCGACAACGGCGCGCAGATCCCCGTCGTGCTCCTCGACGACCCGCCGCTGTCGCTGATATGACGCGCCGAGCCGCCAGATATCGGCCACCGAGGCCAACTCGTCGACGCAATGCAGCGACTTCGCAACCGGCTCAAGGCGATTCAGCAGGTCGGGCAGGTCATCGGTGACCAACCGCTCATTGCTTTCGGCGTCGAGAATGATCACCGCATCCAACCCGTAACGCGCTGCACGCCATTTGTTTTCCTGAACATGCCAGGGCGGCATGGTCGGCAGCGGCTCACCGGCGTCGAGCCGATGGTCGAGGTCGACGATCAGACAATGCGTCAACGCCACCAGCGCGCCCAGCTCGCGAAGGTTGGACACACCGTCGCAGATCCGCACCTCGAGAGTGCCGAGATGCGGTGAAGGCCTGATGTCCCAACGGATCTCGTTCATGTGGTCGATGATGCCGGTCTTTTTCTGGTCGTAGACGAAACCTTCGAACTGCGCCCAGGACTGGAAGTGAAACGGCAACCCGGCGGTGGGTAACTGCTGAAACATCATCGCCCGGTTGCTGGCGTACCCGGTGTCCTCCCCACCCCACCACGGCGACGACGCCGACAGCGCCAGCAGGTGCGGGTAGTAGTTGAGCAGTGCCGTCATGATCGGCATCACCTTGTGCGCCGAGGAGATTCCGACATGAACGTGCACACCCCAGATCAACATCTGCCGGCCCCACCACTGGGTGCGCTTGATCAGCTCGGCGTACCGCGGTGCGTCGGTGAGCTTTTGGGTGGACCACCGCGCGAACGGGTGCGTGCCCGCGGAGAACAGTTCCATGCCACGGTCCCGGACGATCCGCCGAGCGGGCGTCAGCGTCTCGCGCAGATCCTCCATCGCCTGCGCAGTGCAGTCACACACACCGCTGACGATCTCGACGGTGTTGCGCAGCAATTCCTTGTGCACGCGCGGGTTTTCGCCGATCTCGGCGATCACCGCGGTGGCCTCGTTGCTCAGATCACGCGTCTGCGCGTCGACGAGCGCGAACTCCCACTCCACCCCGATCGTCGGCCGGGGTGAGCCGTCGAAGTCGATATGGGCACTTGCCCTGCTGGTCGGCGCGCTAGCCGGCACCAATGACACCGCACGCCACCCGCTTGCCGGCGTCACCGGTGGACATCGTGGTCTGGTCGGGGCCCGGTGACCCATTGACCTGGGTGTAACGATCCGCCGGAATGTTGCCGAAGTTGTCGGCTCCCGCGTGAATGACGATCGCGGTTCCCTTGCCGGTCAGCAGATCGTCCTTGGTGAACGCGTCGGTGGTCGTCACCAACAACGCTGCGCCGTCCTTGCGGACCTGCAGTGAGGTCAGGTCCCCGCTCATGGGATCACCGGTATGCCCCGGCGCCTGGTAATGCCCACCGGCAGACAAGAAGTCGCCCGGCTCACCGCCAGCCGGCGGAACCGAGTTGGCCTCACACTTGCCCACCGAGTGGATGTGGACGCCATGAAAACCGGGGCTCAGTCGACCCTCACCGGTCGTCTCGACGGTGATCGTCACATAGCCGTCCGCGAACTCGAACTTGGCTGTCGCCACCTTGGCGCCGTCAGGCGCGATCAGGTGGGTGGTCAGGCTCTCCGGTGCCACCGGCCCACCCTTCTGTTGGGTCCCCGACGGAGACGGCGACCCGGTCCAGATCGACGGCGTGGTCCCGGGGGCGGTCGCCGGTGGCTGGTTCGGCTTGCACGAGCTCAACAACGCGACCGAAGCGACGAGCGGAACCAATGCGATGGCGGCGGCGACTTTCCGGCGCGTGGCGGGCTTAACCATGGGGAGAGCCTATCCCGGCGACGATGCGGGCCGGAACGGCCCGCGGTGGGGCACCCCCAGCCGCGTAGCGGCGAGGGGGCGAGTGGGATCATCGGCCTCCCGCCCGGCGACGATGCGGGCCGGAACGGCCCGCGGAGCAGCGGGCTGCCGCTACTTGGACCGGTACGGCGGCGCTGGATTTCTTGTCGGAGCCGGCTGGCATAATCGAATGTATGTTCGATCAGGCGTCGTCGGCGGTGTTGGTGGAGCGCATCGCTGCGGCGGCGCGGGCGGAAAACCAGGCGGCCGGGCAGCGGCTGGCGGTGATCGGCGAGCTCGACGTGATGCGGTTGCGTGAGGTCGGCCAGCGCGAAACCTGGTGCACCGACACCCAGGAAGCGGTGGCGGCTGAGGTGGCTGCGGCGTTGAGCGTCACCCAGGCGCTGGCCGCGAGCTATCTGTATTACTCGCGCGCGATGCGGTTGCGGCTGCCGCGAGTCGGGGCGCTGCTGCGGGCCGGGGACATCGACTATCGAATGTTCCAGACGATCGTCTACCGCACCGATTTGATCACCGAACCCGGCGTGATGGCCGCCGTCGATGCCCAACTGGCCGCCAAGGCGGCCCGGTGGCCGGGCATGACCCAGGGCCGGCTGGCCGCTCAGGTGGACCGGATCGTGGCCCGCGCCGACGGTGATGCGCTGCGCCGCCGGCGCGAACGCCAGGCCGGTCGGGAAGTGTCGATCTGGGACAGCGGCGAGGGCCTGACCGAAATCTTCGGCCGGCTGATCACCACCGACGCCCACGCCGTGGACGCGCGACTCGACACGCTGGCCGCCAGCGTGTGTGCCGGCGATCCACGCACCCGCAACCAACGCCGCGCCGACGCCATGGGCGCCTTAGCCGCCGGCGCCGACCGGCTCGCCTGTCGCTGCGCACGGCCCGACTGCCCCGCCGGCGCCACACCACCACCGGTGCCGGTAGTGATTCACGTCATCGCCGAGGCGGCCAGCCTCGAGGGCACCGCAACCACCCCGGCCTCGATGATCGGCGCCGACGCCCTCATCCCCGCCGAGCTGATCGCCGACCTGGCCCACTCGGCCACCCGGCGGCCACTGGTGCACCCCAGCGACGCCCCGCCAGAAGCCGGCTACACACCGTCGCAGGCATTGGCGGACTTTGTCCGCTGCCGGGATCTGACCTGCCGATTCCCTGGCTGCGATCGACCCGCGCGGCACTGCGACCTCGACCACACGATCGCCTACGCCGACGGCGGCCCCACCCACGCCTCCAACCTCACCTGCCTATGCCGCCAACACCACTTGATCAAAACCTTCTGGGGCTGGCACGACCACCAACTCCCCGACGGCACCCTGATCTGGACAGCACCCTCCGGACAGACCTACATCACCACCCCTGGCAGTGCACTGCTATTCCCCACCCTGTGCACGCCGACCGGCCAGCTGGCCCCACCCCAGCCCCCACCGACCGGCTCACGCTGCGACCGCGCCGCCATGATGCCCCAACGCCGACACACCCGCGCCCAAAACCGGGCCAACTACATCACCAGCCAACGCCGACACAACCGCCAAGCACGCCAAGCCGCATCCTGCGGCCCCGCACCCCCCGCCGCCGACGACGAGCCGCCGCCCTTCTGATAT
>NZ_JBKQTQ010000217.1:0-12870 GCF_052143115.1 Mycobacterium sp.
GCGCGGCGCAAGAACGTCATCGACGCCGCCCTGGACTTAACCGAAGAGCTGGTCACCGGGCGGATCGAGTTCTTCCGCGGCGTGGTGCGAAGCGCGGGCCAGGCGGTAGGCGGCAAACACTCGTAACGGCTCAACGATCCAGGGCCGATGGTCAAACGGTTGCCCGAGCGGCACCGCCCGGCCATCGGTCATTAGTCATTCGACGTCCGGCTCCCCCGAAAGGCGCATGACGGCGTTCCGCGCGGCGTGCTGCAGTTCCACTGCCGCAGCCCAGTCGGCGCCCGACGGCCAAATCGGCTCACCAACCGCGATGTCGACGGCTCCCCGTCGCGGAAAGCGGTGCTCTGGCCGCAGGATTGTCCGCGTCCCGCGGATGGCCACGGGGACGGCGGGCACACCGGTTTCGGCGGCCACCACGAATGCGCCCATGTGGAAGGGCCGCAACCCGGGGGCGCGGGCCAGGCGGCCTTCGGGGAAGATGACGAGCGACTGTCCGGCTCGCACCAGGGCAGCCAGCCGGTCGGCGTCGGCCACGCCGTGCGCGCGCTGGTGGCGTTCGACGAACTGGTGGCCCAGCCGCCTGAGCACGAATCCGTTGAGTGCCTGACGCTCGAGCACTTCACCCGCGACTAAGTGGAACGACTGTGGCATCACCGCAGCCAGCACCGGCCCGTCGATCCAGCTGGCGTGGTTGGCCACCGCGATGGAGGTCCCTGCTGGGAGCTGGTCGAGGCCATGCACCGCAATCGGCGTACCGGTAAGGCGAGCCAGCAGCCGCATCGATCCCTGGGCCACCCGCCAGCGCCATTGCGGTCGCGGTAGCAACAGCAACAAGACGGCAACCGACAACCCAAGAACCGTATACACGACCCACGTATAGACGGCGAACGCCACAGCGCTCGCCGCGCGACCAGCTCGGCGCAGCGACGGCAGGGCGCCGCGGAGGCGAAGCCGGGCCAACTCCCACCACATCGCACGTGGCCGCACGCCGACCTTCCCGGCCTGGTAAATCTCCTGGCTAGCGGCCCGCCGGATCTTGCCGCTCGAGGTTTTCAGTACCGTGCGCGGCGGCGCCAAGACCACATCGTCGGGAGCCACCCCTAGCAGATCCACTGCGGTGGCGGCGATTTCGGAGCACAAAGCGGCGCGGGCGTCGTCTCGGGTCGCTCGGGTCTCGGCCATGACGACGAGTCGCTCGGGGCCCCCTGATGGGTCGGGAGAGGCGAATACCGCCACGCATCCCTTGCGGACACCTTTGAGGTTGCCGACCGCCTCTTCCAGTTCCGCCGGGTGGAGGTTACGGCCGGCCCGGATGATCAGGTCCTTGACCCGGCCGGTGACGTACAGGTCAGCGCCGGCCACATACCCCAGGTCGCCTGTGTCGAGCCAATCGTCGTGAAACAGTGCACGCGTCGCCAGCGCGTTGTTGAAATAGCCGGCGGTTGCCGACGGACCGCGGAACTCGATGCGACCTTCACGGCGATCACCCAACTCGTTGCCGGCGGCGTCGACGATCCGGATCTCGTGGCCTGGCAGTGGTTGGCCGCAGGCGACGAAACGGAGGTCGTCCGGCGCACCCGGTTCCGCCGGTTCGGCTCGCCCGGAACGCACGAATGCATCTCGGCGGATTCGGTCGACGAGCGGACCCCGGCCCAGCGGTGGGAACGTTAGACCCACCGCGGACTCGGCCAGCCCGTACACCGGCGTGATCGCTTCCCGCCGGAACCCATACGGAGCGAAGCGATTTGCGAACCGCTCGATCGTCGCGGGGCTCACCGGCTCGGCGCCGTTGTAGGCCAACCGCCACGAGCTCAGGTCGAGTCCTTGGATCTCATCGTCGCGGACCTTGGCGAGGCAAAGCTCGTAGGCGAAGTTCGGGCCAGCCGACATGGTCGCGCGGTTGGCGTGGATCGCCCAGAGCCATCGTGACGGGCGAATCAGGAACGCCTGGGGGCTCATCACCACCAGCGGGACACCGAAATACATGCACCCCAGCCACGCACCGATCAAACCCATGTCGTGATATAGCGGCAGCCAACTGACGAACGTGTCCGACCCGGACGCCGCCGCAGCCCGACCCATCACCCGGATGTTGGCGAGCAGGTTCCGGTGCGTGAGCGCGACCCCTTTGGGCTGCCCGGTGCTGCCCGAGGTGTATTGGACCAGCGCGAAGTCGTCGGCTCGCGGTCGCGGAAGCACGTCTTCGCCTGCGCCCGTGAGGGATTCGGGAACGACGACGTGCCGCAGGCTTTCGACGTTCGAGCGCAGCAGGTGGCCAAGGGTAACGGCCTCAGGCACGGTGACCAGCAGCGTGGCCCGGGCGTTCGCGAGGATGCCGGTCGTGCGGCGCAGATGGTCCGCCAGCTGGGACGGCCGGGCCGGCGGGTAGACGGGAACGGGTACGGCGCCGGCGAGGACCACACCGGCAAAGGTGACGAAATACGCCCGGCAGGTGGGCAACATGATGGCGACCGTCTCGCCCGGCATGACATCGTGCGCGATCAACCCGGCCGCTACCGCAGCCGCCTCCTGGTGCAGCGTGGCATAGCTCACGTCCACGGGGCCGCCAGCATCGTCGAGGATGCGGATGTGCGTTCGGTCCGGGGTCGCGCTGACATGCCAGCTGAGGACGTCGTTCAGGGTCAACGTCGTGTCTGGCGCCAGACCACCCGGCGCGGTGGCCGGAAGTGAAACCATGCCACGGTCCTCCCCCACGGCGGGCTGGCCGCGAGCGACGGCCGCTAACAGGTCGCGCGGCGTCTCCGCACTGGCCAAGATGTGGGGCGGCAGTGCCACCCCGAATTTATCCTGGACGCGCAGCAACAATTCCGCCAACTCAAGGCTGCCGATGCCCAGGTTGTCGAAAGTACTGTCAAGCGTCACCGAGGGCGGCGCGGCATGCGGGTGAACCTCGGCGACGAGGCCGCGCACCAGCGCCAGGATGGGAGGGGCGCAGTCTTGCTTGCCATAGGTCATGAAGCAGCCTGGGAGCCCTCGACCCGTTTGCGAATGCGTGCCGCGAATGCCGCGGCCCGATCGAGGTCGTGGTCATTAGGCCGTCCCCTGTTGATCCCGCCGACGAACCCGAATGGCCCAACCGTGTCGAACCCACGGCAAGAAAACGAACCGATCACCTCAAAGCCCTTCGATTCGAGCTGTTTCCGAACCGGCTTGTTGTAGCCCAACAGCGGAACCTCCCGGGCGCCGCTGGTGAAGAAAGTGAACGCCCGGATGTGGTCAACGGCTGGTAGGCGACACATCAAGTTCCGTAGCCTCGCGTCCACCGTCATGAAATAAATGCCGGACCCGAAGCCTACGAGGTCGTACTCGCCGAGCGTTTCGGGGTCGACTGACTGACCTCAGCATCAAACACCTCAGCCATCCGATCGGCGACGCGGCGAGTATTGCCGTGGGATTTCGAAACGCAGATGATGAGCGACTTCATTGCCCAACTCCTTTCCAGAACATGGCCCGAACGGATCCATGCTGCGTAGGCACCTCGCCATCCGGTAAGGGCGCAAAGGCACCAAGGCCCGGGGCATTGGTCACATTTGGCCGGGTCAATCGAACGCACGGATCACCTGACGGGCCACATGCTGGATCTGCAAGCGCGTGTCGTAATCGAGGGGTAGGTCATCGGCGGCCGGGATCTGCCCCGTCGTAGTGACCACCCCGGGTTCCTCCTGCTCCCAGCGGGCGTTCACCTTATCGCCCAACGCACGCGCGGGCGGATTGTCGGAAAGCACCCGGCCGTGAAACCGCTCGATGCCGTCGACGCGGGCAGCGACCGCCAGCGCACCGAGCAGCAGTGTCCCGATCCCGCGGCCCTGATAGGCGTCCGCCACGGTGAGCGCAACCTCTGCCGAGGCGAGGTCGTGTTCATCCCGGATGAAGCGTGCGTCGGCGACGACCGGACCGTCCACGCCGTCGGTAACGACCCAGACGAAATGGTCAACGTAATCAACCTCGAACAGGTAGGCCAGCCGCCCCTCAGTCGGAGCGCCACCCTGGTACCGCCGGTACAGAGTCTCCCGCGAGAATGAACCATTGCTCTTGAACCGCTCGGCATCACCGGGCAGGACCGGGCGCAGCAATAGCCCGGCACCGCCTTTGGCCGATACCGGGATCGGGGCGATGTATGCGGCCAACCGCTGCCGCGCGGTACGGACCATCCGATCGGCGACGACCGGAATGGCCAGCATGCACTCGAAAGCGCCGTCGTATCCGACATAGCCGCACACGTCATCTTTCGCGATCACCGTCGCCATTCTGGGTGCATTTCGCAGCAAAGCGATTTCACCGACAATCGTCCCTGGCGACAGCTCGGTCACCGCGATCTGCCCATCCGGGCCGACGTGCCTGATCTCGACTCGACCGGACGCGATGATCGAAAACGACACCGCTCGCTCACCCTGCCGCATCAGGACCTCGCCGGCGGCCGCATGCAGGGGCTCCAGACTGGCAGCCAATGCCGCCAGATCCTCAGCCGGGACATCGGCGAACACACGCAGCGCCGCCAACTCCTCGGTGCTAGCGGCACTCACGCCAGCCCGCTTGGCAGCCCGGCGCGAGTGCCTGATTCGCGCCGCTCCGGCGCCAACTGCCGACGGTGATCCGTTGATACAGCGGTCATCTCGCCAATTCCTGTATCGCAGTGCCCCAAAAGCCGGGTACCCCGCAATGCGCCGTCACCAGATGTACGGTACGCGACCGGCCCAGCCATCGCCTGGGCAGTAAGTGGGTAAGCGCAGCGACAAAAGACCCTGTCGGGCTGGGACTTCGGCAGGTCCGAAGCGAGACCAAAGCATTCCGGTAGTCGTGCTCTTGGCCTCTGTGTCTCGGCTAGCGGCAGTGGTCGGATGGACCGATAAGGCTAGCCGGGAGAAGACGATGAATTCAGCGATATGGCGGCATCATTGGCCACAGCGCAGGGGGACGACCACGATCTATCAGTTGACCGATCGGCTGCAGCACGGACATATGGCCCGTGTACCCGCTCACCAGATCACGGCCACGGTGTCCGCGTGGTTGGCGGAAGTGAGCGCCCACAGCCCGTTGGTTGACGACCTTGCACGCGCGGTGCGTGTAGGTGATTGGTCGGCAACCTATGCCCTAGGCGAGTGCTTATCCGTTGATGTAGCCGTTGCCAGTTGAATACGGAACCACGCCAGAAGAAGGGCGGCCCGACAGCCTGACGTTGCGCAGAACACCCGGCTTCGTCGGAAAGAAACGATTGCCGAACATCCGGATGACTTTGGTCTCTATTCCCGACCTGGAGAACCCAGCAGGATCGAAGGTGTGACCAGATCACCGCCCCACCGCTATTCAGTTCGGAATGAACGGATTAGCAACATGAACGCACCACTCGCCTCGCAAGAGAGGCCCGACTTTACCAAGATCGAGAATCGCGCGCCGTCGGTGGCACGGATGTTCCTCGACCGCGTCGCCGCGACCCCGCACGCGGAAGCCTTTCGGTATCCGCACGACGACGGCTGGGAGAGCGTGACCTGGCAGCAGGTCGGTGAGCGCGTGCGCCACATCGCCGCGGGGCTGATCTCACTGGGGATCGACCCGGAGGATCGGGTCGCGCTCGCATCTTCGACGCGCTACGAGTGGGTGCTCGTCGATTTCGCCATAATGTGCGCCGGCGCCGCGACCACCACCGTGTACCCGACGACTATGGGCGCCGATGTCGCGTACATCATCGCCAACTCAGGAAGCCGGGTCGTGGTCGCCGAGGATCAGACCCAGGTGGTCAAACTGCTCGAACATCGCACCGAACTGCCCGATGTGAGCAAGGTCGTGATCATCGACGGCAAGGGCGACGGCGACTGGGTGATCACCCTTTACGAGCTGGAGCAGTTGGGTAAGCAACTGCTCGCCGACTCGCCCAACACCATCGAGGAGCGGGTCGCAACCATCGGCCCCGACCAGCTCGCCAGCCTCATCTACACTTCCGGCACCACCGGGCGGCCGAAAGGCGTGCGACTGACCCACGGGGCATGGACGTACACCGCCGCGGCCATTGACGCGCTCAACATCCTCGGCCCCGACGACCTGAACTTCCTGTGGCTGCCACTGGCACACGCATTCGGCAAAGTGATGCTGGCACTGCCGCTGCAGCTCGGCTTCCCCACCGCGATCGACGGCCGCGTCGAGAGGATTGTCGATAACCTCGCGGCCCTGCGTCCCACCATCATGGGTGCCGCGCCGCGCATCTTCGAGAAGGCACATGCGCGCATCGAGGGGATGGTCGCCGAGCAGGGCAGGCTCACGAAAAAGATGTTCGACTTGGCAATTGGGATCGGCATGCGGGTGTCGGAAGCCCGGCAAGCCGGGAAGAAGCCTTCGTTAGCGTCATCGCTGGCCTACAAGGTGGCCGACCGGCTGGTGTTCTCCACTATCCGCGAGCGGTTCGGTGGGCGGATGCGGTTCTTCGTCTCCGCGGCCGCCGCTCTGGACCGTGACGTCGCGCAATGGTTCGACGCCGTCGGCATCATCGTGCTCGAGGGCTACGGGCTGACCGAGACCGCGGCCGCATCATTTATCAACCGCCCCAACGCATACAGATTCGGAACGGTCGGCTGGCCGTTCCCGGCCACCGAGGCAAAGATCGCCGACGACGGCGAGATCTTGCTGCGGGGACCTGGCGTGATGACCGCCTACCACGATCTGCCGGACGCCACCGCCGAGGCACTCGACGAGGACGGTTGGTTCCACACCGGCGACGTCGGGGAGATCGACGCCGACGGCTATCTGCGGATCACCGACCGCAAGAAGGACATGTTCAAGACCTCGCAAGGCAAGTACGTGGCGCCGTCGGCGATCGATGCGAAATTCAAGGGCCTCTGCCCGTATGTGAGCGAGCTTCTCGCCTACGGGGAGGCTAAGCCCTACTGCGTGGCGCTGGTCAGCCTCGACAACGAAGCGATCACCGACTGGGCCGGCAAGCATGGTCTGGAGGGCAATTCCTTCGCCGAGATAGCCCGCGATGGGAAAACACAGGAACTGATCGCCGGCTACATCGACGAGCTGAACCTGGAACTGAATCGCTGGGAGCAGATCAAGAGATTCACGATCATCGACCGCGAGCTCTCCATCGAGGCTGGCGATCTCACGCCGAGCATGAAGTTGCGTCGCAAGGTAGTCGTGGAGAAGTTTGCAGACCGCCTCTCGGCTCTCTACGAACAATGAGGAGCGTGCAGACCTGACAACGACCGATGCGCGTGGCTTAAAGCTCGGTAGCGAAAAGCTAAGCACGACAACATGAGTCCGTGCACCCATGAGATCCACCCCGTACGACCGAAACGAGAGGCAACGGATAACAGTCGCCATGACGCCCCGATATTTTCCTGCGCTGTTCACTGACCTTTATGAGGTCACCATGGCGCAGGCCTATATGGCTGAACACATGTCGGGAACGGCCGTGTTCGAGACCTTGTTTCGCAAAGTCCCCCAGGGCCGGTCCTATGTGATGGCTGCCGGCCTGTCAGACGTGCTCGACTTCCTCGAAACGTTTCAATTCCGGCGGGAGGACATTGCCTACTTGCGCGGATTGCGACTGTTTACCGAGGAATTCCTGCAGTCGCTCTCCGCAGTTCGCTTCACCGGAGACGTGTGGGCGGTGCCGGAAGGGACTGTGGTCTTTCCCAACGAGCCGATCGTGCAGGTGATCGCACCAATTCTGGAAGCCCAACTCGCCGAGACCTTCGTGGTGAACCAGATTCACCTGCAAAGCGTGATCGCGAGCAAGGCTGCCCGTGTGGTCGAAGCCGCCCGCGGACGAATGGTGGTGGATTTCGGAGCGCGGCGCGCACACGGCACCGACGCGGCGGTCAAGGTCGCGCGGGCCAGCTACCTCGCCGGCATAGCGGGCACATCGAACCTGCTTGCGGCCCGCGAGTACGGAATCCCCGCGTTCGGCACGATGGCTCACAGCTTCATTCAAGCCTTCGACAACGAGCTCGACGCATTTGACGCATTCGCCCGGCTCTATCCGGGCACAACCTTGCTCGTCGATACGTACGACACGCTGCGCGGTGTCGATCACGTCATCGAACTCGCCGAAAATCGGCGCGTCGCAGCAATCCGGCTCGATTCCGGGGACCTCGGTGCGCTGTCGAAGGCGGCACGCGCAAAGCTCGACGCGGCGGGTTTGAACCAGGTCAAGATCTTCGCTTCGTCCGGTCTCGACGAGTACCGAATCGCGGCGCTGATGGATGATGGCTGCCCCATCGATGCGTTCGCTGTGGGAACCAAACTCGCTGTGGCCCAAGACGCACCTGCGCTCGACATGGCGTACAAGCTGGTGGAGTACGACGGCGCCGGGCGGACCAAGTTCTCCAGCGGCAAGGTGATCTATCCGGGCCGCAAGCAGGTGGCACGCCAGCTCGACCACGGAGTCTTCGCTGGCGACACGATCGGCCAGCCCGACGAAGAGCTCGATGGCGAGCCGCTGCTGGTTCCTGTCATGAAGAACGGCTGGCGCCTTCCGCAATACGATCCCGGATTGCGGGCGTCACGAAACTGGGCGCGCCGGCAGATCGATCGGCTTCCGCCTCAGCTTCGTTCGTTGGAAGCTACCGGCTGGTCCTACCCCGTGGGTGTCAGCCCACGGATCGCACGGGAACTTGAAAGGCTACGCCACACCCAGCAATGCACGGCCGCGGCCGCCGCTGCGACTAAGTCGAGGCCCTCGGTGACCGGGACTTAAGACCCACATCGGGGGGCTAACGACTCTCGCGGCGCCACGTTCGCCCTTCATACGGTTGGCGAACAGCAGGCACAAGCGCAGGCGGCGCAACAGTGGAGAGGGATGGCATGCGATCAGAACGCCTCAGGTGGCTGGTAAAAGCAGAAGGTCCTTTTGCCTCGGTATATTTCGACGATTCACACGACACCGCAGACGCGGTCGAGCAACTCGAAGCGAAATGGCGCGATATCCGCAAGCATCTCGAGGACCGGGGCGCGGGCACGGAAATCATCGGCACGCTTGGGGAAGCCGTGCTCAACCATCGACCCGCCGTGGGTCGGCGCGGCCGCGCGGTGATCGCGACCAGCGATCAGGTGCTGGTCAACGAGCAACTGATCAGCCCGCCACCGGTCACGGTGGTTCGCCTATCGGATTACCCGTACATCGTGCCGTTGATCGACCTGGAGATGCGGCGACCGACCTATGTGTTTGCCGCGGTTGATCACACCGGCGCCGACGTCACGCTGTACCAGGGGGGCGCCGTCAGTTCCACCAGCATCGAGGGCGCTGGATACCCGGTGCACAAGCCGGTCACTGCCGGCTGGAACGGCTACGGCGACTTCCAGCACACGACCGAGGAAGCTATCCGCATGAACTGCCGCGCGGTCGCCGACCACCTGACGCGGCTGGTGGACGAAGCGGATCCCGAGGTGGTCTTCCTGTGTGGCGCGGTTCGTGCACGCACGGATGTGGTTGCCGAATTACCGGAGCGCGTGACCCGGCGGGTGTCACAACTACATGCCGAAGCGCGCAAGAGCGGTATCGATTCCGACGAGATCCGCCAGCTGACGGCCGCGGAGTTCGCTCGGCGCCACCGCATCGAAATGGCCGACATCGCTGATCGGTTTGAAGCCGAAATCGGGCGCGGCTCGGGGTTGGCGGCCGAAGGGGTCGCTGCCGTATGCGCGGCGCTGCGTGACGGCGACATCGACACGCTGATCGTCGGTGAGCTGGGCGACGCCACTGTGGTCACCGGCAAAGCACTTACCACGGTCGCGCCCGATGCCGACGTGCTGTCCGAACTCGGCGAACCGGTGGAACGCGTGGCAAGGGCCGATGAGGCGTTGCCGTTCGCCGCAATCGCGGTTGGCGCCTCATTGGTTCGAGCCGATGACCGGATCGCACCCGCGGACGGGGTCGGTGCGTTGCTGCGATACATCGCGACCGACAGACTTGCCAGACAACAATCCTAGAATCGGCGTCAATCGTGGCGATGCGTAGCGGTTTTCGGGAACTTCGTCGGTTGGTTAAAGGACTTGTGGCCATACCGGCGGGCCGTGACAGCATCCAGACTCGACTCATGATGCGGTTCGATGATCGTGCCGATGCCGGACGGCAATTGGCTTCGCGCATGGACTTTTTGCGCGATCAAGATGTAGTGGTGCTCGGTCTGCCGCGAGGCGGGGTCCCGGTGGCCTTCGAGGTCGCTAAGGCGCTGGGAGCCCCCTCGATGTGCTGCTGGTACGCAAGCTGGGGGTGCCCCTTCACCCGGAGTTAGCCTTCGGCGCCATCGGCGAAGGCGGTGTGCGGGTAATCAATCATTCCGTCGTGCGAGAGGCTCACCTCAGCGACGAGGAAATGACTGCGGTCGAACGCAAGGAGCGAGCCGAGCTGCTACGCCGGTCCGAACGCTTCCGCGCTGACCATGCCCGGAGTTCGCTGAAGGGGCGAACGGCGGTGATCATCGACGACGGCATCGCGACCGGAGCGACCGCGCAGGCTGCCTGCCAGGTGGCCCGAGCCGAGGGGGCCAGCAGGGTGGTGTTGGCGATTCCCATCGGGGCCGGCGACACCGCCAAACAGTTTGCCGAGTACGCGGACGAGGTGGTGTGCCTGGAAACGCCGGTGCCGTATTTCGCCGTTGGTCAGGGTTACCGCAACTTCGGGCAGACCTCAGACGACGAGGTGGTCGCGCTCCTCAAGCGCGCCCGCAGCGGTTTTCGTGCAGTCGCCAGCGCCGGCGCCGACGATCCGCCGCTGCGTGACGAGGAAATCCGGGTGACTGCTGGGCAGGCCTCGGTGGCTGGGCATTTGACCATTCCCGAGCACGCGACGGGGGTCGTCGTGTTCGCGCATGGCAGCGGAAGCAGCAGACACAGCCCGAGCAGCAGACACAGCCCGCGCAATCGATATGTCGCCGAGGTCCTCAACAACGCCGGGTTCGCCACTGTGCTTTTAGACCTGCTGACACCCGATGAAGAACGCAACCGCGCCAACGTCTTCGACATCGCATTGCTCGCCCGCCGATTGGTCGATGTCACGGGTTGGCTGGCCGGCCAACCCGACACCGCGTCATTGCCGGTCGGTTACTTCGGTGCCAGCACCGGTGCGGGCGCGGCCCTGGCTGCGGCCGCACATCCCGGTGTCAAAGTAGCGGCGGTGGTATCCCGCGGCGGGCATCCTGATCTCGCGCGCGAAGCACTGAGCGACGTGCACGCTCCGACCCTGTTGATAGTGGGTGGACGCGACGAGATGGCCCTTAAGCTCAACCGGCAGGCACAAGCGGCGATCCCTGCCGAGTGCGAGGTCGCCGTGGTCCCTGGCGCCACCCACCTTTTCCAGGAACCGGGCACGCTCGAGCAAGTGGCGGTGCTGGCGCGCGAGATCTAGCTGCCCATGCGTCGTTACCTCGACGTCGAGAACAGCTGGTGAATCGGGTCTCTGTCTCATGATTCGTTGCTACGCTCTCGCAAATCGTCGCCGTAGGGCCAAAGGTCATCGTGGCCGCGGTACACCGTCGCACATCCTTGCGCGGGCCTTGTTCAGTCGTGCAGACCCGTGACCGGCTCGTGAGTGCTGGCTTGAATATCGGTTGATGTCAAAGCGAACAGCTGATTCGCCAAATCGGACAACGCCCGGGCGATCGCAAGTTCGTCGCCGATCTGGGTCACCGGCTCGTCGGCCGGATCGAGTCGTGCCAAACCAACACCGACGAACTTCTTGCCTGCCCAGGACAGTCGCGCCTTTGCACGGGTGCGCTCTTCGTGCTCTTCGATCAGCACGTCGATTCGGCAAGTCTTGGTGCCGTCATCGTTGCCCGTCATCTGAGCCTCCTTGTCTTGCCAGCTGATCTGCTCGAATTAGCTGATAGTTATCTGTTACCGACGCTTTAGATGCGACCATCACCGGACCGGCGCGGAGTAGGGGCGGAAGTCGCGAGTCGCGAGGTCGTTCGTCTGCTGTACCGCGAGCCCAGGTTCGTCAGGTGTAATGGTGGGCAGGTTGGCGTGCATGAGCACGATCTGATTCGGCTGAAATGACTTCATCGTGCGGGCAATGTCAACGGTGAGTGCTATCCGGTTGCCCCCCGTGACCGCGGAGCTGGCGTATCTGACCCGGGCGCTGAAGGCGCCGACCCTGCGTGAGGCCATCGACCGGCTCGCCGAGCGTGCCCGCACCGAAACCTGGAGCTACGAGGAGTTCCTAGCGGCGTGTTTGCAGCGTGAGGTGTCCGCCCGGGAATCCCACGGCGGCGAAGGCCGCATCCGATCCGCCCGCTTCCCGTCTCGGAAGTCGTTGGAGGAGTTCGACTTCGACCACGCCCGGGGTCTCAAACGTGACACCATCGCACACTTGGGCACCCTGGACTTCGTGACCGCAAAGGACAACGTGGTATTCCTCGGTCCACCCGGAACCGGGAAAACACACTTGGCGATCGGGATCGCGATCCGCGCCTGCCAAGCCGGCCACCGGGTCCTGTTCGCCACCGCGTCGCAATGGGTCGATCGCCTGGCCGCCGCCCACCACGGCGGCACCCTACAAGCTGAACTCGTCCGTCTGGCCCGCTATCCGCTGCTGGTCGTCGACGAGGTGGGCTATATCCCGTTCGAGCCCGAAGCGGCCAACCTGTTTTTCCAGCTGGTGTCTTCCCGCTACGAACGGGCCAGTCTCATCGTCACCAGCAACAAACCCTTCGATGGGGCGAAGTGTTCGGCGACGACGTCGTAGCCGCAGCCATGATCGATCGCCTCGTGCACCACGCCGAGGTCATCGCCACCAGCGGAACGCAAAGCTGCAATTGACGGTGGTGCTGGCTCCGCTGGAAGCGGTTCCGGAGCTGTATCTGCATCCTGAACACCGTCGGCGGCGCTGGCGCCCGGCCCTGCGGACTGAGTTCG
>NZ_JBKQTQ010000218.1:0-3358 GCF_052143115.1 Mycobacterium sp.
GCATGATGCCCGGCACCGCAGTCGATCCGCGGCCCGCGGTGCCCGGAGTCGGCCGTGTCCAGATGTGCTCGAAGCGGTTGCTGGCTTGTTCGCATCGGAGGGTGAGGATGCCGGTGGCGCCGGGGATGTTCCAGCGGCCAGCCGGGCGTGCAGCCAGTCGTCGTGGCCGTCGCCGAGGACGGGCGCGAGCCCAGCGGCCAGGTCATGCAGGTGTTCGCGGGCGTGGTAGATGTCGACGATGGGGGTGGCTTCGGGCACGATCGCGGTGGCCCTTGTCAACGTCACCGTGGTTCAGGCCGTAGTTCAGGCAGGCCGTGTACATGCCCTGGCGGCAGCGTTTGCACTGCCCGCAGCCGGCATGGACCTCCACGGTGACGCGCTGGCCGATGCGGTACTCGTCCACGCCCGGGCCGAGCGCCGCCACAGTGCCCATGTATTCGTGACCCGGGGTAAACATCTTGTTGAACGGTTCGCCGCCGCCGATCATCGCCGGCGCGCCGTGGTCGATGATCTGCAGGTCTGTCGCGCAGATCGCCACGGCATCGATGCGCACCAGCACCTCGGCGCGTCGCGGCATCGGGATCGGCTTGTCCACCAGGCTGAGCTCGCCGGGATCGCCCAGCACCCAGGCCCGCATGTGCTCGGGCAGCGGATATGCGGCGTCGGTTGTGATCTTGGTTGGATGGGTCACGAGCGTCTTCTCCTTGCGTGTTGGTTCGGCCCGACGGTCAACCCGATCGGTAAGACCCGGCGGCTGCCAAATCGGTCGGCGGTGCTCCGGACAGCAGCAGCAGCGACGCCAGCACCAGTGGGTAGACGTCGATCACCCACCGCAGCTGCGAAGCCGACGCATGCAGCTCAGTGCCGATCGACGGGAACGCGACGTTGACTACGCCGAAATCCGAGGGGCTGACCCGGATCTGCCGATCTCGCTTTGGCGCCAGTCACGGCGAACGCCGGCCGTACTCGACGAGGGTGGTGATGTCGTGTGTGTCCCAGCCTACAACGGAGGCAGATCATGTATGCACGAAGCACCACCATCCAGGGGCAGCCCTCGTTCATTGACGCCGGTATCGCGCATACGCGCGACAGCGCGATGCCCGCGCTCGAGGGCATCGACGGGTGGCATCTGGTCTGAATCCGGTCCGGTTCGATGGCGGCGGCATTTCGCCTCGCGATGGCCTCCGGCGCCAATACCATCGAACACCGAAACGCATGTGCCGCTGCCCGGCCGGACAGCACAGGACCGACGGTCGGTTGTACGTTGGCTCAGTGGCAGCAGACATCGACCTCGAGGCGTTGGGGCTGATCGACGGGCTCGAGGGCGAGGCGCGCACCGAGCGTGCCGAGCTGATCGCGTGGCTCCTCGACCGCGGCTTCAGCATCGACCAGATTCGCGCCTCGGTCGCTCCGCTGTTGCTGCCGGCGAATCGGGTAATGGGCGAGGACGGGGTTTACCTGTCGGCGCGAGAAATCTGCGAGGAGACCGGGCTCGACCTGCCGCTGCTGCAGCGCCTGCAAGGGGCGGTCGGCCTGCCCAGGATCGAGGATCCCGACGCGGCGGTCCTGCCCCGAGTGGACGGCGAGGCCGTCGCGCACGCCAAGATATTTCTCGATATGGGTGTCGACCCTGACGAGACGGTCGCCGTCATGCGGGTGCTCATGGAGGGGCTGCAGCATGCCGCGGCGATGATGCGTCGGGCGGCTTTCAGAACCCTGATGCGTCCCGGAGCCAGCGAGATCGACTTAGCGGGGGCTTCGGAAGCTCTTGCGCGCCAGGCGGTGCCACAGGTCGGGCCAATGGTCCAAGACCTGCTACTGCTGGAGCTGCGCCACACCTTCGAGACCGAGGCCGTCAACGCCGCCGAACGCGCCGCCGGGACACTTCCCGGCGCTCGGAAGATAGCCGTGGCATTCGCTGACCTCGCCGGCTTCACCCGTCTTGGCGAGGCGTTACCGCCGCAAGAGCTCGAACACGTCGCCAGCCGGCTCGCCGACCTTGCTCGCGACGTTGCGGTCAATCCGGTGCGGTTCATCAAGACGATCGGCGACGCTGTCATGCTGGTGTGCGCCGACCCGGTTCCGCTGTTGAACGCCGCCCTTGACCTGGTCGCAATCGCCGCCAAGGAGGACCTGCCCCGACTTCGGGTTGGTCTTGCGTCCGGAGAGGCCGTCAGCAGCGCCGGCGACTGGTTCGGCAGCCCCGTCAACGTGGCAAGCCGTGTCACCGGCGTGGCGCGTGCCGGCACCGTGCTTGTCGCTGAAACTGCGCGGGAGGCTATCGGCGACGCGGCAGGTTTCGACTGGTCGGTCGTCGGTTCGCGACATCTCAAGGGCATCAGCGGTGAGCTGAAGCTATACCGGGTCAGCAGGCTGGGGCTGTGACACCGGATTCGGCCGAAAACGGCTTGCGGAAGGCCGCGCGGGGCCTCCTCCCCCGGCGCGCCGTCAAATCCTCTTCGTAGCAATGCGGGATCGTGACCTTGGCGTGCGGCCCGAGGCTACTGGTCACGCCGTAGATGAACTGGGTGCGGTCGGACTCGAGCAGTCGGATGAAGTCCGCCCGCGCCGCGGCCATTGCCTCGCGCGCACGCGGGCCGATGGCGACCGGCTCCCCGCCCTCCGACACCCGCCGGTAGTTCTCCAGCGTGAAGTCGTCCCTGCCGTTGATCACCACGGTCATGCTCCGGAAAGTAGCTTGTGCCTGCAGGGGAAGCAACGAGAGGGAGCCGCCCGTGTCGGCCGAGCCGGAGATGATCGACGGCACGCGATGACCTGTGCGCAGGTGCGGCGGGGGGCCCGCGACGGGGCGGCGCTGGCGGTGCACCCGGACGGCGGGAGCGGGCCCGGCGGGCCAGGGAGGTGATGCGCGCGGTGGCCGCGTCCCGGCCGGTGTACGGGCGGACGGAACAGCTGGGTGGCGGGCGATGTGTTAGCGCCGCACACGATCTCCTCGCCGGTGGAGGGATCGGATGCGAGTTTGTCCCAGTCGCTGCACGGGTCACCGAGCGCCATCGACGAGGGGTGTCGACATGCTCGCCGCCGAAGGCGTGTCGTCCTAGCCGTTTTGATCAATCTCCACACGCGCACGTGCTTAGCGTGATTGATTGATGCCGCGCACAGAAAGGAGATGCTCATGACGAATCCCCCAGACCAGAACCGTTCAACTCGACAGCGGTTCGCTGGCGGCGCAACATTCGCGGCCGCCGCTCTGCTATTGACTAGCGGGACACTAACTCTTCTCACGGGTGTGTCTGCGGTGGTCAACAACCAGCTGCTCGTCGTCGGGCCAGATTACGCGTACAAATTCAACACAACTGGTTGGGGATGGGTGCACATCGCGCTGGGAATTCTGTTG
>NZ_JBKQTQ010000219.1:0-3607 GCF_052143115.1 Mycobacterium sp.
CCGGCGGTCCGCACGCCCACGTGGGGCGCTTCGCCCAATCCCCGACGATGCTGTCCAATCCGGCGAAGTCCAGATGTCCGTCGTCCTGGGTCAATTGCAGGTGCAGCCGATAGCCAGTGTGATCGTCATCGAGCTTCGTCAACTCGTCGTGGAATATGACGTGCTCGACCGACGGGGCGGAGTGGATGTGCACGATGTCGGGACTCTCGCCGCGCGCCTTCAATCCGCGCAGCATCGCCATGATGGGAGTGATGCCACTACCCGCGCTCACCAGAAGCAACTTCGCCGGCGCGGGATCCGGCAGCGCGAAATCGCCCTTGGGTGCGGCCAATCGGACGATGGTTCCGGCCTCGACGCCATTCACCAGATGCGAGGAAAGGAACCCTTCGGGCGTCGCCTTGACGGTGATCGATATCAGCTTCTTGTCGCGCTGCGGAATCGAAGTGAGCGAATAAGACCGCCAGTGCCATCGACCGTCGAGTCGCAGACCGATTCCGACATACTGCCCGGGCCGGTAGTCACCGGAGAAGCCCCAACCCGGTTTGATCGTCACGCTGGCCGAGTCCTCGGTCTCGCGCTCAACCGACACGACCTCGCCGCGCAGTTCCCTGGCAGACCACAGCGGGTTGACCAGTTTCAGGTAATCGTCGGGCAGCAACGGTGTCGTCGCTCTGGCCACCAACCCCCGCAACATATTCACATGCGGAGTGGTAGCGGTGTCCACATCTTTCGCCGGCTTAACGCTCCACTGCCGCACACTGCGGATCGTCGACCCCATACGCACTCCAGTTCTCCGCCGCGGGCGTGACCGCGGTCACTCAGGCATCGGCTGAATGTCCCGATTCGCCGAGGACCAAACCAAGCCCCCGCGAGTCGCGCACCGGTAACCTTACTTAGAGATGGGTCACTGGTCTAGTGATTGTTGAAATGCGTTTACAAAGTAGGTCTAGCTCTATGTCACGACGCAGGTCACGCCGGTCAAGCGGTATACCAGCAGACGTCATCCAGGCCACGCTGGGTTCGGCCGAACAACTCGGCAGAGACGTGGCCGACGTGCCGATCGCCGTGATCGCGCACGCGCTGGGGGTGTCGCGTAGCACGCTGCTGCGCCAGCTCGGCGGTTCCCGACGGGCACTGGACGACGCGGTACGCGACTCCGGTGTGGATCCGGGGGGACGGCCTCCGGTGCGGCTGCGAGCTGTCGAAGCGGCAGCTGCGCTGGTCAGCGCAGGGGGCGTTGCGGCGGCATCCTTCGAGGCGACCGCTGCCCGCGCAGATTGCTCGGTGCACAGCCTCTATGCGGTGTTCGTCGGACGTGACGAGCTACTGCAGGCCGTCTACGACCGGTACATGCCGGACCTCGATCTGGAAGACATCATTTCCGACTCATCATCCGACCTGAAAGAGACAGTGCGCCGAATCCACCTCTCGCTTGCAGACGCTTTCCTTCGCGAACCGCGCGTGTTGCCCGCCTTACTTGCCGAAGCCTTGGCCCGTCCGGCGGGCTCAAGTGGCCAAGTCTTGGTTGAGCACGGCGTGCTGCGCGTGCTCGCTGTTCTGGATCGGTGGCTGGAGCGTGAACGTGCCGCCGGCCGCATTCGCGACATTCCCCGCGAATTGCTTATTCAACAGCTGGTTAGCCCCATCTCGGTACATTGCATGATGCGCCCGGGGTTGGCTGCTAACACCCCCGAAGTCGCGCTGCCCGGCCTCGAGGAATGTTGCGACATTTTCGCCGAAGCGTTCGTTGATGCCGTTGCGCCGCGTCACGGCACTCGCCCGACGTATTCGTAATCCTGAATTGGGATCTCTGCGTAACGTAAAGACGAACACACGGCGACCGCCCCGCCGCCGACCGCCACCTGTTCAACAAATTCCTTGGCGAACTCCACCAGTTCCTCCTACAAGGGCAGACCTTCGACTAAGCCACAGCATTCCCGGTGCCCCCGTCCACCGCTGCCTCGCGGCCCTTCGGTCCCGAACCTTGGCGACCCCGAGCAGGGCGCCAAGTGAGACAGCAAACGAGGCACCGTGAATCGCGGAAATGACGCGGCGTCGAAGGCCCGGAAGACGCGCCTCTCATCCCTTCAGAAACGACGAACGAGATCCGCGTAGGCCTGAAGGGCTCAGTGGCCAAGCATCCAGGGGTGTTGGTTAGGTCTAACTGTGCCGGGCGCGGGCGCGGCGTACCGCCTCTTCAACTAGTTGCCGGGCGACGACGTGCAGTTTGGCGTTCTGGGATTGGCTGATCTGTCGCACCCGGTCGAACCCGTCGTCGGTGTTGACGCCGGTGCGGGCGCGAATGATGCCGATCGCCTGATCGATCACCGGCCGACTGTCCAACGCCCGGGTCAGCCGCTCGGCTCTGTCGCACGCCATGACCAACAGCTGCGCGTTGTGCACCGACACCGCGGCCAGCCCGGCGAATTGGGCGCCCAGACGCACCGCGTGTTCATCGAAAACGTCGCGATCGAAAGCGAAGCAGTCGATTGCACCGACCACCTGCTCGGCAACCAGCAGCGGCAACGACAACGCCGAATGCACACCCATGCGAGCGACCCGGCCGCCCAACCGGGGCCATCGTTGATCACTGCCCAACGATCCGCTGATCACCGGGCGCCGCATCTGAATACAGCTCACGCACGGCCCCTCGTGGAAGATCTCGTATTGCACCGTGCCGATCTGACGGGCAAATTCCGCGGTGGCCGTCCACGACTGAATCTGCGGCGGCGCACCGTCGGGCGGACACCTCACCCCCGCGACAGCGGCGACCCCATCAACCCCTGGGATCGCCTCGGCGGCGAACTCGGCCACCGCGACGAGCAACTCCTTCACACACCCGCCGGCCACCCCGCTCACACCCGCCCGCAGACCGTCCCCGTCAGCATCGCCCTGTTGCCGGGTGAACTCTGACTCAACCGGCAGATCCGACCATGCGTCGTCCTCGGTCATGATGCTGATGAAGCTCCAGTCATGTCGTCGCCTACACCGGTAACCCATCAGATTGCCACAGCTACCTCGGGCCACCTGGTTTAACAGACGAAGCAACGGGAAAGCGGCATTAGCGGCGGACTGACTGACAGGTTGCATCTGAGTCTGCTGCCAGGCGATGCGGGGGGCAACCAGGTGCGTTCAGAAGGCAGCGCCCACCCCGCGCCGCCGCCGCACCTTTGAAGGTGAGGTCACTCGTCGAACGGGTCAACCCCGAACACGAACGAAGGCAACCAAATCGGGAGCTGTAAGGGGACGAATTGGCGCGGCGCGTCGAGTAGACGGTTCCCACCGGGGCCCGACACGCCGTCGCGAATCTAAAGACACGGAGTCAACCAGATCCTGTCTCAGCTGATGACCCAGGAGCGTCGTTCAGGGACAGAGCATCATCACCGGAAGGGGCGCGACCGGCGTCAAGGCTCCGGTGGAGCTCAGCGTTGATGGCGTGGGCCTCAGCGAGTTGATCTTCAAGGATGATGATGCGGCACGCCGCATCCAGGGCGGTGCCGCGGTCGACCAGTTCACGAGCCCGCGCCGCGACCCGTAGTTGATAGCGGGAGTAGCGGCGGTGTCCGCCCTCGGAGCGTTGAGGTGTGAGTAGTTTTGCCTCGTCGAG
>NZ_JBKQTQ010000220.1:0-6476 GCF_052143115.1 Mycobacterium sp.
GCAGCGGGTCTGGGACATCCAACTCTTCCAGAATTACGTGAGACGGGAACTCGACGTAAGCCGGGCCGGGCGTCGTCGACATCGCGCGCCGAATCGCCTCTCGAATGATTTCATCGGTTTGGTCGGCGTATTCGATCGACGCGCTGTATTTCACCGTCGGCGCGAAAAGTTCTTCCTGGCGGACGAACTGGATGCGTCCACGCCGGACTCGCCGCTCGGTGATGCGCGCCCGCTGGCCACCGAGGAAGATGACCGGCGAGTTCTCCACCTTGGCGCACATCATCGCTCCGGCGATATTCGCCACGCCGGGACCCAGTGTGCCGATGCACAAGCCCGGCTTGCCCGTCATCCGCGAGACGGCCTCGGCCATGAACCCGGCGCTCTCTTCGTGATGCGGCGAGACCACCGCCCAACCGCGCGATTCCGCCTCGAGGAAGATGTGCACGAAGTTCGGGTCGGGGATACCGAACAACGTCTTCACGCCCTCGGCCTCGAACAGGTCGAGGATCCGCTTGTAAACGGGCACAGCCATGGTTGAAAACTCCTTAGGGATAGCTACTTTTGAGCGAGTTGGTTTCGACAGCCGGCATCCGCGCAGCCTGTTGGCTTTCCAGTTCGTCGAGGATCTCGACGGTGTCGGCGCCGAGCTCCGGCGCTGGCCCCGCGACGCGACCCGGTGTCCGAGAGAACCAGGTGGGTACGCCCGGGAAGCGCACCGGTCCGTGCGGGGTGTCCACGGTCTCGAACATGCCCACGGCGTTGAGATGCGGATCGTCGAACAACGCGCCGGGCGTGTTGAGTGGCGCGGCCGGTATCTCGAGTTCGCGAAACAGCGCCAGCCACTCGTTCGTCGAGCGCTGTTTCATCGTCTCGGCGACCAAGCCGTAGATGGTGTCAATCTGCCCCGCACGCTGTTCCAACGTCGAGTACAGCTCACTGGCCCATGGCGGGCGCACCGCGTTGACGAACGCGTTCCAGTGCTTGTCGTTGTATACCAACGCGGCGATGTAGCCGTCACTCGTGCGATACGGACGGCGGTTGGGCGCCACGGTGCGCGGATACACGGCCGGCCCCAAGGGCGGGTCGAACAGGGCGCCGTTCGCGTGTTCGACGAGCATGAACGCGGCCATGGTTTCGAACATCGCGACTTCGACTTCTTGCCCCTCCCCGGTGCGCTCACGGTGATACAACGCCATGGTCGTCGCATATAACGCCGTCAACCCGGCGATCTTGTCGGCCATGATGGTTCCGACGAAGTCGGCCTCGCCGGTCAGTTGCTGTTGGACCGCCGGCAGGCCGCACTCGGCCTGGATGGTGTCGTCGTAAGCGGGCCGGTCGCGTTCGGGTCCCCGGCGCCCGTACCCGTAGCAATTGGTGTAGATGATCGCCGGGTTGATCGCGGCGACGTCATCGTAGGCGAAGCCGAGCTTGGCGATCGCCTTGGCCCGCATCGAGTGGATGAACACGTCAGCGGTCTCGACAAGCGCGCGCAGCGCCTGTGCTCCGTCGTCGGTTTGCAGGTCCAGCACGATGCTGCGCTTGCCGCGGTTGACGTTGACAAACACCCCGCTCATGCCCGGCGCGGGACCGACCGAGATGTAACGGGTGTTATCGCCCTGTGGCGGTTCGACTTTGATCACGTCCGCGCCCATGTCGGCCATGATCTGCGTGCAGTACGGTCCCATCACCATTGCGGTGAGGTCGATTACCCGCAGACCGGTCAGCGGTCCCGTGCCCGTCCGGCTAGCCATGAAGTACGCCTCGGTCGCCGGAACGTTGCGCGAGCTCGAAGCTGCAGCGGATGTGCTGGTCATGACCGTCAGGAACGACCGGAAAAACCAGCGGCGCCTCAATGTTTCGAATCGCATCGAGATGTTCGTCGACGTCCTCGACCGTCCAGGTTGGCCGATGCACGCCGGGGCTTTCGGCGATGACCGCTCGCGCCACCCGACCCGCCAACGCGATGAAGACCTCCCCGGTCACCGAGCAGGTTTCGTGTGCGAGCCAACCCACCACGGGCGCAACGAGCTCCGGGCCCATCGGTGGGTAGGTCGAGGTGTCGATACCGGCGGCCATTCTGGTCACCGCGGCCGGCACGATCACGTTGCATATCACGCCGTCGGCCGCACCTTCGAGCGCCGCGACATTGGACAGACCGATCACGCCGGCTTTCGCGGCCGCGTAGTTGGCCACGCCATGGTTTCCGTACATGCCGCCGATGGAGGAAGTCAGCACGATGCGCCCATAACCGGCATCGCACATAACCGGGAACGCGGGCCGTAAAACGTTAAATGCGCCGCGTAAGTGCACGTCGAGCACGGCGTCGAAGTCTTCGTGGCTCATCTCCTTCAGCGAGCCGCGACGAACGTTGCCGGCGTTGTGAATCAGGATGTCGAGGCGGCCGTAATGTTCGAGCGCGGTCCGGATGATCGCATCGCCGCCTTCGCGGGTGGCGACTGACTCGGTGCACGCGACGGCTTGTCCTCCGGCGGCGGTTATCTCGCCGACCACGTGGTCAGCCGGCACGGCGTCCATTCCCTCGCCGGCGAGGCTGCCGCCGGGGTCGTTGACGACGACCTTCGCTCCGCGCGATGCCAGCAGCATGGCGTAGGAGCGGCCGAGCCCTCGGCCAGCCCCGGTGACGACCGCTACCCTGCCGTCGAATCTCAATTCGGCCATCTATGTTCCGAGGACCAGACCGTCTAGGTCGCCACTTGCACGCCATTCCTTGAGCAAGTCGTCGAACACGTAGAAGCCCGGCATATAGGGATCGCCGATGGCCGAGCGGATGCCCTCGCCGCCACCGCCACCCTCATTGTTGTAATAGCCAGGTGTGCACGAGACCGCGAATTCCGAGCTGTCTATTGAGGTTTCGCGGATCGTCTTGACCCAGTTGTCTTGGGCTTTCTGGCTCGGCTCGACGGTCGTCGCGCGGCGCGCTATTGCCTCGGAAATGATATAGGCGATGTGTTCGGCCTGTTGCTCGAGCATCGCGGTGGTGTTCCCCGCCACGCCGCCCTGAATGAAGCCGGTGAAGAACTGGTTGGGGAAGCCTCGGCTGGTCATCCCATGGAGCGACTTGTAGCTGTCGCGCCAGTGATCGAAGAGCGACAGGCCGTCGCGGCCCTCGATCACATCGACCGCGTACCGACGGCCGATGTCCGTGGTGATCTCGAAACCGCTGGCGAATATGACGCAGTCGACTTCGTACTCAACGCCATTGGCGACGATCCCGTTCTCGGTGAGCCGTTGCACGCCTTTGGATTCCGACACGTCAACCAGCGTGACGTTCGGGCGGTTGAACGTCGGTAAGTATTCGTCGTTGCTGCAGGGCCGCTTGCACATGAATCGGTAGTACGGTTTGAGCGCTTCGGCGGTCTCCGGGTCCTCGACGACCTCCGCGACGCGGCGCCGCAGCCGCTCCATCATCTTGTAATCCTCTTCTTCGCGCATTGCCATGATTTGCTCGATGGTCAGTGAAGCGGGATCCTCCGCGGCCGCGACCCGCGCGGTCAGGTTGCGCCCCAGTTCGGTCCAGAAATCGCAGACCATATCCGGCTCGTCGAACACCACTCCTTCCCCCAACGGTGACCAGCGGTGAAAGTTGCGCTTGCGTTCTTCCTGCCAGCCGGGCTGCAGGGAAGCCGCCCACTGCGGATCCGTGGGCTCGTTGCCCCGCAGGTCCACCGATGAGGGCGTGCGCTGAAAGACGTAGAGGTGCTGGGCGTCTCGGCCCAGGTGCGGAACAAGCTGGACGCCGGTCGCACCGGTACCCACCAGCGCAACCCGCTTGTCATGCAGCTTGTGCAGTCCGCCGTTGGAATCCCCACCGGTGTAGTCGTAATCCCAGCGAGCGGAATGAAATGTATGCCCCTTGAAGTCCTTGATACCGGGGATGCCGGGCAGCTTCGGCCGGTTGAATGAGCCCTGTGCCATCACCACGAACCGGGCGCGGATGTCGTCACCGCGATTAGTGCTCAACCGCCAGCGCTTGATCGCCTCATCCCAGCGCACCGCGCGAACCTGGGTGGACAGGATCGCGCCGTCGTAGAGGCCGAAATGCTTTGCGATGCGACGGCAGTGCTCGTAGATCTCAGGGCCGTCGGCGAACTTCTTCGAAGGAAGGTAGTTGAGATCTTCCAGCATCGGGATGTAGCAGTAGGCGTCGTTGTCGCACTGGATTCCCGGGAAACGATTCCAGTACCAGACCCCGCCAAAATCCCCGCCCATCTCGATGATGTGCACGTCATCGACGCCGGCCTTCTTCAGGTACGCGCCCGCCAGCAGCCCGGTGATGCCGCCGCCGAGCACCGCCACGTCGATGTCCTCGTCGATAGGCGTGCGGGGTGTCACGGGCGTGTGGGGATCGATCTCGGCGAATTTCGCGAACTCGTCCTTGAGTTCCAAGTACTGCTTCGAGCCCTCCGGACGCAGCCGCTTATCGCGCTCGAATAAGTACTTCTCTCGCAGCGCGTCGATATCGATGTCGTCCGGCGTCTGCGTCGGTCCGCATGTATCGAACATTGTCATCTATCTGAAAGCTCCTGCGGTTCGCCGGTACCCATGTACTTCGATAGTTGGTGATGGAGGTTGACAGTGCTTCGCTCTCGGTAGGGATTGGGTTTGGTACCCGGGAACGCAGGCGATTTCATGCCCTGCTGCACTGCGGCCATGTTCGAGAAATCCTGCGGCAATACCGACCGCCACCGAGGGTCACCGACCGGTGTGCGTTCCCACTCTGTCTGCGGCTCTTGGCCTTTCGGGTACAGCTCGAACACCGACACCTCGAAAATGCATTTGTCGGGGTTGTAGCTGGGGTGCGGTCGCGCGCCGTAGCAGAGCGCACTGGTCAGGCCCTGCCCGATCTGAAAGTTCGGGAAGATCTGCCATGCGGTGCCCGCCTGGCCGAGGATGTCGGACGGAATCGTCGGCCAGATCACACCGCGCGCTTCGTCGTCCCGGCGCGCCGACGCCAGCCAGTGCTCGAGAACCTTGTCGGCCGGTGTCCCCTCCGGCAATTCGTCGACCAGCCGTTTGGCGGCGTTCACCAGCGTCTGGGTGGTGGTGGCGTTGGTCTCCTCCATCGTGTACACCTGCATCTCTGCGGTTGACGCACGCGGATCGGCACCAATGCCGAGCCGGATCTTGGACTTGGTGGCCTCCATGTCCTCCGGAGCGTCATAGCCGATATTGCTGTGTTTGCCCTGCGCCTTGGCCCATCCCTTGAATTCGCCGAACTTGTTGAACTCCGGATGCGTCGTGTAGACGTGGTAGGTCTCGTTGAAGGCCTCCATCGCGACTTTCCAGTTGCAATCGAAGACAAGATGAGCGGTGATGTAGCCCGCCTCATCGGAGGCGAAGAAGAGCGCCGCGTTCGCGATGTCCGCGATGCTCCCCAGCCGCCCAAGCGGAATCGAGGCCTCCATCGTCGCCAGGTAATCCGCGCCGAGCTCATCGAGCCCCTCGGTGATGATGTTGCCCGGCATGATCGCGTTGATGGTGATACCGGATCGCGCGAACTCGAGCGCGGCCGAGCGCATGAAGCCAAGCTGGCCGGCCTTGCTGGCGCCGTAGTGCGACCAGCCCGCGTAGCCGGTGATCGGCCCGGTGATCGAGGAGGTAAGGATGATCCGGCCGCGACCCGACTCCCTGAGCGCGGGCAGCGCGGCCGCCGCGGTGTAGAAGGTGCCTTTCAGGTTGATCGACAGCACCTCCTCCAGCTCGGCCGGGGTCATCTCCGCCAGCAGGGCGGCCGGGAAGACGCCGGCGTTGCAGCACACCACATCGAGGCCGCCGTTCACCTCTACCGTGGCGGCTACCACCGCCGCACAGCTCCCCGGGTCACTGACATCACCGGGCAGGTAACTGACCTTCCCGCCCGCCGTGTGCAGATCGGCCGCGTCGGCCGACAGCACCTCCGCCGCCCGCTCGCCGGTGTCCCGGTGCCGCCCGGTGATCACTACCTGGGCGCCCGCATTCGCGAACCCGGCGGCGATCCCCTTCCCGATGCCCTTGGTACCGCCGGTCACCAGTACGGACCTGCCGCTGATCGATGTGAACATCCGCAACTCCCTGACGAATCGATGCTTACCTTGACGGTGCTGACGTGGCGGGCTGACGTGGGCGGTGCCGGTGCGGCGGTACTAGGTGGCGGTGAGCAGATAACGCTCGGCAATCTCGCAGCAGCCGACGGTGAAGTCCGCGCCGAGCTCGAGCGCCGCGTCGGCGAACCGGTGCGAGCCGACCCACGCGACCAGCTGAAGCCGCCGCAACAGGACGAAGGTCGGGATCTCCGCCTCGTCCTCGGCGGCCAGCGGCATCACCCGCCGGTAGCCGCGCAGCCAGGCATCGCACAACGCGGGCACCCGGGGATCATGCTCGATGAAGCTGACCGCGGTCGCCAGGTCGAACATGAACCAGCCGAAACCCGAGTCGTCGAAGTCGATGACCTGGATGTCCTCGCCGCTGACGAGCAG
>NZ_JBKQTQ010000221.1:0-7976 GCF_052143115.1 Mycobacterium sp.
CTGGAGCGCATTCCGGAGAGCCGTATTCATACGGCTCTGGAGGCGTCGCTCAACTGTGAGGTGCACATCCTCACCGAGTGACGGCTTGCGCGGAGTCATTGTCCGAGGAACTCCAGGATCGGGGGTGCGGCCTGCACCCAGGTGTCGAACATGTTGAAGTGCTTCACCTTGCCCGCCGCACGTTCTTCGGACGCACGTTCCCATGCATCCTCCGGCCAGGGCGGATCGATCAACTTCGATCCCTTGATCAAGCAGCTGACTTCCAGGGACGTCCGCTTGGGATGATCCCAGTCGTTCTCGCCGCCGCGAATGATCAGTGTGGGAACCTGGATGCGGTCGAACATTTCGTCCTCGACCCCGGGAATGGTCTGTCCGGGTTTCGACACGAAAGCGTTGAGCCAGCGCAGCATCACTTTGAGGAACTCGTCGCGGTCGAGGTCGAGGAACCGTTGCTTGTTGGCCGGGTTCTCCTCGATACGCTCGCGCCACTCGGGCACCTGCAGCAGTCCCTCGACGCCTGTTCCGCGGGCCGCCAGAATGCTGGGAACGATGTAGTACGAGCCCAGTACGAACGTGCCGTAGATGCCACCGACGATGTTCCACACCACGAGTTTGGTGACCAGGTCGGGATAGAGCATCGTGGTCAGCATGGAATCCCTTGCGCCACCCGAGCCTCCGGCGATGATGCACGGCCCGAAGCCGAGCTTGGTCACCAGGGTGCGCAGCGTCTCGGCGCGCATGTGTGATTCGCTCTGCCCGTAGAACTGTACGTCGGACTTCCCGCAATTCGGGCGGTCCCACAACAGCACCCGGTACCCACCGTCGACCAAGGCTTCAGCCAGCGGGCGAAGTCCCGGGATCTCCTTGCTGAACCGGCCACCCGGCGTCAGAGCGATGAGATCGCCTGATTTTCCGAGGATTTCGTAGACGACGTTCCCACCGTTGATTTCCATGGAAGCCACGGGCTTTCTCCTCCAGTGTCAGGCCGTCACGAGGACGTCGTTGCCGACGACCCGGACCGGGTAGGTGCGGATGCTCCACTCTGGCTTGACCGCCGTCGTCCCGGTAGCGAGCTCGAAACCCCATTGGTGCCAAGGGCAGTAGATGTACTCCAAGTCGCGAACCATGACCGCGTCGCCCGCGGCGGTCTCGTCGACGATGGTTCGGCCGCGAGTGCGGCCGGAGCACAGCGGTCCGCCCTGATGCGGGCAGTAGTTGGCGATGGCGTAGAAGGTGCCGTCGACGTTGTAGACGCCGACACCGTGTCGCCCGATGGGCACCAGTTTGTGCGTTCCGGGCGGGATTTCGTCCACGGCGGCGACGACATGCTCGCGGCCCTGCGCAAGCCGGGGCCGCTTGACTTCTTCGGGCATTCAGAACACCCGCACCTGGCCCTCGAGTACCGGAACAGTTTCCGGTAGGTGATAGGTCGCGATGCCGTTTTTGAACATGACCGCTTCGCGGGCCGCTTTGGGAAGGTGTTTGACCAGCCAGCGCGGGTCGTCAAAGGTCCAGTGCGGGTAGTCCGAGGAGTACAGCAGGATCTTGTCGCACTCCATCCACTCCAGGGCGCGGGTCAGTTCCGTCTTGTCCTCGGGGTAGTCCAGCGGCTGGGTGGTGAACTTGATGTTGCTCTTGACGTATTCCGACGGCTTGCGCTTGATCTCCATCCATGACTTGCGTGCTTCGTAGATGGCATCCATCCGCCACATCAGCGGCAGG
Organism: Mycobacterium sp.; assembly: GCF_052143115.1. Lineage (GTDB taxonomy): Bacteria > Actinomycetota > Actinomycetes > Mycobacteriales > Mycobacteriaceae > Mycobacterium. Next base: position 1,723 of record NZ_JBKQTQ010000221.1, read on the forward strand.
ATCCAGGAGAAGGCGTGCTCGACGAACACGAGTCGCAGGCTGGGGAACCGGTCGAATACCCCGTCGAAGATCAAGCTCATCACTTGGTTGGCGGCCAACAGCGAGTAGGTCACCATGAAATCGTGGTTGTAACTGGGGAACCCAACCGGAGGCATGGGTAGCTCGTCAAAATGGCTTCGCGACAAGTGGCAGCTCACCGTGATGTCGTGCTTGGTGGCCGCAGCCCAGATCGGATCGTACTTCGGATCACCCCACGACGGGCGCGGCTCGGCCTTGATCAGGATCTGCGCCATGTAGGGGTGCCCGGCCCAGCGCTCGATCTCGCGAACGGTCGCTTCCGGCTCCTCGATGGCGGCGCAGATCGACCCGCGCCACCGTTCGTGCCAGTTGTTGTGGCTGTCCAGCCAATGGTTCGCCTGCCAGTCGTTCAACGCGCACGCCATCGCGTGCTGCGCCCCGGGCAGGCGCGCCGGGTATGCGCCAGGTTCCAGGATCGCGATGTCCGAGCCGGCCTCCATGATCAGCTGCCTCAAGGCCATGTCCGGGTCGCTACCGGGGAACTCGCCGTCGGGGGGGAAGGTGTCCATGCGCATCGCATAGGCGTGCGCGTAGTCGGGAGCGTCGTAGTAGATCTGGTCACCGACATTGCGAGTGAGGAAGTATTTGCTGCGCCACGGCTCCGGGATATACGGGGTGAGCTCACCGCGTTTGGGCACCGGATGGACGTCGGAGTCGACGCACCGGACGGCGATTCGCTCGGCTGCGGGGGTGCGCTCTTGCGCCTGTGTCAGGGTCATCGTGGTCTTCCTTCACCAATCCCGTTTACCTAATGACTAGTGTGTGCCCACACCGGCCTGGACGTCTATGCCGTAGAGGTCGGCGGCGTTTCGCCAGCACAATTTGTCGCGCTGTTCGGCAGTGAATGCGCTGGGCACCTTCAGCTCATTGCACTGCCAATGCGGATAACTTGAGCCGAACATGACCATGTCGTCCTTGCCGGTGAAGCCGAACCATTCGCCGGCGAATGGCGCGTCACCGGGCCCGTCGAGGCTGCCCTGCACGAAATACACGTGGCCGGGGAGGTAGTCGCTCGGCAACTTCGGCGCCCACGGCGTCTGCTCGAGGTGGGGTCGGCCGAAACAGTCCATCCGCCAGATGAATGGCGTCAGTAGGTCCGCCGCTCCATCAGCCCAGACGAACTTCAGCGCGGGCAGCCGTTCGAATACTCCCTCGGCGATCATGTTCATCAAGTGGTACAGGTAATTCAGCGCCATGAAGCTGACGTACTGCTCGTAAGTGTGGGTGTTGCCGGACGGCGTTGGCGTAAAGCCGATGCCCGAGCCGACCTCGATATGCACGGCCACCGGCAAGCCCGCGTCGACTGCCGCCTCCCACAGCGGCCAGAACTGCGGCTTGCCGTACAGCTCACGCGACTGCAGCGGAATGCCGATCTGCACGATGCGCGGATGGTCTTTGTACTTGTCGATCTCACGCAAGGCGCCGGTGATGTCGTCGGGATTGACTCGAATGGTGCCGCGGTAGCGATCACCGAACTCGTCGGACTCCAGCCAGCGCGCCACCATCATCTCGTTGTGCGCGGCATGAAGCGCGGTGCCCAGGTGCCGGTCGGGCATGATGCCGCGGCCCATGGGATGCAGGATCGCGACATCGACCCCGCGCTTCGAAAACAGCTCGCGGCCAACCAGTTGTGGGTCCGAGCCCGGATATTGACGGTCCGGCCCCTCGGTGTTCGGGGCGTACTCGCCGCCGGGTGCGCCGTACCAGTCCATCTCGTAGTCGGGGAAACCGCGGCTCTTGAACGGCTCGCGCAGGTGGCCGCGTAGGTCTTTGTTGGACGGGAAGAAGATGTGCACACTCGCGTCGATGACGGGTGTTCGCGTTCCGTCTGGGTGTTCTATCACCTAAACCACCCTTCGCGGCGCCGACGACTGGGTCGGGCCTGCTGGCAATACGCTAGGTAATCTAACATTCCTGTTCATCGCCAATCAATGGGGTTTCCGGTAAGCATTTCGATTAATCATCGCACCTGCTAGTGGGCACAATTGGGGGTAGCGCGCGTAAGCGTTGTTCTTGTATACCGATAATATCATTCTCCCGGTTCGGGGCTCCCCGCGCCCACCGGACCCACCACGACGCCGGCGGCTCGTTCGATCGGCTTGATCGCCGAGGTGAAGTCCGAGTCGGCGCCCTCGTCGCGCATGGCGGTTTCCCACAGTCGCCCGACCGCTTCGGCGACCTCGACAGGCACGCCGAGCGCCTTTGCTTCGTCGAGATACAGCCGTACGTCTTTGACCATCAGCCCGGTGGCAAAGCCGTAGTCGAAGGTACGCGGGAGGATCGCGCGCGGGAATTTGTCGCGGCTCGCACTCGTCGCGCCCGAGCCCGCATTGAGCGCGTCGATCATCACGCCGGGGTCCAGACCGGACTTGACGCCCATCACGACGACTTCTGATGTCGCGACGAGGACGGTGGCCGCCAGGATGTTGTTGGCCAGCTTCATCGTCTGCGCGGAGCCAGGCGTCTCACCGATGTAAAGCGGCCTGCCGATCGTCTCGAAAGCCGGCCTGAGTAGGTCGAACTCCGTGCGGGGGCCCGAGACCATCAAGGTAAGTGTCCCGTTTTCGGCTCCGCTCACGCCGCCGCTGACCGGGCTGTCGACCGTCGCGATATTGCGTGCGGCGAGAAGACCGTGAATCTGGACCGCCGTTTGGCTACCGACGGTAGAGAGGTCGACGTAGCGCTTGACTCTGCTGCCCTCGATCACGCCACCGGCACCGCCCGCTACGTCAAGTGCGACTTCGGGCGACGGCAGGCTGGCCATGACGGTCTCCGCCAGGTCGGCGACCTCTTTGGGTGACGACGCCGGCTGCACGCCGACTGCGACGGCCCTGTCCAGCGCTTCCGCGCGAGTGTCGAAAGCGACGACGCGGTGATTCGCCTGAATGAGGCGCCGTGCCACCGGAAAGCCTATGTGGCCCAAGCCAATAAATCCGATCTCCACTTCGACCGCCTAGCTCTCGCTGGCCTTCCCGCTCGTGGCGCTGGTGAAAGTTCCTGGCGAGATTGTCACTGTGCTATTAAGAGAATAGTATTCTCACAGCACGTTAACTGAGCTAAGGAGCTGGCCGGGATGCTGTTGGAATTCGACGCCGATCAGCGGCTTTGGCGGGAAACGGTGCGTGATGCGGTTGGCAAGCAATGCCCACCGGCGCTGGTCCGAGGCGTCGCCGAAGATGGCGTGGACCCGACCCCGGTCTGGAAGGCCTACGTGGAGCACGGCTGGACCGAGATGAACGATCCGGAGACCGCCGTCGAGCTTGCCATCGTGCTGGAAGAGCTGGGCCGCGCCACCGATCCCACTCCGTTTCTGGCGACGATGAGCCAGTTCGCACCGTTGGCGGCCGATCGGTTCGACCCGCAGGCGTCCGGAACCGCCGTCTACACCGGCGTAACAGCGCACCGCGATGGCGATGCGTGGGTGTTGGACGGCACGGCCAAGCATGTGCTGGATGGGGATCGTGCCGACTGGTTGGCGGTGGTGACCGATGCCGCGGTGTTCATCGTGAGCGCCGCCGAGGTCGCCGGGCAGGTAGCCAGGCGACGCAGTTCGGTGTTCGACCCGGTGTTGCATGTCGCCGACGTGACGTTCAGCGGGGTCCGGGTGCCCGACACCGCGCGGCTCAGTGTTGACACTGAGCGCGCGCGTCATGTCGCGCTGATGGGCATGGCGATGACGATGGTCGGCGCCTGCCAACGCATTCTGGATCTGGTGCTCGACCACGTGCGCAGCCGTCACCAATTCGGGGTGCCGATCGGCTCATTCCAGGCAGTCCAGCACAAGGCCGCCGACATGCATGTGGCGGTGGAGCGGGCCCGGGCGCTGGCTTATTTTTCAGCGTTGACGATTGCCGAGGACGACCCGCGTCGGCGGCTGGCGGCCGCGATGGCGAAAGCGGCCGCGGGCGAGTGCCAGTCGCTGGTCTTTCGCCATGGCCTGCAACTGTTCGGCGCGATGGGCTTCACCTGGGAGAACGACCTGCAATTCGCGTTGAAGCGGGCTAAGGCGGGCGAGCTCCTGCTCGGCGGGGCCGCCGAGCACCGGGCGATGATCACCGAGGAGTACCGTGCAGCTCACCTTTGATCCCGATGTCGAGGCATTCCGCGCGGAGTTCGTCGCCTTCCTCGACGAGCACATGCCGGCGGCCGCCGCTGAGGCGTTGGAGCGGCCGAAGTCGGTGTCGCACATGCCGGCCTGGGCACGCCGTTGGCAGCGGCTGCTGTTCGACAACGGCTGGCTGCTGCCTACACAGCCGCCGGAGTTCGGCGGTCGCAACGCAACCGTCTTGCAACAGTATGTCTATTTGGAGGAGCTGTGCCAGCGGCGGATCTACCACAGTTTCAATCCGCAGGGCGTGAATATTATTGCGGCGTCGCTGATTTCGTTCGGGTCTGACGAGCAGAAACAGCGTTGGGCAGTGCCGATCCTGCGGGCCGAAATCACCGCCTCATTGGGGATGAGTGAACCCAGCGCCGGGTCGGATCTGGCGTCGCTACGCACAAAAGCGGCTCGTGACGGTGATGATTTTGTCGTGAATGGCCAGAAGGTGTGGACGTCAGGTGCGCATGATGCGGACGTGTTGCTGACATTTGTGCGCACCGATCCAGATGCCGCCAAGCACAAGGGGATCAGCGTGTTGCTGATCCCCACCGATACTCCTGGCGTAGTGCGCCGGCCATTTCCGTCCATCTGCGGGCAGGATGATCTGGACTTCAACGAGGTGTTCTTCACCGACGTGCGAGTGCCGGCCGAAAATCTGGTCGGCCCGCTCAACCAGGGCTGGCGGGTGGCCAACGGATCGCTGGGGCACGAACGCACGATGATGTGGCTGGGGTTCGCCGATCGGCTGGACAATGTCCTGGCCGATTTCCATCCCACGAACGCACTCGAACGTGACCAGTACGCCACCACGCTGATGGACTATCAGGCACTCCGCCTGCTCGGCTCGGTGGCCCTGGCGCGCGCCGCTCGTGGCGAGGAGGATGTGCCCGCGTTGTCGGTGCTCAAGCTGTTCGGCTCCGAAGCCGAACGGCAAGCATGTGAAAACGCTTTAACAGCAGCCGGATCCGAGGGCCTGGCGCACCCTGCACTGACGGGTGCCTACGCGCCGATGAACCTCGACCACTTCTTCGGCAGCTGGTTCGAGCGCTACGCCCGCAGCTTCTCGGGCACGATCGCCGGCGGCACCTCCGAGATCCAGCGCAACATCATCGCCCAGCGAGTGTCCTCCTCCCGTCATTGCCGGGCTTGACCCGGCAATCCATGGACCCCCGGGTCAAGCCCGGGGGTGACGAGAAGACTTGCCGATTCTATCATGGCGGAATTCGCTCTAGCTCGGCCCAACTTGATACAAAATCGCCCTTACCTACTGAGTCACCTCTTCGGCATGGCAACGAGTTCAGGGCCTAGGGCTGCTCGGGCGCGGGCGCTCCCGGCCCGTGTTTGGGCGCCTCGATCCCGACGCCCACCAGATGGCCGAACAAGGTCATGATTTGCTGGCGATCCGCCGCCGGCAAGGGCGGCTTCTTGAGTGAGGCGATGTCCTCGCGCAGATGTTCGGGCTCGCTCGTGCCGAACAGCACCACGTCCACACCGGGCTCGTCGCGCACGAAGCGATAGGCCGCATCGATGATCGAGCTCGCCCCTCCCTCGTGAACGAGGAAACCGAGCGGGTCCGGCGCCTCGCCCAGCCATTTGGGGAGCTTGCCCTCCGCCGCGAGCGCGCGCACCTCGGCCGTGAGCCGCTCGGGCTGGGCGAAAATGCTGCGCACCGCGAACATGATGAGCGTGCCGACCTTCCTCGCCATGGTCTTAGGGAAGACGCTGATGCGGGCATTCTGGTGCATCATGTTGAAGGCAACCATGACGGTGTCCCAGATGTTGTCGTCGATGAGCGCGCGCTCTAGCATCGTGTGGTCGAGATCGTAGGGTGCCGCCTCGGTGATGCCGATGAAGCGGAGCTTGCCCTTCTCCTTCTCGCGCAGCACCGCCGGATAGATCACCTCCCGCGTCTTTTCGTATATCTGCGGCGCCACGGCGTGGATCTGGAGCACGTCGAGATAATCGGTCTGGAGCTGGCGCAGCGAATCGTCGATGCTCGCCACCACGTTCTCGGGCGTGAAAAGCTCCCAGCTCGCGTATTTGGCGGGACTGGCCTTGGTGGTGATGACCAGGC
>NZ_JBKQTQ010000222.1:0-3906 GCF_052143115.1 Mycobacterium sp.
GGCTCGGGATGCCGCGTCGGTTTTCGGGCCTGGGGTGTTGAGCGTTTGTCTAAGCCGGTATCGATGGTGGGCGCAGCGGTCGAGAAGCGAAAGTATAGACAGAACGAAGCCGCTGCGCCGAGGTTAACGATATGACGGGCTTCTCAACCGGCAATTCACCCTGTGGGCGGTAATTGGGCGACGCTACCCGACCTGGGGTGGGCGGGAATGTGAACAATATCGACGCCAGTCCAATCAGCGGGCCGCTAAGTCGTACTCGGGTCTTTGGCTCGTCCCGCAGTGCATACCGCGAGAACGACCTGACCGGCGGCTCGGTCGCCTCGGGGCGGGCGCACAGTCCTCAGGTCGGTGAATCGCGCTGGCCAAGAATAAGTGCGCGTAAATGTGGTTTCGTGTCGTCATAAAAATTGAATGCGCCGAAATTGTCACCATGCAGGGCGCCTTTGTATTCGGCATACGCTCGTTTGCGGCCGTAGGCCCGGTACCGAGATCGTCCTTCCGGTCCGCGGCGGCATGGTTGCCGGGGCTCGGTCAGGCGAGCGCCCGCCGCGCGTCGAGCAGTTAAATAAACTGCTTGATTTAACCTCGACGCGGGTGTTCACTGAGGCGGTGACCGCAGCCAGAGTCCTGCGCAACGATCGGTCGACGGGTACCCGAGAAGCGATCTTGTCAGCAGCTGAGCGGTTGTTTGCCGAGCGCGGCATGTACGCCGTGTCCAATCGGCAAATCAGTGAAGCGGCAGGGCAAGGCAACAATGCCGCGGCCTGTTACCACTTCGGCACCAGGACCGATTTGCTGCGCGCGATCGAAAGCAAACACCGGGTGCCAATCGAGGAATTGCGGGAGCAGATGCTTGCCGGCATCGGCAACTCGTCCGAGCTCCGGGCCTGGGTCGGCACACTGGTACACCCACTCACGGATCACCTGGCGGCTCTGGGCAACCCGAGCTGGTACGCCCGCTTCGCCGCTCAGGCGATGGCCGATCCCACCTATCGGCAGGTGGTGACCAAGGATGCGCTCGGATCACCCATGCTCGTCCGGGCGATCGACGGCATCAACCGCTGCCTGCCCGACCTGCCGAAGCGAGTCCGCTTCGAACGGATGGTGATGGCTCGCAACCTGCTGATGCACACCTGCGCCGAACATGAAGGAGAGCTCGGCGAACACGGGCCGCGGTCACGGTCCAGCTGGCCGATCGCGGCCGAAGGATTGATCGACGCGATCGTCGGCTTATGGCGGGCGCCCGTTCACCGCATGCAGGCCGCGTCATCTCACTGACCAGAATTCGCCTTGGGAGAAGGAGTGCTATGGCTGACATGTCGACCGAGACGATGAGCGAGGCCGCAGCGGAGGTGCCGGACTATCCGATGGCCCGGGCGGCGGGTTGCCCGTTGGCTCCCGCGCCGGTGGCGTTGGAACTCAACGTCGTCAAACCGCTTAGCCGCGTGCGGATTTGGGACGGCAGCACCCCGTGGTTGATTACCGGCTACGAAGCGATACGTGCGCTGTTCACCGATTCCCGCGCCAGTGTCGATGATCGCAAGCCCGGCTATCCGCACTGGAACGAAGGCATGTTGGCGACGGTGGACAAGCGACCGCGTTCGGTGTTCACTTCAGATGCCGAGGAGCACACCCGGTTTCGCCGCATGTTGTCCAAGCCGTTCACCTTCAAGCGGGTCGAAGGACTGCGGCCGGCCGTCCAGAAGATCACCGACGACCACATCGACGCGATATTGGCCGGTCCTCAGCCGGCGGACCTGGTTGAGACATTGTCGCTACCGGTCCCGTCGTTGGTGATCAGTCAGTTGCTGGGCGTGCCGTATTCGGACGCGGAGTTTTTCCAAGAGCAGGCCCACAAAGGGATGGGCCGGTACGCCACCGCCGAGGAGTCGGCCGAAGGCGCTACTGCGCTGGCGAGATACATCGCCAAACTGGTTCGCGCCAAAATGGAAGACCCGACTGAAGATTTGGTAGGCGACCTTGCCGAGCGGGTCAATGCCGAAGAGCTCAGCGTCCGCGAAGCAGCCCAGCTGGCCACCGGCGTGCTGATCGCCGGGCACGAGACCACCGCCAACATGATCAGCCTGGCAATCGTGGCGCTGCTGGAGCATCCCGATCAGCTTGCGCTGTTGCGCGACACCCACGATCCGAAGGTGATCGCCACCGCTGTCGAAGAGTTGATGCGCTACCTGAGCATCATTCAGACCGGTCAACGCCGGGTCGCCATCGAAGACATCGAGCTGGCGGGCGAGGTGATCCGCGCCGGAGAGGGCATCATCCTCGACGTCCCGCCGGCGAACTGGGACGCTCGTCGCTACCCCAACCCGGATCGGCTGGACCTGCAACGGGAGGACAACCCCCATGTCGGCTTCGGCTACGGCCGGCACCAATGCGTCGGGCAGCAGCTGGCCCGGATGGAGTTGCAGATCGTGCTGCACACCCTGCTGCGCCGCATGCCGACGCTACGGCTGGCGGTCCCGGTGGAGCAACTGCCGTTCAAACACGATGCTCTGGCCTACGGGCTATACGAACTACCCGTGACATGGTGATTGCATCGTGAGCGGCAACATCAAGAGATTCCTGGGTGTTTGAATGACGACTACTCCCAGTGCGCAAACGTTCGTCATCCCCGAGGAGCCTGACTGGGCGCGGATGCGTCGCGAAACCGGCGCGCGGCTTCGATCGGCGATGGCCGACCACGGCGTCGACGCGCTGATCCTGCTGATGAACGACAACGTGGTGTACGCCACGGGTGCCAGTTGGCCGGTGCTGGACGCCGGTCTGTCACACGTGGAGCGGCCGGTGGCCATCGTGCTGGCCACCGATGAGCACCCGCACCTGTTCATACCGTTCCGTGAGGGAGCCGCGTCGGAATCGCAGGTGCCGCCCGATCATCTGCACGGTCCCCTGTATCTCGAATTAGAGGAAGGCGTAGAGCATTTCGCGCGGGTGATCGCTGATCTGATACCGCCGGGCGCTACCGTCGCGGTCGATGAGCTGACCGGGGCGATGCGCCGGGCCGCGGATCAGCTTTTCCCCGGCGGGCCACCCTCGGAGGCGGCGGTGGTGGTGGCAGCAGCCAACCTGGTCAAGACAACGGACCAGCTTTCTTGCCTCCAAAAAACCACTCGCATCACCGAGCGGGCCATGGCCGACGTGCAAAAGCAGCTGGCACCCGGCGTACGGCAAACCGATCTGTCAGCCAAGTTGGTGCGCAGGGCATTCGAATTGGGTGCGACCGCCAATATGCTTGAGGCGATCTGGCAGGTGATGCCGCCGTCGCGTGCCGAGGGGGTGTGGACGACGCACGGCGACCTCGCGCTGCCGCTGCTCACCGCGGAACGCGAACTCGCCAAAGGTGACGTGCTGTGGACTGACGTCAGCATCAGCTACGCCGGGTACTGTTCGGATTTCGGTCGAACCTGGCTGGTCGGCGACCAGCCGTCAGCGCGCCAGCAAGCGCAATTCGACCAGTGGCGCCATATTCTCGACGCGGTGCTGAAAGTGACCAAAGCCGGTGCGACGTCGGGTGATCTGGCGCGCGCGGCGATCGCCGCCAACGGTGGCAGCAAGCCGTGGCTGCCACACTTCTACCTCGGACACGGTATCGGCACCTATCCCGCTGCACCTCCCATGATCGGAACGGACTTGGGCGAGGAGTACGACGACAACTTCGTGTTTCCGCCAGGCATGGTGCTGGTGCTGGAGCCGGTGGTGTGGGAGGACGGCACCGGTGGCTACCGCAGTGAGGAGATCGTGGTGATCACCGAAGACGGCTGCATGCCGATTACCGACTACCCCTATACGCCCTATGGCCCGCGCTGACGACGATGCAGTGGGGGCGCCTCCAGCCGCGGAGCGGCGAGGGGGACGAAGCGATGCGGAGGAGTAGCGCCGATGGCCACT
>NZ_JBKQTQ010000223.1:0-6941 GCF_052143115.1 Mycobacterium sp.
GGGCCGCCCGCGCGATCAGCGTGGTGCTGCCCCAGCTCGAAGGCCGGCTCGACGGGTACGCGCTGCGGGTGCCGGTGCCCACCGGTTCAGCCACCGATCTCACCGTCATCGTCCGCGAGCCGGCAACTGCCGAGGCAGTCAACGCCGCGTTCGCGGCCGCCGCCGATGGTGAGCTGAAGGGCTTCCTCACCTACACCGAGGATCCCATCGTCTCCTCCGACATCGTGACGGACCCGTCGTCGTGCATCTTTGACTCCGGGCTCACCAAAGTCACTGGTGACCTGGTGAAGATCGTCGGTTGGTACGACAACGAGTGGGGTTACTCTCACCGCCTCGCCGACCTGACCGGCCTGGTGGCGTCTACCCTCTGAGCCGTCTATCTACAGTCGCGGCCGGGCGCACGCAAACCTACTGCCGAGAGCTGATCTGCAGAATTCAATCCAGTTGTCGGGCAGTGCGGTTGTGTCCGTGCTCCCGGATCCCCTGATCCGTCGAGACTGGCGGACGAGCACGCTGACGCCTCAGCAACGGATGACTAAACCGGGGCCAGAACGCCGAAGCCACGATGTATGCCTGCAACCGAGTCAGCTGCCGACGTTCCGAACACGTGAGTGGCATGACACCTCGTAGTGCGCGTTGCGTCGGCCGGCTTAACGATCACCAGCCGGATGATTCGTGATTGCCGCCTGCACCGAAGCGAATCGTGACCGAGCCCGCTCGTCGGCCGCCTGCTGCTCTGCCGGTGTGACGACGACCGCATCAGGCCCCGGAAACACCAGAGCTTCGTGCCCAGTGTTGAGCCACCGCACCATGTAGGGTGGCGAGCCGTCCGCAGAATGCATTTCGGTGATCATCCCGCGCTGCTCCGCCTGTTCGTTGGTCCTGCCCTTGACCACCAACCAATCTCCAACATTGGCTTTCATCACCAACCCCTTTCGTCCGGGTCGGCTTCTATCGTGCGGGCCAAAGGAACGTGTGGGGTAGAGCAGTACGCCATCAGCCTCGTGTGCCGAAAGTCCATCGGTTGTCGTGTCACCCGTCGCGGTGCGACATCGGCCAATGGGTGCCTATCCTTCCCGGGGCACGGTCAGCGGCTCGGCTGGTGCCCGACGGCAGCGCACCGACGTCAGCACCGGAATTCCAAGACGTCGCTCAGCGGACGGCGGGGCGTGGCGGGAACGTGTCGCTCTACCGCCGGTACCTTGCCCACCCGGATCAAGAGCTGCGGCAGCCCGGGCTGTCCGCTGAGCCCCTGGATCAGTTCTCGGGCCGGGGTTATTTCGGTCATGTGCGTGAGGGTGCACGTCGCCATCCCGGCGACTGTGCACTCGAGCAACACAGCGGATAACACTTCGCCACAGCGCAAAACCTGCGGGCGGGTGTCATCGCGCGTGGACAGCACCAGGATCTTGGAGTGGTCGACGTCGATCGTCGCGCGTCGTTCTTCATAGCCGGTTGTCGGGAAGGCTCGTGCCACGTCGACACGGCTGGCTTCCGAAGCGGACACTCGTGCGCTCTGCGGGACGCCCTTGTCTAGATCGAAAGGCGATGTCCACCAACGTAGTTCGGATTGATAGGAGGGGTCATTATGGCGGATTGCTTCGGTGAGCCGAGACGCCTCCGCCAACTGCTGGCGAGCATCTTCGGGTATGACGCCGAGCGTCACAGTATCTTGGTCAATCTGGCTACGCAGCTGCCTTTCCAGCGAATCCCAGCGGCGGGGTGCGGCGAACGGTAACCGGTCGGTGCGGCGGCGCAGGATGGCCCCGGCCCGCTGCCGGTCTGCATCACTGACCGACCCAAGCGGACTGAATTCGAGCGTCGCCAAATGATCGGCATCACGGGAATCCGGGAATCGGTCGACGGCGGTATCCCAGCCGGCGACTGCCATTGCCACTCGCAGGTGATCGAGCATCGCGCCGCAGCTTAGGATCATCTCCCTACCTGAGCGGTCGATGGTTTGCACCACCGCTTTAGGATCCGCGAACAGTTGAAGCTGCCCGCGCTCGGCGACCCAATGCCAGGGCTGACTGTTGTGTAATGAGGGCGCGCGGCAGGCCAGCATCACCGCGTCGCGGATCGCTTGGGGCTCCGGCATTGTCTGCGTCATACCAACCACCGCCTACCTTGATGTCGACGCTAGAGGTTTCCCGATGAATCGACAGGGCCGTTGGTCCTTGAGGAAATGGGCATTCGGCCCCAGCCTTCAGCATCGCGAAATAGATACGCTTCCGTACATGACATATGTGATCGGCAGAGCATGTGTGGATGTCATGGACAAGTCGTGTGTGCAAGAGTGCCCGGTGGATTGCATCTACGAGGGAGCTCGGTCCATGTACATCAACCCCGACGAATGTGTGGATTGCGGTGCCTGCAAGTCGATCTGCCGGATGGATGCGATCTATTACGAAACCGATCTGCCGATAGACCAGTACCAGCACCTCGCCGACAACGCCGCCTTCTTCAGCGAGACCTTGCCGGGCCGCGATGGACCCCTGGGCTCACCCGGTGGCGCTGCCAACCTCGGGCCGTTGGGAGTCGACACGCCGTTGGTCTCTGCACTGCCACCGCGCGGGTGATGATCACACGGATCGCAGTCACGATTCATAGGAGTGCGACATGGCTGAGGTATCAACGGACTACGGAATCCTAGTTGGTGTTGACGGGTCCGCCGAGTAGGACGCCGCCATAGGCTGGGCCACCCGTGAAGCCACGATGCGTAGTGTGCCTATCACCGTGATGCATGTCGTCCCCCCGATCCCGGAATGGCCGACGCCTTCCAGGCAATCAGAGATCGCGGAGGTGTGGGAACAGAACGCTCGCGACGTCATCGAACAGGCACGCAAGACCGTCGTCGCCAATGCGGGTGAATCCGATCCGCCCGACTTGCGCGCAGAAGTGGTCAGTTCGACCGTCGTGCCGACACTCATCGACGCGTCCCAGCACGCCCGGATGATCGTCATGGGTAGCCGCGGGATGGGTGCGCTGGGCCGTTTTCTGCTGGGCTCGGTCAGCAGTGGTCTGGTACACCACGCCCACTGCCCGGTCGCCATCATCCATGCAGACGAAGGCTCGGCCGATGACAAGGCACCGGTCTTGGTTGGTGTTGACGGGTCGCCGGCGTCAGAAGGGGCCATCGAGTTGGCCTTCGAAGAAGCGTCGCGTCGTGGGGTGGATCTTGTCGCCTTGCACGCGTGGAGCGATGTGGGGGTCTTCCCGATTCTCGGCATGGACTGGCGAGAATACGAAGCCCAAGGCACGGAAGTCCTGGCCGAACGCCTGGCAGGTTGGCAAGAACAATATCCCGACGTGCAGGTGCAGCGACGGCTCGTCTGCGACAAACCTGCCCACTGGCTCCTTGAGGAATCCGAACACGCTCAACTCGTGGTGGTCGGCAGCCACGGCCGCGGTGGGTTCCCCGGCATGCTGTTGGGCTCGGTTAGTTCCGCTCTTGCGCAATCGGCAAAAGCTCCCCTGATCGTTCACCGAGCCAGGTGACAAGCAGCGGTCCGCCCACGGTGCTCGCCGCCGAACCTATGAACACGGCGGCTAGCCCCGATGCGTTAACGTCGACGCGCGACGATTACAGGTACGCATGCTGCGTGGACCACGGCCGTACTGACTGATCCCAGCAGCATTCCGGCGAACCCACCGCGGCCGCGGCTACCGACGACGACGAGTTGAGCCCGTTGAGCCCTGTCGAGAAGGTGGCGGGCCGGATGATCCCAGACGACCAGACGGCGAACGGCGACGTCAGGGTAGCGCTCCTGCCAGCCAGCTAGGCGCTCCGCGAGGTTTCTCTCTCCCGCGGATTCAAACGCCGACCATTCCATGGTTTGAAGGTGCTTGGTATCGGCGTCATTCCAGGCGTGTAGGGCAACCAATTCGGCGCCGCGCCAGGACGCCTCATCGAACGCGATGGCAGTGGCCAGCTCCGATGCCGGCGAACCATCAACCCCAAGAAGCACCGACGAACCAAGGGGGTGTCGCTGTGAAGAAAGTTCGTCAGGGATCACCGCAACCGGGCAGTGAGCGTGGTGTACCAACGCGGTGCTGACCGATCCGAGCAGGGGGCGGTGCCAGGTGCTCTGGCCGCGGGACCCGACTACGACCATCTCGGCATGCTTAGATTCCTTGACAAGCGTTGCCGCGGGCGCCGAGCACATCACTTCTGCCTTGATCTGGGGGCGGCCGTTGCCCACGGCGGTGTCTTCGGCAACTCTGATCGCATTGCTGAGCATTTGCCGGGCGTCTTCTTCGCGCTCCTCGAGCAGCTCACCCGCGATTGGGGTCGCGGGCAACGTCAGAATCGGTAAGTCAGTCACTGGTACGGCGACCACGTCGACGAGGGTGAGTGGAACGTTACGCATTGTCGCCTCGCGCGCGGCCCACCGCACAGCCGCCACCGAACATGATGACCCGTCGACACCTACCAAGATTCCCGAACGTGACATGGGACCGGGCACTCCATCACCCCGCTAATCGATCGGCTTGACCACTTTGCGTCCAACGCATCGAGCGCTCTGTCGACGACGATAGAAGCGGGGCTGTCACCAGTCAGGGAGGCATTGGTCCCCACAGCGATGGACATACGGCACATTGGTTTCCCGTTCCGCCCATGGTGCCCGCACATTGTCGGCGCCGGCCTGGCTCAGGTTGCGGACAGCGGTGACGGTCGGGCCGACGAACGGCCCTGCAATGCAGGACTTCGGTCCCTACCGCGGAAATCGGTCAAGTGATCGGATCGAAATTGTCAGTTCACCGAAGACCTGAGGAGGCAACATGACAACCCTTCCCGCTCGACGTCGGACGCGTTCGCTCTTTCCGGAGCTGTCCGAGCTGTTCGCCGGGTTTCCCTCATTGGCCGGACTCCAGCCGGCTTTCGACGCCCGGTTGCTCCGGCTGGAGGACGAGATTAAGGAGGGTCGCTACGAGGTACGCGCAGAGCTTCCCGGTATCGAACCCGCCAAGGACGTCGACATCACGGTGCGCGACGGCCAGCTGACGATCAAGGCGGAACGCACCGAGAAGAAGGAATTCAACGGACGCTCCGAATTCTCGTACGGCTCGTTCGAACGCACGGTGTCGCTGCCGACGGGCGCCAACGAAGACGACATCAAAGCCACCTACGACAAGGGCATTCTCATGGTGTCGGTTCCACTTGCCGAGGCGAAGCCCGCCGAAAAACACGTCCCGATTCAGTCCGCGAACTGACGCGGGCGAGCGGTCAGGCACTGGCCGTCGTGTCGAACGTCGATTGTGTAGGTAGTGGTCACAAGGTGCCTGTAGTCGCCTCCACAAGCTACACAGTCGACGCCGAAGTAGGTGGTTGATAAGAAGGAAAAGGCAATGGGACAACTAGCCAAAGTGTCCGTGGTGGGACGCCCGTTCCGGGCTGAAAATGGTGTGGTGGTCGCCTCGTCGACGCCGTGGCTCTATGGTCCTTCGAGGCCGTCGACTAGCCGGGTGTTGGGGATCGCGCCGTGGGCCCTTCACTGTTGCCGTTGATCGTCGAGCACGAGGATTAGATTTCTGCTTTCCCTTTGTGATCCCCACCTGGCGACCACTTAGTCGGTGGCGGTTGCGAGTCGGTGAGGAGAACACGATGTTGACCGAATCTCACGATGAGGAACAGATCATCGCCAGGGTCGCGGCCCTGGATATCGGCAAGGCGGAAGTGGTGTGCTGCGTCCGGGTCCCCGCCGGGGCGCAGGCGAAGAAACGACTGCAGGAAGTGTCCACCCATTCGACGATGACCCGGGCGTTGACCGAGCTGGCGAATCATCTGGTCGACCTCGGTGTCGAACGGGTGGTGATGGAAGCGACCAGCGACTACTGGAAGCCGGTGTTCTACCTACTCGAGGCGCACGGGCTGGACCCGTGGCTGGTTAATGCCCGCGACGTGAAACATCTGCCAGGTCGACCTAAGACCGATGCGCTCGACGCCGTCTGGCTGTGCAAGGTCGCCGAACGGCAGATGCTGCGCCCGAGTTTCGTGCCGCCCAAACCGATCCGGCAGTTGCGGGATCTGACCCGCTACCGGGTCGATCTGGTCGGAGCCCGCACGGCAGAGAAGAATCGGGTCGAAAAACTCCTCGAGGACGCCTGCATCAAACTCTCCGTAGTGGCCTCCGACATTTTCGGGGTTTCCGGGCGGGAGATGATGGGCGCCTTGATCGGCGGGGAGCGCGACCCCAAGGTGCTCGCGCAGTTTGCGCGCTCGAGGATGCGGGCCAAGATGAGCCTCCTCGAGGAAGCGTTCAACGGGCACTTCGATAACCATCACGCGTTCTTGCTCGCCCGGATGTTGGGCCGCATCGACGCGATCGACGCCGACCTCGCCGCAGTGGATGCACAGATCGAGGCGCAGTTGGCCCCTTTCGCGTCGGCGGCGGCCCGCCTCGATGACATCCCGGGCATCGGTCCGGTCGCCGCCGCGATCATCCTGGCCGAGGTCGGGGTGGACATGTCTCGGTTCCCCACCGCCGGGCACCTGTGCTCGTGGGCGAAGTTCTCTCCCGCTATCTGCTCCTCGGCCGGCAAGTCCAAGGGCAACGGATCCAGTGGACACGGCAACCGCTACCTCGCCCGGGTCCTCGGCGAGTCGGCGGTCGTGGCCGGCAGGACCGACTCGTTCCTCGGGGAGCGTTACCGCCGTATCGCCAAACGCCGCGGCAAGAAACGGGCGATCGTCGCCGTCGGTCGCTCGATCCTGGTGATCGTCTGGCACCTGCTGTCCGACGAACAGGCCGTGTTCACCGATCTCGGCGCCGATCACTTCACCCGCCACGTCAACTCGGAGACCAAGAAACGCAACCACATCCGCCAACTCGAAGCCCTCGGTTACGCGGTAACCCTCAACCCTGCCGCGTGACCCGCACAGCACCACCGCACACGCGTGCACCACACCAGACGCACGTCACCTTCATTTTCGGATTAGA
>NZ_JBKQTQ010000224.1:0-44970 GCF_052143115.1 Mycobacterium sp.
GCGTTCGGGCTGATGACTGCGGGTGGCGTGCTGGTACCGGTCAACACACGGTTCAAGACGGACGAAGCGGCGGACATCATCACCCGCAGCGGAGCGAAGACCGTCCTGGTGCAGAAAGGATTCCTAGACCAGGACTACACCGCGCCGGCGGGGATACCCGCCATCGAGCTGAAATCCGACTTTCTTTCCAGTGGTTCGCCGTTCGAGCGCGCCGTGAACGGCACCGACATCTCGGACATCATCTTCACCTCGGGCACGACCGGCCGCCCGAAGGGCGCGATGATGAATCATCGCCAAACGCTGCGAATGTATGAGGAGTGGGCGACGCTCGCTGACCTACGCGAGGGTGACCGCTATCTGCAGATCAACCCGTATTTTCACACCTTCGGCTTGAAAGCGGGCCTCATTACGTCCTTCCTCCGTGGCGCGACGATGCTCCCGGTCGCGGTGTTCGAGGTGGACACAGTGGTGGAACTCATTGAGCGCGAACGCGTTACGATGCTGCCCGGTCCGCCGACGCTGTACCATTTGTTGCTGGCTGTTCGCGACAAGGCCAGGCTGTCGACGTTGCGGGCAGGCGTGACCGGTGCCGCCGACATCCCTGTCGAACTGGTTCGTCGCGTACACGGCGAACTGCCGTTCCAGACGCTGATGACCGGTTACGGGCTCACCGAGGCGGGCAACGTCACCTTGTCGCGGCCCGGCGATTCCTTCGAGGATGTGGCCACCACCGCGGGCCTGCCTTGCGAGGGGGTTGAGGTGCGCGTCGCCGAGGACGGCGAGGTGCTGGTCCGCGGCTATGGCGTGATGCAGGGCTACCTGGACGACCCGGACGCCACTGCGAAGGCGATCGACGACGAGGGCTGGCTGCACACCGGAGACTTGGGGAACTTCGATGCGGCCGGTCGGCTGCGCATCGATGGGCGTAAAAAGGACATGTTCATCGTCGGCGGGTTCAACGCCTACCCGGCTGAGATCGAGGGCTTCATGTTGGAACACCCCGCGGTTGCTCAGGTCGCGGTGATCGGTGTTCCCGATCAGCGGCTCGGCCAGGTGGGTAAGGCCTTTGTGGTGCCGAAAGTATCGGTGTCCGAGGAGGATTTGATCGCCTGGTGCCGCGATCGGATGGCTGGTTTCAAAGCCCCGCGGTATGTTGAGTTTCTCAACGAGTTGCCGCTGAACGCGACAGGCAAGGTGATGAAGGACCAACTTCGGTGAGCTCGATAGATCCGCAAGCGCATTCGATGGTCCTCGCGTCGGACTATCGCGTGCCCAACCCGGAGCGGGTCTGGCCGCTACTTCAACGCCGCAAATCGGCGCTCGCCGGTATCGGTGCGCACCAGGTACTGGTCTACACGTCGACACATGAGTACGGTCGCGTGCTGGTGACGATCCATGTGCGCAGCCGAGAGCCGATTGTGGAATTACTGCGGTCGCGAGTGTTCTTCGACTGGTTCGATGCGGTTGGCGTAGAAGACATTCCGGCGGTCTTCGCCGGTGAGATCGTCGAGCGGTTCGAGGCGTCGCCACCGTCGAGCCCGGCACCTCCCAGCGTGGTAGTCGCCGCGATCGCATCGGTCGATGACGTGTCCGTACTGACCCAGGAAGTGCGCGCGGGGCTGACCAGGTTCGCCGCGGCAGGTGTCCGAAAGACGTGGATCTTCCGGGCATTCGACGACGGGCACGAGGTGATGATCCTGCAGCATCTCGACGATGAGGATTCCGCGCGGCGCTGGATCGACCATCCCGACATCGCGGCCCCGTGGATATCCAGGGCCGGGGTGGGCGCTTACCCGCCAGTGTTTGTGGGCAAGTTCTTCGACATGATGCGGATCGACGAGTGAACGGACCACTCGGTGTTCGTCTGCCTGTGTAACGGCATCACCAGCCAGGTGGTGGCCGACGCCATCGCCAAAGGGGCATTGACGACCAATCAGATCGCCGCGGCGTGCGGGGCGGGCGCTGACTGCGGCCGATGCCGGCGCACGTTGCGCTCGCTGCTCGGCGCATCGACCGCGGATCGGGGTCGGTTGCGCGGCTGAGCGACAAGCAATTCAGCGACGCGGGCTGCCATCCGGAGATGTGGGTCGGGCCAGATCGTTCAACAGGTCCGGGGCGTCCAGGCGCGGCACGATCGCCTCGATGAGCACCATCCGGTCGCGGTGGTCAGCCGCCGCGACGAAGGCGTCGTCGAGCTCGCCGTAGGTTTGGGCCCGAAACGTGAGATGGTTGGTCACACCGAGCGCGTTGGGAATCTCGGCCCAACTCCAGCTCACGATGTCGTTGTAGGGCTCGTCTTTTCCGTGGATCATCCGTTCGACGGTGTAGCCGTCGTTGTTGACCACCACGATGACCGGCGACAGGCCTTCCCGGGAGAAGGTGCCAAGCTCCTGAACCGTCAGCTGCGCGGCCCCGTCGCCGATCAGCAACACCGGACGGCGATCTCGATGCGCGAGCCCCGCGCCGAGTGTGGCGGGCAGCGTGTATCCGATCGAACCCCATAACGGTTGGCCAATGAAGGTCACGCCGCGGGGAAGGCGGTGAGTGGCCATGCCGTAGAACGAGGTGCCCTGATCCGCAAGCACCACATTGCCGGGTGTCAATGCCTCGCAGAACCTGTCCCACAACACTTTTTGGCTGAGCGGCTCGTGGCGGTCACGGGTTTCCACGGACAGGTCGTCGGGCGTCGATACGACCGGTGGAGAGGTGATCCCACGGCGAACCATAATCGAGGTCAGCGCTTCCAGCGCGGCCTCCATCTCCAGCGGCGCGAACACCTGATTGCCGACCGTGCTCTGCTGTGCTGCGACGTCGATGGTCTTCGCCGGATCGATGCGCTGGCTGAAAAAGCCGCTCACCATGTCGGTGAACACGACTCCTGCGGTCACCAGTACCGGCGCTTCTTCGATCGCCCGGCGCACCGGTTCGGCGCTGGCCGCGCCGGCGTAGATACCCAGGAATTCCGGCGCGCTCTCGTCGACCAGGCTTTTGCCCCACATCAGCGTGGCATGGGGTACCACGTCGGCGGCCAGCAGTGCCTCGAGCTTGTCGACGGCATTCAGACGATGGACCAAGAGGTCGGCCAGCACGGTCAACCGGTGGTCTGCGATGAGTTCGGCTGCGGCTTCGGTAAACAGAGCAAGGGCCCGTGGGCTGGTACCCCCGGTATAGCGTGGCAACGGTGCGGTAGGCCGCTCGGTTTCGAAGCGCGCGACGTCGGTGGGCAGCAGAAGATATCCGGGCCGCCGCTGCTCCCGTACCTCGCTGAGCACCCGGTCGATTTCCCTGGTGGCCGTCGCTGGCATGAGATTGGCTTGGGCACAGGTGATTTCCCGGCTTACCCGGAGGAAATGCTCGAAATCGCCGTCGCCCAGCGAATGATGCAGAGCCCGGCGAGTGCCCTGCGCGTCTTTCGATGGTCCGCCGACGATGTGCACCACAGGCACATGCTCGGCGTAACTGCCCGCGATCGCATTGGCCGCCGAGAGCTCGCCGACTCCGAATGTGGTTACCACAGCTGACATTCCGCGCAGACGGCCGTATCCGTCGGCGGCATAGCCGGCATTGAGTTCGTTGGCGTTCCCGACCCACCGAATGTCGGGATGGGCGACGATGTGATCAAGGAATTCGAGGTTGTAGTCGCCGGGGACTCCGAAGACTTCGGAAACACCGAGCTCTACCAGGCGGTCGAGCAGGTAGTCACCGACGGTATACGCGTATTCACGGGCAGCGGTCACGACGACGACGGTACGCGTCTGCGGTCGAAAACGCCCTCCCCGCGGCGCGACCTCGCTATCGTCCGGACATGGCAATCAACGAAACCCGCGAGATAGTCATCGAGGCGACCCCGGCGGAGATCCTCGATGTCATTGCCGATCTAGAGTCGATGACCGAGTGGTCGCCGCCGCACCAGAGCTCTGAAGTTCTCGAGAGAGACACGGACGGACGACCCATCAAGGCCAAGATGAAGGTGAAGGCGGCCGGGATCACCGACGAACAGGTCGTGGCCTACGCGTGGAGTGATAACAAAGTGAGTTGGACGTTGGTCAGCTCTGCGCAGCAGCGTTCGCAGGATGCCTCGTACACGTTGATACCGGACGGCGACCGCACCAAGGTGAAGTTTCAGATCAGCGTCGACCCAGTGGTACCGCTGCCCGGCTTCGTCCTGAAACGCGCCATCAAAGGGACGATCGACGCAGGGACCGAGGGCTTGCGCCAACGGGTGCTGAGCATGGGTAAGGGCCGGGCTTGACCGGGCCGCTGGCCGGCGTGCGAGTTATCGAACTTGGTGGCATCGGACCGGGCCCACACGCCGCGATGGTGCTCGCGGATCTGGGCGCCGACGTAGTTCGGGTTCGCCGTCCCGGCGGACTGACGATGCCCGCCGAGGACCGCGACCTGCTGCACCGCGGAAAGCGAATCGTCGACCTGGACGTCAAGACGGATCCGCAGGCACTACTGGAGTTGGCCGCCAAGGCCGACGTACTGCTGGACTGCTTCCGGCCCGGCACCTGCGAGCGACTCGGCGTCGGCCCCGACGACTGCGCCGCGGTCAACCCGCGGCTGATCTTCGCCCGCATCACCGGATGGGGACAGGATGCTCCACGCGCCAACACCGCCGGCCATGACATCAACTACCTGTCCCAAACCGGGGCGCTGTCGGCGCTGGGCTACCGCGACCGGGCGCCGATGCCGCCGCTGAATCTGGTCGCCGACTTCGGTGGCGGTTCGATGTTCGGGTTGCTGGGCATCGTGGCCGCGCTGTACGAGCGAGAGCGGTCCGGGGTCGGTCAGGTGGTGGACGCGGCGATGGTCGACGGCGTCAGCGTGCTCGCGCAGATGATGTGGACGATGAAGTCGACCGGAGCACTGCGCGACGAGCGCGAAGCATTTCTGCTCGACGGCGGCGCCCCGTTCTATCGCTGCTACGAGACCGCCGACGGTAAGTACATGGCCGTGGGCGCAATCGAGCCGCAGTTCTTCGCCGAATTGCTCACCGGACTGGGGTTGTCCCCCGACGAGGTGCCGGGTCAGCTCGATATCGGTTCGTATACGCGAATGTTCGAGGTTTTCACCACGCGCTTCGCGAGCAAAACCCGCGACGAGTGGGCGGAGATATTCGCCGGCACCGACGCGTGTGTCACGCCAGTGTTGACGTGGAGCGAGGCCGCCGCGGATCCACACGTGACCGCACGGGCGACGGTGATCAACGCCAACGGTGTCGACCAGGCCGCCCCTGCGCCGCGGTTCTCCCGCACACCGGCCGGGCCGGTCGGGGCGCCGCCGCCCGCAACGACACCGCTGGACGAAATCGGCTGGTAATCAGCCCGTTGAGCGGGTCGCCTTGCTAGCTTTGACGTAGTGGCCGTACGAGCATCGCGAGAGATCTTCATCGACGCGCCGCCGGAGGTGATCCTAGAGGCGCTGGCCGACGTCGGGTCGCTGTCGTCGTGGTCACCGGTGCACAAACGGATCGAGGTTCTCGACTCGTACGCCGATGGTCGGCCCCACCACGTGAAGGCCACCATCAAGATCTTCGGGCTCGTCGACAACGAGATCCTGGAATATCACTGGGGTCCCGATTGGGTGGTGTGGGATGCCGACGACACCTTCCAGCAGCGCGGGCAGCACGTGGAATACAACCTGCAGCGGGTGGGCGTCGATAAGACCCGGGTGCGCTTCGACATCACCGTCGAACCGTCCGGACCGGTTCCCGCCTTCGTCGTCAAGCGGGCGAGCAAAATCGTGCTGGATGCCGCGACCAAGGGACTGCGCGAGCAAGTCATGGGCTTAATAGGTTCGACATAGGATCCGATCAGCCGAAATAGCCGGTATCAGGCTCAACCAGCTCAGCTCGCGCCGACGAGCAACCCGTGAAAGGCGTGCTCCATGCATTCGGCATACGTCGCCGGGTCCGGCAGGGCGTCGCGATCCGCAGTAGCGCTGATCGACAAAGTTCCGTTGTAGCTTGAAACGACATGGATCAGGTTCAAGCCGCCTATCAGCGGCCCGAGGCCGGCGGCGCGTACCAGTCGCGCACCGCTGAAGAAGATCGGTTCGGTTGGTCCTGGCACATTGGTCACGGTCGTGTTGGCGACGGTTGGGCCAGAGAACGGAAGCACGCTCGCGGCCCTTGCAGTCGCTCCGAGCAGTGAAGTTGGCACTGTTCCAATCAGATCGAGCAGTTGGGCCCCGGTCGACTTATCCGACCCCGAACGGCTCCCCGCGGTCGGCGCAGCGATCGAGGCAAGCCGTTCGAGCGGATCGGCGATGTCCGTACCGAGGCTTTGTAACCGGCCGAACAACGCGTTTCCCCGGCTGGTCTGGTCGCCCTTCTCGCGCAGTGACATTGGGCAGGCCGCGACGAGCGATTCGTCGGGAAGTTCTCCGTGGCCATCCAGATACTCGCGAAGGGCGCCTCCCACGTAGGCGAGCGCGACATCGTTGACGGTTGAGCCGGGCACGCTCGCCTTGATCCGCTTGAAATCGGCGAGATCGTGAAACCGGGCCTCGAAGACCCGGTGCGGTGACACCGATTGGTTGAAACGCGTCTTCGGTGGAAACAACGGCCCGCTACCCTCGGCAACCCTGGACACGACACCGCTGACCAGCTTCCCCGGCAGGCCGGCTAAACCGCGGACTGCCTTGGGAGTGCTCGACGCAAGCACTGCGCCCGCCCGCAAAGGATGGAGCGCCGCGTTAATCGCCGTGCGCGAGAGTAAGTTTGCGGCCGTTGGAAGAGGGGCGGGTCGCCAGGGACTATCGGGCCCAGCGGGGCGTGGGCTATCAGCGGCAAGGTCATGCATTGCCGCGATCATCGCAACGCTCGCCATGCCGTCGACCGCACAGTGGTGCAACTTCAACGCCAACGCGAACGAGCCCCTCGGCACTCCCGGCACGGAATTCAGTCCCTCGATGACAGTGATCTCCCACGGCGGACGTCGCAGGTCGATCTGTCGGGCGTGAAGTCGCGCAACCTGGATACAGAGCTGCCGCCAGTCACCAGGCTGCGGCAACCCGATATGACGGACGTGATACTCAAGATCGAAGCTGGGGTCATCTACCCAATAGGGCCTATGGAAACCGCCCGGCAGCTCGGTCAACCGCCGCCGAAAGACGTCCGCGAGATGCAGCCGGGCGTCGAGCTCGTCAAGAATCCCCTTGAAGGTCACCTTGCCGCCCGGGGCGGTCGACGGGTCATAGATCAGAAGCATCTGAATCTGTAATGGCGTCGCTGGTCTCTCCGCGCGCAGCATCATGTCATCGGTCCAACTCAGCTGCTGCACATACCCCAGGGTAAGCCGCTCAACCTGGTCCGCGAAGGCCGCTGCGTTGCTAACTTGCTAGTAGTGGCCGTACAAGCATCGCGAGAGGTTGTCATCGACGCGCCGCCGGAGGCGATTCTGGAGGCGCTGGCCGATGTCGGCTCGGTGCCATCGTGGTCCCTGGTACACAAACGGGCCGAAGTCATCGACAGCTATCCCGACGGTCGCCCGCACCATGTGAAGGTCACGGTCAGGATTGTCGGCATCGTCGACACCGAGGTGCTCGAATACCACTGGGGGCCGGACTGGCTGGTGTGGGATGCCGACAAGACTCTGCAGCAGCACGCCCAGCACGTCGAGTACACCCTGCAGCGCGAAACGGAAGACACGACGCGGGTGCGATTCGAGATCACCCTGGAGCCGTCGGCGCCGCTGCCGGAGTTCTTGGTCAACCGGGCCCGCAAGAAGGTCCTCTATGCCGCGACCGAGGGGTTGCGACGGCGGGTCATGGCTGCTGCCGGTTCGGATCGGCCGAGATAGCCGACCCGTCTCGCAGTCGCGCCAGTCGCCGTATCGCCTCGTCGAGCGTGTCGTCGCGCTTGCAGAAGGTGAACCGCACCAAGTGATTCCACTCCTTGTAATCCGCGGCAGCGGGATCACAAAACGCCGTCATCGGGATCGCGGCCACCCCGACTCGTTCCGGTAGCGCGGCGCAGAAGGCGGTGCTGTCGTCGTAACCCAACGGACGCGGATCGGCGCACAGGAAGTAGGTGCCCGAGCTGCCATGCACCCGAAAGCCGACCTCGGTCAATCCACGTGCCAGCCGATCGCGCCTGTCCTGCAACGAAGTTCGCAGCGCGGCCACCCAGGCTTCCTCGGTGTTCAGCGCATCCGCCACCGCCGGCTGAAACGGCGCGCCACCGACGTAACTCAAGTACTGTTTGGCCGCCCGCACGCCGAGAATGAGTTCGGCTGGCCCGCAAGCCCAGCCGATCTTCCAGCCGGTGCAGTTGAACATCTTCGCCGCGCTCGAGATGGTGATCGTGCGCTCGGCCATCCCGTCGAAGCTGGCCAGCGGTAAGTGTCGGCGGCCGTCATACACCAGATGCTCGTAGACCTCGTCGGCAATGACCAGCAACTCGGCGGCCACCGCGACCTGTGCGATGGCCGCCAACTCGGTCGCGCCGAGTACCGTGCCGGTGGGGTTGTGCGGCGAGTTGACGATCAATGCCTTGGTGCGTGGTGTCACCGCACGCCGCAGCGCATCGGTGTCGAGCGCAAAGCCGAGTCCGTCGGGCACCAGCGGCACGATGACCCGCCGGGCACCGGCCATCGCGACCACCGGGGAGTAGGAGTCGTAGAAGGGCTGGATCAAGATCACCTCGGAGCTGGGCTCGACCAGGCCGATCACCGCCGCCGCGATGCCCTCGGTGGCTCCGACCGTCACCAGTACTTCGGTGTCCGGGTCGTAGTCGACGCCGAAGTGCCGCCTGCGCTGGGCGGCGACGGCCTCGCGCAGCGCCGTGACACCGATTCCCGGCGGATATTGGTTGACGCCCTCGGCGATGGCGTCTTGGGCGGCCTTGAGCATGGCCGGCGGCCCGTCTTCGTCGGGGAAACCCTGCCCGAGATTCACCGCTCCAACCCGGGCGGCCAGCGCCGACATCTCCGCGAACACCGTGGTCGCATAGGGCTGCAGTCGCGACACCGTCATGGGTGTTGAGGGTATGCGTCGGCCTCGTCGAGCGTCACGCCAGCGTGACGGTCGGCAGCCAACGTCACTCCAGCGTGACGGTCGCACGGACCCGGCCCAACCAACAGGTTGATCGGGCGCCCTGTTAGGGTGGGCGACAGAGGACTAGCGTCCCAAGGACAGATCCGAAACCCACTTGTTGAAGAGGAATCACTCATGTCCGAAGAAGCCTTCATCTACGAGGCCATCCGCACGCCGCGCGGCAAGCAGCGCAACGGTTCCTTGAACGAGGTCAAGCCGCTGAACCTGGTCGTCGGTCTGGTCGACGAGCTCCGCAGGCGCTTCCCCGACCTCGACGAGACGCTGATCAGCGACATGATCCTCGGCGTGGTTT
This sequence comes from Mycobacterium sp., assembly GCF_052143115.1. GTDB lineage: Bacteria > Actinomycetota > Actinomycetes > Mycobacteriales > Mycobacteriaceae > Mycobacterium. The sequence continues at coordinate 9,353 of NZ_JBKQTQ010000224.1, forward strand.
CTCCGGTCGGCGACCAGGGCGGCGACATCGCCCGGACCGCGGTGCTGGCAGCCGGGCTGCCTGAGACCACCGGTGGTGTCCAGCTGAACCGGTTCTGTGCCTCGGGTCTGGAAGCGGTCAACACCGCCGCGCAGAAGGTGCGCTCCGGCTGGGACGACCTGGTGCTGGCCGGCGGTGTCGAGTCGATGAGCCGTGTCCCGATGGGCTCGGACGGCGGCGCCTGGGCGACCGACCCCGAGACCAACTATCAGATCGGTTTCGTGCCGCAGGGTATCGGCGCCGACCTGATCGCCACCATCGAAGGCTTCTCCCGCGAGGACGTCGACGCCTACGCGCTGCGCAGCCAGGAGAAGGCCGCCGACGCCTGGTCGGGCGGCTACTTCGCGAAATCGGTCGTGCCGGTGCGTGACCAGAACGGTCTGGTCATCCTCGACCACGACGAGCACATGCGGCCCGACACCACGCCGGAAGGCCTGGGCAAGCTGAAGACCGCATTCGACGGCATCGGTGAGATGGGCGGCTTCGACGACGTGGCGCTGCAGAAGTACCACTGGGTCGAGAAGATCAACCACGTGCACACCGGCGGCAACAGCTCCGGCATCGTCGACGGCGCCGCGCTGGTGCTGGTCGGCTCCGAAGCCGCGGGCAAGTCGCAGGGACTGACCCCGCGGGCCCGCATCGTGGCCACCGCCACCAGCGGCTCAGATCCGGTCATCATGCTCACCGGCCCGACCCCCGCCACCCGCAAGGTGCTCGACCGCTCGGGCCTGACGATCGACGACATCGACCTGTTCGAGCTGAACGAGGCGTTCGCGTCAGTGGTGCTGAAGTTCCAGAAGGACCTCAACATCCCGGACGAGAAGCTCAACGTCAACGGTGGCGCCATCGCGATGGGCCACCCGCTGGGCGCTACTGGCGCCATGATCACCGGCACCATGGTCGACGAGCTCGAGCGCCGCAATGCGCGACGCGCGCTGGTCACCCTGTGCATCGGCGGCGGCATGGGTGTCGCCACCATCATCGAGAGGGTTTAAGATGATGACCGAGAACACGATTCAGTGGGATAAGGACGCCGACGGCATCGTCACGCTGACGATGGACGACCCGACCGGGTCGGCCAACGTGATGAACGAGCATTACGCCGAGTCCATGCACAAGGCCGTCGAACGCCTTGTCGCGGAGAAGGATTCGATCACCGGCGTGGTCATTACCAGCGCGAAGAAGACCTTCTTCGCCGGCGGTGATCTCAAGGGCATGATCAAACTCGGCCCCGAGAACGCCGGCGAGGCATTCGACACCGTCGAGGCGGTCAAGCGTGACCTGCGGGCGCTGGAGACACTCGGCAAGCCGGCGGTGGCCGCCATCAACGGTGCCGCACTCGGCGGCGGCCTGGAGATCGCGCTCGCGTGTCACCACCGGATCGCGGCCGACGTCAAGGGCCTGGTTGTCGGTCTGCCCGAGGTGACGCTGGGCCTGCTGCCGGGTGGCGGCGGCGTGACCCGCACCGTGCGGATGTTCGGCATCCAGAACGCATTCATGAACATTCTTTCCCAGGGCACCCGGTTCAAGCCGGACCAGGCCAAGGAGATGGGGCTCGTCGACGAGCTCGTCGGCTCGATCGACGAACTGGTGCCCGCCGCCAAGGCGTGGATCAACGCCAACCCCGACTCGCACACCCAGCCGTGGGATGCCAAGGGCTACAAGATGCCTGGCGGCACTCCGTCCAGCCCAGCGCTGGCCGGCATCCTGCCGTCATTCCCGGCGCTGCTCAAAAAGCAGCTCAAGGGTGCGCCGATGCCTGCGCCGCGGGCCATTTTGGACGCGGCCGTGGAGGGTGCGCAGGTCGACTTCGATACGGCCAGCCGCATCGAGAGCCGCTACTTCACTTCTCTGGTCACAGGCCAGGTCGCCAAGAACATGATTCAGGCGTTCTTCTTCGACCTGCAGCACATCAACGGCGGCGGTTCGCGGCCCGACGGCATTGCTCCGGTCAAGATCAACAAGATCGGTGTGCTCGGCGCGGGCATGATGGGCGCGGGCATCGCCTACGTTTCGGCCAAGGCCGGATTCGACGTGGTGCTCAAGGACGTCAGCATCGAGGCCGCGGAAAAGGGTAAGAACTACTCGGAAAAGCTTGAGGCCAAGGCGCTTCAGCGCGGCAAGACCACCGAGGAGAAGAGTAAGGCGCTGCTGGATCGCATCACGCCGTCCGCCGACGCCGCCGACTTCAAGGGCGTCGACTTCGTGATCGAGGCGGTGTTCGAGAACCAGGACCTCAAGCACAAGGTGTTCGAGGAGATCGAGGACGTCGTCGAACCCAACGCGCTGCTCGGCTCGAACACCTCGACCCTGCCGATCACCGGTCTGGCGACCGGCGTGAAGCGGCAGGAGGACTTCATCGGTATCCACTTCTTCTCACCGGTCGACAAGATGCCTCTGGTTGAAATCATCAAGGGCGAGAAGACTTCTGACGAGGCGCTGGCCCGCGTGTTCGACTACACGCTGGCCATCGGCAAGACCCCGATCGTGGTCAACGACAGCCGCGGCTTCTTCACCAGCCGCGTCATCGGCACGTTCGTCAACGAGGCACTGGCGATGCTGGGCGAGGGCGTGGAGCCCGCCAGCATCGAGCACGCCGGTTCGCAGGCCGGTTACCCGGCGCCGCCGCTGCAGCTGTCCGACGAGCTCAACCTGGAGCTGATGCATAAGATCGCGGTCGCCAGCCGCAAGGGTGTCGAGGACGCCGGCGGCACCTACCAGGCGCACCCGGCCGAGGCCGTCGTCGAGAAGATGATCGAGATCGGCCGGCCCAGCCGCTTGAAGGGTGCCGGCTTCTACGAGTATGTCGACGGCAAGCGCACCGGGCTGTGGCCCGGCCTGCGCGACACGTTCAAGTCGGGCTCGTCGGAGCCGCCGCTGCAGGACATGATCGATCGGATGCTGTTCGCCGAGGCGCTGGAAACCCAGAAGTGCCTTGACGAGAACGTGCTGACGTCCACCGCCGACGCCAACATCGGGTCGATCATGGGCATCGGGTTCCCGCCGTGGACCGGTGGCAGTGCGCAGTACATCGTCGGCTATGAGGGCGCGCACGGAACGGGCAAGGAAGCTTTCGTCGCGCGGGCTCGCGAGCTGGCGGCCAAGTACGGCGACCGCTTCCTGCCGCCGGACTCGCTGACCTAAGCGGCGCGCTCCAGCACATAGCAGTTCGCCACGAACCGGTTGCGGACAAACGCGATCGGTGTGTATCGGTTGGCTGGCCCTTTAGCAAACGCCACTGGTTCTTCTGCTGCCGACAGCACCGTCCATGCGGGCGTGAATCGTCGCTTGACCTCCGCCTCGTCGAGCCCCAGAAATCCAACCGGGCCACCGGGTTTGGCGGCGACGATCAACAGCCGCGCGTCGGGGGCGGCGGCCGCCGTGATCTCCTGGACGTAAAGGTCACGGTCGCCGTCACTCATGCCGTGTAGGCAGCCGTTGTCCACGATCAACTGAAACGTTCTATCGATCCCGGCGCGACTTAGATGTGTGACGTCAGCGTGCATGAAGTCGATCGGCACGCCGGCAGCACGAGCCTTGGCGCGGGCCTTGTCGAGCGCCTTCGGGACGAAGTCAACCGCGGTGACGTGCCAACCGTGCTGCGCCAAGTAAACCGACGAGTCTCCGGTGCCACACCCAACATCCAGCGCCGCCGCTGGCGGCAATGCGGGTGTGTCAGCCGTTCCCTCAATCAGCTCCCGCAGCGTTTTCGCATGCGCATGACCGTCCCACGGAGTAAAGCCGAAACCGTAAAAGACCCGGAACAAGTTGTGTCGAGAAGCCACTACTGCACGGTATTCCTCGGCGGCCGCGGATTGCTAGCTGACGACCGCTCCGGTGTAGTCCTTGTACCGCATTGAGTCGTACAGCCGCAGGCCCTTGGTATTCAGCTAGGCGGCGCGCTGGAAGAGGTAGTACCGCGTCGGGGTCTTCTCGCGGTCTAGCTCCTGCTCGTCGCCGGCGGACAGCAATGTCCAGCCGGATGCGAACCGTCGTTCCATCTCGGCGCGGTCGATGCCCCGCACGCCGAATCGTCCGCCGGGAACGAACGCGACGATCAGCAGCCGCGCGTCGGGCGCCGCCACGGCGGTGACTTCGCGGACGTAGGAGTCGCGGTCGTCGTCGTTCATGTTGTGCAGGCAGCCGTTGTCGACGATCAGCTGCAACGGGCCGGTGATCCCGGCTTGACGCAACTGCCTGACGTCAGCGTGGACGAAGTCGACGTTGACGTTGTCGACGCGCGCCTTGGCCCGCGCCTTATCCAGCGCGGCAGGCACGAAATCCACGGCCGTGACCTGCCAGCCCTGCTTGGCCAAATAGATGGAGGTGTCGCCGGTACCGCAACCGAGTTCGAGTGCGGCACCCGTCGGGAGTGCGGGTGAGCCGTTGGAGCCTTGAGCTTCTGAGCCTTCGACCAGGTTTTTCAGACTCTGCGCCAGCGGGTGGCCGTCCCAGGGCGTGAACCCAAGCCGGTAAAACAGCCGGAAGAGGATGTGCTTGGAGCCCAGAAGGTCAAGTTTCATGCCGGCTATTTTGCCAAACGTCGGTGTAGTCGGGCACCCGCATCGAGTCGTGCATCCGCACGCCCTTGGTGTTGAACTTCGCCACCGCACGGGTGAGCGACGCGGGCAGCAGCGAGACCAGCTGGACGGCCTGGCTCATTGCCCAAGCCGCGGCACGGGAGCCGGGAACGAGGCTTTTGGCGGCCCCGCGCGCAAAGGCGCGACTGCGCAGCACGGGTTCACGCATCGTGGATTCGTAGGCTGCGAAGGCCGCCGCGTAATCGCCACGTGCGCGGGCCAGTTCGCCGGCCAACACGTACGCGCCCACGACCGCGAGGCTGGTGCTGCCACCCACCGCTTGTCCGGGGCAGTACCCGGCGTCGCCGACCAGCGTGACGCGCCCGCTCGACCAGGTGTCGAGTTGCAACTGGGTGATCGAGTCGAAGTAGAACGTCGGCGTCCGGTCGAGCTCATCCAGCCAGCGGTCGACCTCCGGATCCATTCCAGTAAATGTGCCGCGCAGTAATTCCTTCTGCCGCATGACATCTCGGTGGTGGTATTGAAGTTCGTTCTTGCTGCGGAACATGAACAATGCACGCGCGTCGTCCAGGTGCTCTGCGCTGTAGATCCCCGCGAGGCGGCCGGCGCCGAAGTGCACGACCATCTCGCCGTCGACCGAGAGCGCTTTCGGCGCCGACACCACCGCCAGATACCCCCCGATGAACCGGCTGAGTCCGGCCTCGTCGCCGAAGATCAGACGCCGAACGTTGGAGTGCAGCCCGTCGGCGCCGACGACAACGTCGAATCTGCGGGGCGCAGCGTGCTCGAATGTCACCTCGCCGTCAGGGGAGATGGCCGTGATGGAGTCACCGAACAGATACTCGACGTCTTGGCGGCCGGCTTCGTAGTAGACCTCGCTGAGATCGTCGCGCATGATCTCCACGTGCTGATCAGACGCGGCGCCGACGATCTTGGTGAGATCGATCCGCGCCGGTCGACGCCCTTTGCGGTACAGCGTCAGCGTGTCTGTTCCGGTGGCGAGCGCCTCGATGCGCGGCAAGACGCCCATCTTCGCCGAGATCTCCATCGACGGCCGGAACAGATCGACGGCGTGGCCGCCGGTTTTGCGTAAGGTCGGCGCGCGTTCGACCACGGTGACGTCGAAATCGTGCCGGGTGAGCCAGTAGGCGAGCACCGGCCCGGCGATGCTGGCACCAGAGATAAGGATTCGCATCACGCACCTCCCTGCTTACTTAACGATCGGTAAGTTTATCATGCACACTTACCTATCGGTAAGTCAGATAAACTCGTCAGGTGAGCAGGCCCCGCTCCGACACCCGCGAGCGCATTCAGGACGTCGCCCGTGAATTGTTCGCGAGCCAAGGTGTGCAACGCACCAGCCTGCAGGACATCGCCGACAAGCTCGGACTCACCAAGCCGGCCCTGTACTACCACTTCACGTCCCGGGAGGACCTGGTCCGCAGCATCGTGCAACCGCTGATCGACGAGGGGGAGCGGTTCATTGCCAACCACGAACGCGCACGCGATGCGAGCCCACGTCAATTGCTCGAGGGGTACTTCGACTATCACTTTGCGCACCGCCGCGATCTGGTGTTGGTGGTCGCCGAGTTGACGACCCTCGCCGATCTCGGCCTGATCGATCAACTGCTTGCCTGGCGCGACCGGCTGGGGAAGCTGGTTTTTGGTCGGCGTCCCACGCTAGAGCAGTCAACCCGCGCGGTGATCGCCTTCGGCGGCCTGCAGGACTGCTGTCTGCAATTCCCGGACACGCCCTACGACAAACTGCGGCGCGCCACCGTCGACGGAGCGCTGGCCGCCCTTGGAATCGATCAACCGGCGTCGGGCTAGAGTCCGAAGCTATGCGATTCGGCCTCTTCATTCCGCAGGGTTGGCGTATGGATCTGGTCGGGATTGACCCGGCCAAGCACTGGGCGGTGATGCGGGACCTGGCGGCCCACGCCGACGACGGCGCGTGGGACTCGTTGTGGGTCTACGACCACTTCCACACCGTGCCGATGCCGACCGCCGAAGCCACTCACGAGGCGTGGTCGCTGATGTCGGCCTACGCGGCGACTACGTCGCGCATCAAGCTCGGCCAGATGTGCACGGCGATGAGTTATCGCAATCCGGTTTACCTGGCCAAAGTCGCGGCCACCGCCGACATCATCTCGGGTGGCCGCATCCAGATGGGCATCGGCGGCGGCTGGTACGAACACGAGTGGCGCGCTTACGGTTACGGGTTCCCGTCGGCGGGGGTGCGGTTGGGCCGGTTGGACGAAGGCGTGCGGATCATGCGCGACGCCTGGCGCGACGGCAAGGTCAGCCTGGACGGCAAGCATTACCAGGTCGACGGCGCGATCGTGGCCCCGAAACCTTTGCAGGACGACGGTATTCCGCTGTGGATCGCCGGCGGAGGCGAGAAGGTGACCTTGCGCATCGCCGCGAAATACGCGCAGTACACCAACTTCACTGGCGAGTCTGAGGGATTTGTGCACAAATCCGAAGTGCTTGCCGGGCATTGCCGCGACGTGGGCACCGACTTCGACGCGATCGTGCGCTCGGTTAACGTCAACGCAACCCTCGGCACCTCGGAAGCCGATGTCAAAGACCGGCTGCAGCGCATCCGGGACCGGATGATCGGCTATGTCCCGGAAGCGGCGGCCGATGCGATGATAGCCAGCGGCAGCGGACCGGATTCAGCCACCGGCACAACGGAACAGGTGATCGAGCGGCTGCAACATCTGCGCGGCTTGGGCTGCGAGTACGTGATCTGTTACTTCCCGGAGGCCGCCTATGACCGTTCCGGCATCGAGCTTTTCGAACGCGAAGTGGTTCCCGCGCTCAGCTAGACCGTCCTAGATATCGGAGGGGGTGTACCGCGTCTTGACCGGAGGTGCGGCCAGCAGCGGGGGCAGCTGCGTCAGCTTGCCTTCGCCGGCCCGAAACCTGCGGTAGGCCTCGTCGTGCTCGACCGTGTCCCAGAGTTCGTAGATGAGCCAGTGCGCTTCGTCATCCTCGTCGACCAGCACGTCGGTTTGCAGATTGCCGTCGAACGCGCGGGTGTCTTGCAGCGCCCAGCCCATGAGTTCGCGCCCCGCGGCGACCTCGTCGGGCTTGAATCTGAGTTCGAGTGTCACCGTGACCGCCATAGTCGCCAACCTAATGCAGGGCTGCCGTGTGCATGCTGGGAGAATGGGATTTCCACTTTTCGGAAGGCTGTTATACGGTTCAGTGAGCAATATTCTGGTCGCTGGACGGATGATCGCTGGAGGATCGCTCGATGCAGAAAGCACTTGCCCCCGACATCTCCACCTGGCCCGATGACAGCCCGCAGCTGATCGGCAGTCGATGCGGCGACTGCGGCGCCACCACCTTCCCAGTGCAGCAGCGGTGTCCACGCTGCAGTGGCGGCGAGATGAGCGAGCTGTTGTTGCCGCGCAGCGGAACTTTGGTGACATGGACCACCCAGGGCTTCCCGCCCGGAGCTCCCTACGCCGGCCCGGCCGGTGACGATTTCGTGCCGTTCGGCGTCGGCCTGGTCCAGCTCGGTGACGTGATCCGAGTCGAGGGCCGGCTGACCGAGAACGACCCGGCCAAGCTCAAGTTCGGCCAGCAGGTAGAGCTCACCATGGTGCCGTTTACCACCGACGCTGACGGCAACGAGATCGTCACGTTCGCCTTCCAGCCGGTCTAGTGGCGATCGCGAGCGCGGCGGAGCCGGGTGAAGCGGGTCACCACCATCTACCCAAGAGGAGCCAGCGGCATGAGTGACATGAGCAACCAAGTAGCCATCATCGGCGTGGGCCTGCATCCCTTCGGCAGGTTCGAGAAAACCGCGATGGAGATGGGTGCCGAGGCCATCCAATTCGCGTTGACCGACGCCGGTGTGGACTGGAAGGACATCCAATTCGGCTTCGGCGGCAGCCACGAGGTGTCCAACCCCGACGCGGTGACCCGCCTGGTCGGGCTGACCGGCATCACCTTCACCAACGTCTTCAACGCCTGTGCCACCGCGGCCAGCGCTATTCAGCAGACCGCCGACACCATCCGATTGGGCAAGTACGACATCGGCATCGCCATCGGTTTGGACAAGCACCCCCGCGGCGCCTTCACCGACGACCCCGCCAAGCTGGCGCTGCCGCAGTGGTATGCGCAGAACGGGCAGTTCGTCACCACCAAATTCTTCGGAATGAAGGCCAACAAGTACCTACACGACCACAATATCTCCCAGGCTACCCTGGCCAAGGTGGCCGCCAAGAACTTCCGCAACGGCGCACTGAACCCGAATGCGTTCCGCCGCAAGCCGATTCCTGAGGACCAGATCCTCAACTCGACGGTGCTGAACTACCCGTTGACGCAGTACATGTTTTGCGCCCCCGACGAGGGTGCGGCGGCGGTCGTCATGTGCCGAGCCGACATCGCGCACAAGTTCACCGACAAACCGGTCTACGTGCGAGCCACCGAGATCCGTACCCGCCGTTACGGCGCCTACGAGGTGCACGCCACCTTCGCGCCGTTGGACGAGGATGTTTCGCCCACGGTGTACGCGGCCAAAGCCGCCTACGAGGCGGCCGGCATCGGGCCCGAAGACGTTGACATCGCCCAGCTGCAGGACACCGACGCCGGTGCCGAGGTCATCCACATGGCCGAGACGGGGCTGTGCGCCGACGGCGAGCAGGAGAAGTTGGTGGCCGACGGCGCCACCGAGATCCACGGCTCGATTCCGGTCAACACCGACGGCGGGCTGATCGCCAACGGTGAGCCGATCGGCGCATCGGGGCTGCGGCAGGTGCACGAGCTGGTGCGTCAGCTGCGGGGCGAGGCGGGCGATCGTCAGGTGCCCGGCAATCCCCGCGTCGGCCTGGCGCAGGTGTACGGCGCCCCCGGTACGTCGTCGGCGACCATCCTGTCGCTCTAGTTCCAGCGCTCGCCCTAAATCGCCGGGCCCAGTAGGTCGTCGGCGTCGCGGATGATGTAGCCGTAGCCCTGCTCGGCCAGAAATCGTTGCCGGTGCGCGGCGTATTCGGCGTCTTGGCTGTCGCGGGCGACCACCGAATAAAACACCGCCCCGCCCCCGTCGGCCTTGGGCCGCAGCAACCGGCCGAGCCGCTGGGCCTCCTCCTGCCGTGATCCGAACGTGCCCGAAACCTGCACCGCCACTGCGGCTTCCGGCAGGTCGATGGAGAAGTTGGCGACCTTGGACACCACCAGGGTGTTCACCTCACCGCGGCGGAAGGCGTCGAACAGGGCCTCGCGCTCGGCGGTCTTGGTCGACCCCTGGATCACCGGGGCATCCAGCACGGTTCCGAGCTCGTCGAGCTGATCGAGGTAGGCGCCGATCACCAAGGTCGGCTCACCGGGGTGGCGGCTCAGGATCGACTTGACCACAGCGATCTTCGAATGGGCCGTCGAGCAGAGCCGATAGCGCTCCTCGGGTTCGGCGGTGGCATACGTCATCCGTTCGCTGTCGGTCAGCGTGACCCGTACCTCGATGCACTCCGCCGGCGCGATCCAGCCTTGTGCCTCGATGTCCTTCCACGGCGCGTCATAGCGTTTCGGCCCGATCAGCGAGAAGACGTCGCCCTCGCGGCCGTCCTCGCGGATCAGCGTCGCGGTCAACCCCAGCCGTCGCCGCGACTGCAGATCAGCCGTCATCCGGAACACCGGCGCCGGCAGCAGGTGCACCTCGTCGTAGACGATCAACCCCCAGTCGCGGCTGTCGAACAGCTGCAGGTGGCGGTACTCGCCCTTGGTGCGACGGGTGATGACTTGATAGGTGGCGATGGTGACCGGCCGAACTTCCTTGCGCTCCCCGGAGTATTCGCCGATCTCCTCGTCGGTCAGCGAGGTGCGGGCGATCAGTTCACGTTTCCACTGGCGGCCGGCGACGGTGTTGGTGACCAGAATCAGCGTCGTCGCACTGGCTTTCGCCATGGCTGCCGCGCCGACGAGTGTCTTGCCCGCTCCGCACGGCAGGACCACCACGCCTGATCCGCCGGCCCAGAACGACTCGGCGGCCATCTCCTGATAGTCGCGCAGATGCCAGCCGTCCTGCCGCAAGCTGATCGGATGTGCCTCGCCGTCGACGTATCCGGCCAGATCCTCAGCGGGCCAGCCGATCTTGAGCAGCGTCTGTTTGACTCGGCCCCGCTCGCTGGGATGCACGATGACGGTGTCGTCGTCGATCCGCGCACCCAGCATCGGCGCGATCTTCTTGTGGCGCAACACTTCCTCGAGCACCGCGCGGTCCAGGCTGACCAGCGTCAGGCCGTGCGCCGGGCTCTTGACCAACTGCAGCCGCCCGTAGCGAGCCATGGTGTCGACGATGTCGACCAGCAGCGGCTGCGGGACGGCATAACGGGAGTAGCTGACCAGCGCGTCGACCACCTGCTCGGCGTCGTGGCCCGCGGCGCGCGCGTTCCACAGCGCCAGCGGGGTGATGCGGTAGGTGTGCACATGCTCGGGTGCGCGTTCCAGCTCGGCAAACGGCGCGATCGCCGCGCGCGCCTCGCCGGCCAGCTCATGGTCAACCTCGAGCAGCACCGTCTTGTCGGACTGCACGATCAACGGCCCGTCAGGCACTCGCGGCGCTCCTGTTCGTCATAGACCCCATTATCCGTCGTCGACCGACAGCACCGAGGTGATGCGGTGGATGGCGAACTCACGTGCGCGGCCGGAGGCGGAATCAAACGCCACCAGCTGCCCGCCGGTCACCGTGATCGGCGACACCACCCGCTGAGTGGCCACGCCGGCGGCATCGACGTAGCCGATGACCACGGTGTCTTGCCGCTGGGCGGCGCGCTGCAGCAGCGACATGGCCACCGCCGGGTCAATGCGGACACTGCCGAAGGGCGCGGTGGTCACCTTGCGGAGTACCGCGACAACCCCGCTCAGGCTTTCGCCGCTCGGGCGCGGTATGGGCCGGTGCGGCCGACGGCGCTGAGGTGCCGGCACCCGCGCGCCGCGGGCCCGGATGTCGACGATGTTGCCGGTGGAGTCCTCGGCGGCCGGTGCGAAACCGGCGTCCTGCAAGGCCGCGAGCACTTCGCTGATCGGCGCCTGGGATATCGCCACCGTCGGCGCCAACACTCGCAGGCCCAGCGCTTGGGCTTTGGCGGAGGCCACCGCCTGGGCGAGCAGCGTTGGGTCTTCGCATCGCACGAACGATGCGGCCATGCCAATCCTCAGTTGCCCGTGCCGGCGTGCGACGTCGTCGATGAGGTAAGTCAGCCCTTGCGGCACAGGCGTTTTGGAGTGCTTGTCGAACAGCGAGTGCAATGCGTCAGCGGTTTTGCCGATATCCAACGCGTGCCGGATGGACGGCTCGCTGACGCGGTACACCATCGCCGTACCCGCGGACTCGACGGTGGCCACCGCGGCCAGCTCCTCGGTGAGATAACGTTCGAGCGGCCCGGGCACCACGACCGTCAGGTCGGCCTGCACCAGGAAGTGGTCGATCGGCGCGGGCAAGGCATGTGCCATCGCGTCGACGACGTCGGCGTCTCCGTCTTTTAAGCCGCCGTCAACCAACGCGCGGCCGGGCGTGCTGATCGCTCCGCGGCCCACCAGGCCGAGCAGGTGTGCCTCTTCTAGCAGGTCCGCCACCAGGTCCGGCTGTAGCCGCTTGGCCCAGCGCGGCCGCCGCCAGATCAGCGCTGCCGACGCTGTGGTCTTGTCCACTCCTGCACCGGGCGGCAGCTTGGCCAGCATGCCCAGCAGCAGCCGCCGGTCCAGCGGGGCTGCCGTCGAGTACAGCGAATCCGACAGCGCGGCATACGGTTTGGCGTCGGGCCCGCGGGTCCCGATCAACGCCGGACGGGCCGCTAGATCAAGCCAGGTAGTGGCCAGCAGGTGCCAGCGGTCGGCGGGGGAGGCTTCGGTAAACCGGTCGGCGGCCGCCGTCGGCGCCCAGTAGGGTGGCTCTCCGCCGGCCGGTTGCGGATCGGGTAGGCCGCTGGCGATCAGGCCCGCCGCGGCGGCCAGCTCGAGGATCAAACCCAGTCGGGCCTCGTCGATAGCGGTGATCTTCGCCAGCCGCCTGACCTCACGCACTCCTAAGCCGCCGCTGCGCAGCTCGGAAATCGGTGTCGCGCCGAGTGTTTCGAGCAGCACATCGAGCTCGCGCAGCAGGTCGATGACTGCGCCTGCGGCTGCGGCGTCGGCGTCGGCGGACGTGGTGGTGGCGACCACCGGATCCGGCGCGGCCAGTTGCGCGGGTCCGGGTTCCTCGCCGCGCAGCACCTGCCCGACGTGGCGCGGCAGGATCACCGTGTCGGCGTCGATTCGCCGCAGTAGTCCCATCGCGAGCAGCTGTGGCACCGGGCGATCCGCGGGAGCCCCGGGCGCGGCGTCGCGAGTGCGTCCCAGCGGCGACCCTTCCAGCAGCTTGTCCAGCACTTCCCGCTGTGCGCCGTCGAGGCCGTCGATCAGCTCGGCAATCTGATCACCGCTCTGCGAGGCGTCTTCCAGGGTCACCTGCCCCGGATGCCAGGGCAGACCGGCACCGGCATCGGGGGCCGCTCGTAATTCGGTGTCACCCCACACCAGGGCGCGTTCTCTGAGTTCATCGAGGGCGTCGAGCACCTCGGATTCGGGCGCACGACCGCCGATCAGTGCCAGCAACTTGGCAACGGTTACCGGCGCGGTATCCGCGTGCAGAACCAGCAGCGCGTCGATCACCGCCAGCCGCAAGAAGTCCAGTTCGTCGCTGGCGGCCTTGAGCGACTGCCGGGCCTGGGCGCGGGCGGCAAGGGCCGCGATGCTGCCCGGCGGTGGCTGGGCAAGGTCGGGTCGTACTTCCAGCAGGCGGATCAGCCGCTCGTCGGGCAAGTCGGCCAGCCAGGACCCCAGCGGGATGCCCGGGGTGTGTTCGGTCATTGCTGACCAGCGTAAAGCAGCCCGGCGAGTGGGACTTCCGAAGCGACGGCGTGAGACGAATCGGAGAGCCCAGCCGTCAAGAGCGGGCAGGACCTGTCAGAATGGGTCCCGTGGCTGACAACGCTGGCAAGAAGGCGCAGAAGACCCGTTATGTCGACAGGGGCTGGCCGACAGACAACCCAGACGACCACGCGGTGAGCGAACTGGCGACCGATCGGGTGGGCGCCCTGTCTCCCTACGGCGACGTCGTCTTCCCGCTGCCCGCCGACGAGCTGCCGTACGTGCATCCCGTCACGGAGATCAACCGCTAGGCGGACGATGTTCCCACCCCGCGCAGTTCGCGGGGTTGCTTGCGCCGGTCAGGCGAGCGAGGACAGGGCCGGGTTACCGCTCACGTTTTGTGACTGGATGGCTTTGAGCAGGTCTTTCACGTAGCTCGGGTCCATGTTTTGCGGCGGCGCGACGGGCAGTCCTTTTCTGGTATTGGGCAGGTTCGCCGGATCGAGCAAGGGTGCGAGCTGCGGGGGCACCTGAAGGTCGTGTATCGCGGAGCCCGCGGCAGCAGGATCGGTGGGCAGCCCTGGAACTGTCGGCAGGCCCGGGGCCGGATCGTCGGCGAAGGTCCAATGCGCCACTGTGGTGGCCTGGTGGACATCCGAGGGTTCGTCGGCGGGCGGGGCCGGCGGTGCCGATTCCTCGGCCGGCGGTGGAGCGTCTGCCGGTGGCGGAGCGTCTGCCGGTGGTGGAGCATCGAGGGCGGCCGGCTCGGCTGGTGCCGATTCCTCGGCCGGCGGCGGAGCGTCTGCCGGTGGTGGAGCGTCTGCCGGCGGCGGAGCGTCTGCCGGTGGTGGAGCGTCTGCCGGCGGCGGAGCATCGAGGGCGGCCAGCTCGACTGGTGCCGGTTCGGCCGGCGGCGCGGGGTCGGCGGGCGGAGGCGGGTCGAACGCGACCGGCTCGGCGGGTGCAGGCGGGGGCGGCGGCGGAGGATCGGCCGGCGGCGGGGGGTCGGCCGGTGGAGGCGGCATCGGCGCGTCGAACGCGACCGGCTCGACCGGCGCCGGTGGTGAGGGCGCGTCCGGTGCGGGCGCGTTGGCGAGGACGTTGCGCGGTGTCGCCGCCCCGAGTCCGTGGCCGCACACCGGCCAGGCGCCGCGGCCCTGGGTGGCCAGAACCCGCTCGGCGACCGCTATCTGCTGGCCGCGAGTGGCCTGGTTCGCGGACGGGGCGAACTCGCCGCCGCCGTGCGCCGCCCAGGTGCCCTGCGAGAATTGCAGCCCGCCGTGGTACCCGTTGCCGGTGTTGATGGCCCAGTTGCCGCCGGACTCGCATCCAGCGACAGCGTCCCATTGCTCGTCGGTGGCCGCGGACGCGTGGCCCGCGAGTGCGATGCCACCGCCACCGAGCACAGCACCGGTGAATGCCAGTTTGGCGACACTGATGTTAGAAGTGGTGGGCTTACGATGCCGTCCGCTCATACGCCGAAGACGTCCTCTCTTGATGCGCCCACGAGGTCAGCTGTCGGGTTCGGGCGGGAGAGGTCGCCCGGCCGCGCCGAGTCCCACGGGAACGGCGACGGCTTCACCCCAAGGAGCCGCGGACGGCTCCGGTCCGATTTCGGTGGACCAGTGGGTCCCCCGCCTCCATCCACGGGTTGGTTTGTCCCCGCCTATCGGATGGAGCTCGGCGCTATAGGCGAGAAGGCCCGCCGCTCAGTAAGACTCGGCAAGCTCCGGACGACGCTAGCGGGTGATCGCGGTGGAGTCATTTCATAGCGATTTCGGCGTTTCGTTTCCCGCGAACCGGGAAAACACCAGGAGGGCTCGTTGTTTGTGCAGCTCACTGGCTGCGATATCGAGCTGTAGCCGTGCTGTGATAATTCCGTTATGTGACCGAATTCACATCGGTTTTGCCGTCGAGGAACGGATCACAGTTGATCTTGGGGCCGGAGTGACGGCTGATCTTGGGGCCGGAGTGACGGCGCCGAGAAGCGTATCGGCGGTCAGTGGTACACCGGCAGGGATCCGCCTCGGTGTGCCTGATCGACGGGGACGATTTCCTTGCCCAGCGGCATCAAAGATACCGGGATCAATTTGAGGTTGGCCAGCGCCAGCGGAATACCGATGATTGTCAGCGCCATCGCCACCGCGCTTACCAGGTGCCCGATCGCAAGCCAGATCCCGAACAACACCAACCAGATGATGTTCCCGATCAGCGCGCCGCTGCCGGCACCGGGCTTGTCGATGATCGTCCGCCCGAACGGCCATAGCGCATAGGATGCGATGCGCAACGCTGCGAATCCGAAGGGGATGGTGACAATGAGCAGGAAGCAAACGAGCGCAGCCAGCAGGTAACCGAGGGCCAACCACAGGCCGCCGAAAATCAACCAGATAACGTTCAGGATCAGGCGCATTGTCTCCTCCAGGGGTAGTGCCAGCGTACCGAGAAACCGGGTGCTCGGCCGTGGGCCCTCCGAGTAGGATCTGTCGTCATCGCGTCCTGCGCAGGCGGGACGCTTCATTGTGTTGCTCGTTCTATTCATCCGTAAGACAAGCAGGTGAGACCGGTGCCGACTGGCAAGGTGAAGTGGTACGACGCTGACAAGGGATTCGGGTTCTTGTCCCAGGAGGACGGCGAGGACGTCTACGTCCGCTCCTCGGCGCTGCCTGCGGGCGTCGAAGGCCTCAAGGCAGGGCAGCGCGTGGAATTCGGCGTCGCCTCCGGGCGCCGCGGACCGCAGGCACTGAGCCTCAAACTGCTTGACCCGCCGCCCACCCTCACCCGCCCGCGCAGGGAGGCCCCGGCTGAACACAAGCACAGCCCTGATGAGCTGCACGGCATGGTCGAGGACATGATCACCTTGTTGGAGAGCACCGTGCAGCCGGAGCTGCGCAAGGGTCGCTACCCGGACCGCAAAACCGCTCGCAGGGTCTCCGACGTGGTCAAAGCCGTGGCCCGCGAACTCGACGCCTAGCTCGACCTGCGTCGCGCGCCGATGCCCGCGTCGGCGGTTGCGCGCTAGTTGCACAAACGCGTGTATCGGCGAGCTCTCGGGGGAACACTGGACACCGAAAGCTCCGCAGGAGTCGCTTCGAGTGAGGGAAGTTCGATGGCACAGCAGGCGCAGATCAGCGAAGAACAAGCGAGAGCCGTAGCTGAGGAATCTCGCGAAAGTGGTTGGGATAAACCATCTTTGGCCAAGGAGCTTTTCCTCGGCCGATTCCCGCTTGAGCTCATTCACCCGTTTCCCAGGCCCTCTGACGAAGAGGCCGCTCGCACCGGGAAGTTCTTAGCCCAACTGCGGGAATTCCTCGACAAGGTCGACGGCAGCGTCATCGAGCGCGACGCGCAGATCCCCGACGAATATGTCAAGGGCCTCGCCGAACTGGGTTGTTTCGGGATGAAGATCCCGTCGGAATACGGCGGGCTGAACATGTCGCAAGTCGCCTACAACCGGGCGTTGATGATGGTGTCGACCGTGCATGCCAGCCTCGGGGCGCTGCTGTCCGCTCATCAGTCGATCGGCGTGCCGGAACCGCTCAAGCTGGCTGGGACTGAGGAGCAGAAGCGGAAGTTTCTGCCGCGGTGTGCCGCAGGGGCGATATCGGCGTTTTTGCTCACCGAACCGGATGTGGGTTCAGACCCGGCGAGGCTGGCCTCGACGGCGACTCCGGTCGACGGCGGAGCCGCCTACGAACTAGACGGTGTGAAGTTGTGGACGACCAACGGCGTCGTGGCGGAACTGCTGGTGGTGATGGCCACCGTGCCCAAGAGCGACGGGCACCGCGGCGGCATCAGCGCGTTCGTCGTCGAGGCCGATTCACCGGGCATCACCGTGGAGCGGCGCAACAAATTCATGGGATTGCGCGGTATCGAAAACGGTCTCACCAGGCTGCACCGAGTCCGAGTCCCTGCGGAAAACCTGATCGGCCGAGAAGGCGACGGCCTGAAGATCGCGCTGACCACCCTGAACGCCGGCCGACTCTCGATACCGGCGATCGCGGCCGGCTCCGCCAAGTGGTCGGTGAAAATCGCGCGGGAGTGGTCCGGTGAACGGGTGCAGTGGGGCAAACCCGTCGGCGAACACGGGGCCGTCGCAGAAAAGATTTCGTTCATGGCCGCAACCACCTATGCGCTCGAGTCGGTGTTGGAGTTGTCCGGTCAGATGGCCGACGAAGGCCGCAACGACATCCGGATCGAAGCGGCACTGGCCAAGCTGTGGTCGAGCGAAATGGCCTGCGTGATCGGCGACGAACTGCTGCAGATCCGCGGTGGCCGCGGCTATGAGACCGCCGAATCGCTGGCCGCGCGCGGGGAGCGTGCCGTGCCGGTGGAGCAGGTGGTCCGCGACCTGAGGATCAACCGCATCTTCGAAGGATCCAGCGAGATCATGCGGCTGCTCATCGCCCGCGAGGCGGTCGACGCCCACCTGAGTGCGGCCGGTGATCTGGCGAACCCGAAAGCCGATGTTCGCCAGAAGGCGAAGGCGGCGGTCGGCGCGAGTGGGTTCTACGCAAAGTGGTTGCCGCAGTTGGTTTTCGGTGAGGGGCAACGGCCAACCGCGTATCGCGAGTTCGGCAAGTTGGCCATGCATCTGCGATTCGTCGAGCGCTCCGCGCGCAAGCTGGCCCGTAACACCTTCTACGGGATGGCGCGTTGGCAAGCCGCGCTGGAGCAAAAGCAGGGATTCCTGGGGCGGGTAGTGGATATCGGCGCGGAACTGTTCGCCATCGCAGCGACGTGTGTGCGGGCCGAGGCGCAGCGAGTTGCCGATCCGGCCCGCGGTCAACAGTCCTACGAGTTGGCCGAAGCTTTTTGTCAGCAGGCCACCCTGCGGGTCGAGGCGCTGTTCGACGCCTTGTGGACCAACACCGACAGCACCGACGCTGCGCTGGCGCGCAACGTGCTGAAAGGTCGCTACACCTGGCTCGAAGACGGGATCGTCGATCAGTCCGAGGGCACCGGACCGTGGATCGCGCATTGGGAAGCTGCCGCCTCCACCGAGACCGATTTGGCTCGGCGGTTCCTGACCCTTGCCGAGTCCTGACCGGGGCAACCATGGCTTCGTACGTCGCCGAGGCCGGCGAATTCACCCGCGACACCAACTACATCGCGACCCGTATCACCGCCGACGGCCGTGACGGCTATCCGGTAGAGCCGGGCCGGTATCGACTCATCGTCGCGCGCGCCTGTCCGTGGGCCAACCGCGCGATCATCGTGCGACGGATACTGGGACTGGAAAGTGTTATCTCCATTGGGTTTTGCGGCCCGACCCATGACAAGCGCAGTTGGACTTTCGACCTCGACCCGGGTGGTGTCGACCCGGTGCTGAAGATCCCGCGGCTGCAAGACGCGTATTTCAAACGTTTTCCCGACTATCCGAAAGGCATCACCGTCCCCGCGATCGTCGACGTGCCGACCGGCGCTGTGGTCACCAACGATTTCGCGCAGCTGACGTTGGACTTCTCAACGGAATGGACTGCCTACCACCGCCACGGCGCTCCGCAGCTATATCCCGAGCCGCTGCGCGGTGAGATCGACGAGGTCAACAAAAGGGTTTACACCGAAATCAACAACGGTGTTTATCGCTGCGGCTTCGCCGGCTCGCAACAGGCGTACGACGCGGCCTACGACCGGTTGTTCACGGCATTGGACTGGGTCAGCGATCGGCTGGAGAACCAGCGTTACCTGGTGGGGGAGACGATCACCGAAGCCGATGTCCGGTTGTTCACCACGTTGGCGCGCTTCGACCCGGTCTACCACGGGCACTTCAAGTGCAATCGAAGCAAACTATCCGAGATGCCGGTGTTGTGGGCCTACGCCCGCGACCTGTTCCAGACACCAGGCTTCGGCGATACCGTCGACTTCGTCCAGATCAAGCAGCACTACTACATCGTGCACGCCGACATCAACCCGACCCGGATCGTGCCGAAGGGGCCGGTCCTGGCCAACTGGCTGACGCCGCACGGCCGAGAAGCATTGGACGGCGGGCCCTTCGGTGATGGCACCCCGCCCGGACCGCCACTCGAAGCCGAAAGGGTGCCCGCCGGCCACGGCGCGTAGCTTCGTGTAATTGAGCTCAGCCCCACACGGTGCGCACCGACCACTCCGCGTGCGGGACACCGTGCAATCCGCCGGCCCGGTCGACGACGACCGTCATCAACTCGATGGCGATTCCCGTCAGCCGCCCCCGTTTCGGATCGACCGTGGGGATGGTGACTGCCAGCCGGCTGCCCGGACGGTAGGAGGTCGTCACGGGGTTGACCGCATCCTCGTAGACCCGCAACAGCCACCAGGGTGCCCGCCCGATCGCCGGTGGCACCGAAAGTTGCACCGGATCAAGCGCATTCACCCGCAGCTCGCCCTGCGCATCCGGGGTTTCGCAGTCGTCAAGGTCGAGCACTTTGCAATATCGGTAGGGCCCCACCCGGGTCAGCTGGCCATGGGAATACGCGCTGATCTCGGGGTGTAGCGGAGCGCGCCCGCGCTCGAGCGCCCAGGCGCCGACTCCCGCAGCCGCACATGCCAGCACCACCAAAGCCGCGAGCAGCACAGCGACGCCTGACTTCGCCGTCGGCTTTACTCCCACGAGACCGCCGCGGCGTCCGGGGCGCTGAGGCCACCTTCCTGCTCGACCATCACCGGCCGGTTGCCTCCCAGACCGGGGATCAACGAGTCACCGCGGAAGCTGACCACCGTCTGCGCCAAACCGAGGATCAGCACAGCCCCGACGACGCTGAAGCCAACCCACAGGTCGGTGTAGAGCAACACGCCCAGCGCGCCGCCGAGGACCCAAGCCAGCTGCAGCGTCGATTCCGACCGCCCGAACGCCGACGCGCGTGATTCCTCGGGCAAGTCGTCCTGTAGCGATGCGTCCAGTGCGGCCTTGGCAATCGCGCTTGAACCCGCCGTGATCAAGGTTGCGATGGCGGCCGTCACGAGATTGCCGGCCACCGCCGCCGCTAGTGCCGCCGCGGTCACCGCCACGGTGCAGCGCACCGCGAGCACCGCGGGCCTGCCCAACCGAAGCCGCGCACTGGCGAAGTTGCCGACGAAGTTACCGGTGGCGGCGGCAGCGCCGATCAGCCCCAGCATGCCAAGCTGCACCCATCCACTGGCGGCGTGCGCCTTGGCGACGAAGGCTGGATACAAAAACAGGAATCCCACCATGACCTTGATGGTGGAATTGCCCCACAACGCCGTAATGATATTGCGACCCAACGGCTGTCGAAGCGCACCGCTGAACTCCTGGGACCAGCTTCGGCCCGGTGGGCGGCTGCGATAGCTCAAGGTAGTGGGAACCTCACCCGCGGTCACTTCGACCCAGCGCGGAATTCGCATGGACAGCCAGGCACCGGCAACCGTGACGGCGATGACGACGAATAACGCTCCGGGCCAATGGAACATGCGGGTAAAGGCGTACTCGATGCCGCTTGCTATGCCACCGCCGATGATGGTGCCGCCCAGCAGCCCGAACATGGTCAGCCGCGAATTGACGCGCACCAGGTCGATCGTCGGCGGCATCACCCGTGGCGTCACCGCGCTGCGCAGAACGCTGAACGACTTCGACAGCACCATCATTGCCAGCGCGCACGGGTACAACACCCACGACGGGTAGCTTCCGGTGGCGCCGTCGTAGTTGCTGATCAGCAGCACCGCCAACCCGGTGCGCAGCGCGAACGACGCCGCCAGCGCGACCCGTCGGCCGTGCTGTAGCCGGTCTAGCGCCGGACCGATCAGCGGCGCGACCACCGCGAACGGCGCGATGGTGATCAGCAGGTATAACGCGACCTTGTCCTTGCTTTCCCCGGTGGCCGCGGCGAAGAACAGCGTGTTGGCGAGTGCGACGGCCATCGCGGCATCGGTGGCGAAGTTGGCTACCACCGGCCAGGTCAGCGCCGTCAGCCCGGACTTGTCGGCGCCGTCGGCGGTGGCGGCTCGCTGCACCAACCCGTACATCCGCGAACCCATCTCGCGGCTGCGCTGCGCGGCGGCGCGGGTGACCGTGACACGCTCGCCACCCGCGCTGCCACGCGGCGGTTCGCTGCGGCGGTCGGGCTCGGGCTCGCGGTTCAGCGGCGGCAGATAGCGGTTGGCGCTGGGCATCGGCGGCGGTCGGCGCGGCCGGCGATAGCCCGGCTCGTCTGCCGGGTAATTGGCCATTCCGGGATGCTCGGCGGCGGGTTCGCTACGGGTGCGGCGGCCGGCAGACGCCCGGCTCGTACCGGGGTGATCACGCCGCCGTCCAGCCATGCCTCAATTCTCACAGATCCCGGCCGATGCGATGTGCAGGCAGCCGGTGTGGCCGGACGCCACGGGTCTACGGCACTATTAATGGCGTATGGAAACAGCGGACAACGTGACCAGACCGACCCCGGAGTCGGCTGCGGCGACCACGGCGGAGTGGTTGCCTGAGTTGGCGACGGTGCTCACCGAAGCCGTCGAGCCGGCGCGGGCGGCCATCGTCGAGTTCAGCGGCGCCGATACGGTAGGCGACTACCTCGGCGTCAGCTACGAGGATCCGACCAGCGCAACCCACCGTTTCCTGGCCCATCTGCCGGGTTATCAGGGGTGGCAGTGGGCCGTCGTCGTGGCCGCTTATCCCGGGGCCGACCACGCGACGATCAGTGAGGTGGTCCTGGTACCGGGGCCGACGTCGTTGTTGGCGCCGGAATGGATGCCCTGGGATCAGCGGATCCGGCCGGGCGACCTAAGCCCGGGAGACCTACTGGCACCACTGCCGGACGATCCGCGGTTGGTGCCTGGCTATCTGGCCTCCGGTGACCCGCAGGTTGACGAGATCGCCGCAGAGATCGGCCTGGGACGGCGCCGCGCGATGAGTGCCTGGGGCCGTTCCGAGGCGGCCCAACGATGGCACGACGGCGACTACGGTCCGTCGGCGCAGATGGCGCAATCCACCAAACGCGTATGTCGCGATTGCGGTTTCTTTCTCCCGCTTGCGGGGTCGTTGGGCACGATGTTCGGGGTATGCGGCAACGAGTTGTCCGCAGACGGGCATGTCGTCGACTTTGAATACGGCTGCGGTGCGCATTCCGACACCCCGGCTCCCGCCGGCAGCGGCTCGCCGATGTACGACCCCTACGACGACGGAGTGCTCGACATCGCCGAGACACCCGCGGAGCCCAGCTAGCTGTTCTCGGCCGCGGCTTTGATCTTGGCCAGCGAGGCGTTCATGCCGTCGACGAGTTCCCGCTCGAAGTTCGCGGTCCCGCCGAAAAGCGCGTTCACCGCCATACTCGACACCGGCTTGGTGCCGTTCTCCGCGTGCCGGCTCTCGATCACCCGGGTGCCCTCGGCGATCGGCTGCAGTTCGTAGCTCCAGATCGTGTTGTTGGTGTTGACCCGGAATGCCAGCTTCTGGTCCGGGATCATCTCGACGACGGTGCATGTCGTCGCCCAGAACAGATGGTTGCGGCGGTTGACGTTGATGGTGCGGGTGCCATGGCGGACCGGGCCGAGCGGCCGCATGTACCGA
Source organism: Mycobacterium sp. (assembly GCF_052143115.1). GTDB lineage: Bacteria > Actinomycetota > Actinomycetes > Mycobacteriales > Mycobacteriaceae > Mycobacterium. Next base: position 32,285 of record NZ_JBKQTQ010000224.1, read on the forward strand.
CACTGCGGGCTCCACTGGGGCATTCGGCGGAAATCGCTGACCAACGCCCAGACTTTCGAGACCGGTGCCTTGATATCAACCTGCGCTTGCAACAGCGGCGCTGCCATTGGACGCGTACCTCCTAGCTCAGGACCCTCATTCTCGGTCGGGATTGGGTTGATGGTTCAATCCGGTCTGTGCGCCCCGCGCGCCACGACGGGCGGCGTCACGCTGCCACAGAAAGATAGTGGTGCCCAGCACCCCGACACCCAGCCCGGCCAGTGTCAGCGGTCGCCAAGTTTCCAGGGCCGGTACGACGAACGCCGCGACAGCAGCAACCAGCCAGGCCAGTGCGCCGACGGCGATGACCGGCCATACCTCCAGCAACGCGGCGGGCAGCATCGGCGGCTCGAGGCTTTTGCCAGGCTCGACAGACATCCCGTCCAAGATAGCCCGACGACGATGCCAGCCGGAACCGCGGCAGGAGGTGGGGGCACGCCCCCTCGCCGCTGCGCGGCTGGAGGTACCCCCACCCGCTTGCGGGGGCGAGTTGGGCAATTGGGCCGGGCCTGACGACGATGCCGGCCGGAACCGCGGCAGGAGGTGGGGGCACCTCCCGCTTGCGGGGGCGAGTTGGGCAATTGGGCCCAGCCCGAGTCCGGACTCGGTGATTCGTTGTCGACGAACGGAAGTTCTGTCGTAACGTCGCGGCTGTGATCGAGGGTGATAGCCGGTTGGCCAGTGACCTGTCGCTGGCGGTAATGCGGCTCTCCCGGCAGCTGCGGTTCCGTCGGCCGCAGTCCCCGGTGTCGTTGTCACAGCTGTCGGCGCTGGCGACATTGGCCAATTACGGCCCGATGACGCCGGGTGCGCTGGCCATCAGGGAACGGGTTCGCCCGCCGTCCATGACGCGGGTAATCGCCTCGTTGGCCGATTTGGGTTTTGTGGACCGCGTTGCGCACCCCGACGATGGCCGCCAGGTCTTGGTCTCGGTGTCCGATGCCGGCGCCGAACTGCTGGAGGCCGAGCGGCGAGCGAGCCAGGAGTGGCTGGCCCAGCGGCTCGAAAACCTGGGCGGAACCGAACGCGATACGCTGCGCGAGGCCGCCGACCTGATCCTGGCGCTTGTCGACGAAAGCCCTTGACCCCAAGCGGTTTTGACCACGCCGATGGCATCGATGGTGTGGTCGTCAGCGACATCACCGATCCCGACGACGCGCGGCTCGATCACTTTCGGGATTTGAACAGCATCGACCGTAGGCCCGACCTGCCGAGCGGGAAGGGACTGGTGATTGCCGAGGGTGTGCTGGTGGTGCAGCGCATGCTGGCTTCGCCGTTCACGCCGTTGGCTTTCCTCGGCACCGATCGCAGACTCGCCGAGCTCAGGGCAGATCTGGCCGGCAGTCCCGCGCCCTACTATCGGGTGTCCGCAGAGGTGATGGCCCAGGTGGTTGGCTTTCATCTCAACCGCGGCGTGTTGGCCGCCGCGCGTCGGGCGCCCGAGCGCAGCCTCGCAGAGGTGGTCGACGGCGCCCGCACCGTCGCGGTGCTCGAGGGGGTCAACGACCATGAGAACCTGGGCGCCATCTTTCGCAACGCCGCGGGGCTCGACGTCGACGCGATGGTGTTCGGTAGCGGCTGCGCTGATCCGCTGTACCGCCGCGCGGTGCGGGTCTCCATGGGACACGCCCTGCTGGTGCCCTATGCGCGGGCGACCAACTGGCCGGCTGACTTAAAGACATTGCAACAGAAGGGGTTTCGGTTGTTGGCGATGACCCCCAACACCGACGCGGCACCGTTGGCGGAGGCAATGGCGGCAGTGCATGATGAGCCGGTCGCGGTGCTGGTCGGTGCCGAGGGGCCGGGCCTGAGCCGTGCCGTGATGCAGGTCAGCGATCTGCGGGTACGCATCCCGATGTCACGCGGCACCGACTCGCTCAACGTCGCCACCGCGGCGGCGCTGGCGTTTTACGAGCGGGTTAGGGTTGGCTCGTGACCGACGAATCCACGCCGTGGGCAACGGGTTTGACCGTCGCCGGATTTGTCGCCGCGGCCACCGGGGTCGCTGTCGTGGTGCTGAGTTTGGGGCTGATCCGGGTGCATCCGTTGTTGGCCGTCGGGCTCAATATCGTCGCGGCCGGGGGGTTGGCGCCGACGCTATGGGGGTGGCGGCATACCGCGGTGCTGCGCTGGTTGGTGCTGGGCGTCGGAGTGGGTGTGACAGCTGCCTGGCTGACCCTGGTCGCGATGACGCTGTTGCGCTAGCGCTGCCCTCCGGAACGGACACCCAGTAACACGTCTTCCCACGCGGGCACCGGCGGCTTGCCGCGGCGCCTGCGCGCCGGCTCGCTCTTGGGTTCGGGTGTCGGGCTTTCCACCGGCGCGGGTTCCGGCTCGTCGAAGTCGAGTTCCGCGACCGGCGCCACGGGCCGTAGCGGACGGTCGAAGCTCGGGTTGATCAGCTCAGTGGCGGTGTCATCGACGGCGGTGACGGTGCCGCCGTGCGCGCCCGGGCAGAACCGGAAATGCGCGAGGTTGTCGGAACGACCGGCCTTCCAGCCCAGCTGGACCGTCCAGCGGCCATCCTCGTTACGCCAGGCGTCCCACGTCGTGTTGTCCGGGTTGAGGCCGCGCGCCAGCAGCGACGACGTGACAGTCTCCAGCAGCGTCAGCACCGCCGGGCCGTCGGCGAGAACGGGATGGGCGGCTGTTGCCAGCTCGGCGGCGCGGGAGCGCTCCAGCAACACCGGGTGAGCGAACCTCTCCACCCGCTCGACGTCGACCCCGGCGGCCGCCGCCAACTGCTCGACGGATGCGCCAGCGCGGATGCGGGCCTGAATTTCCTTGGGACGCAGCATGCTGGTGACCTCGATGTCGATATGGGTTTGACCCACCCGGGCCCCGTCGCCGCGCACCGCTGCCCTCAGCCGGTCGTCGACTCGTATCTTGAACTTGTCGCCTGGGTCCCCGTTGTCTTTGGTGCTTTCGCAGATGATGTGTTTGCCATCGACATCGAGTCCGACGATCGTGAGTTCCCGCATGGCGTCTCCTCGCGGGCCGCTTGCAGACCAGCGTGCCAGGCCCGTCAGCTGCGCACTTTAGTGCAGCGAACAGCCACAACCGTGTTGACACGCTGGACACAATGGGCCGGGCTCAGGTATGCCCGCATCGTCGCCGGGCCCATATGGATGGTGTTTTGTCAAGGCGGGAGGGTGAAGCGGCGTGATCGATTACGCAGCAGGTGGTCCTTGCTGTGAAGTCCCGGCTGCAGGTGCATTGAGCACGGGGAGCTAGTGGGCGACGAACATCGGCCGAGAGCGGAGTCAATACCGTGCCAAAAGGCGTTGCGTTAAGTTCCACGGGTGACCCCGTCAGTCATCGTTCTGGGCGGCGGCCTGTCCGGTTGCTCGGCGGCATACGCCCTGGCGCAGGCCGGACTGTGCGTCAGGGTGGTCGAGCGCGCCCCGACCCTGGGGGGCCTGGCCGGCAGTTTCGAGCGCGAGGGCCACTTCTACCCGCTGGGCTACCACCACATCCTTCGTCGCGACCGGACGCTGCTCTACTTCCTCGAGCGGGTCGGCGCGCTCGAGGAAGTGCGCTGGCGGCGCATCCGGATGTTGTTTCGGGTTGGCGACCAGCTGTACGACCTGGCGAACCCGGTGGACTTCCTGCGTTTCCCGATGTCTCTCGCCGATAAGGCGCGCTTCGCCGTCCTCATGCTGCGGGCCTTCCGCAAGAACGACTGGAACGACTGGCTGGACAAGAGCGCCGAGGACCTGCTCGACGCGTGGGCCGGACCTCGCGTGCGCCAAGCGCTCTTCGAGCCGCTTACCCAGCTGAAGTTCGAGCTGCCCTGCTCGGAAGTGAGTGGCGCCTGGCTGGGAACGCGGCTCCACTTCCGCGAGGGCTCGACGGCCCTTGGTTACATCCCAGGGGCGAACTGGACGCAGGTGCTGTGCGACGGTGTGGCGCGGCTTCTCCGGGAGTCCGGCGTCGAGGTGCGCTTGGGCACGAACGTCGCGAAGCTACATGCGGACGGCGAGCGTGTCCACGAGGTTGAGCTGGACGGCGGCGAGCGCCTTCCCGCGGACATGGTTGTGAGCAGCATCCCCACGGAGGGCTACCTCCGTCTCGCCCCCGACGACACCACGCCGCGGCTCCGGGAGATCCGCTACAGCGCCCTGCTGTCGATGGTGTGCGCCTCGAACAAGCCGGTCAGCCCAGACTTCTACTGGATGAATCTCGCCGACCTCGACCGTGCGGCGTGCGGCATCTTCCTGCTGAACTCGCTCAACCCGACGATCGGCGCGCCCGGCCAGTCGTGCGTCAACTTCGTCACGCACCTCAACAGCCGGACGCGGCCGTTCTTCATGAAGTCCGAGGACGACATCCTCGCGGCCTATCTGGAGGACTTCAGGGCGGTCTTCGGTTTTGACCTCGACCCCTTCTGGGTCAAACTCTCGCGAATCCCGATGTACTCGCCGGTCATCACCCGCTCCTACCGGAACCCGCCGGTGCGCAGCGCCCGCTTCGACAACCTCTACTTCGCGGGTAACTACCGCACCTTTCCCTCGGTCCTCTCGACCGGCACGGCCCTCGCCTCCGGCCTGCAGGCCGCTCGGGCCTTGCTGCGCGACCGAGGCACCGACACCCCGCTGCCCGACGAGGTCGCCGCCTTCCGACGTTAGAGTCTTGGGCGCATTGGCGAAGCCAACACCGTCGTCGCCACGGTGAGCGCTTCGCCGTATGAGGCGCTGCGGCCCGGCTCGTTCTGTGACGGCGATCGACGCGCAGCCCGCACTGACCGGCGAGCACCACATCGACTGGGACGTCTACCCAGGTCTGGAGTTCATCACCGACGCCATGCCCGATTCTTGCCGAGCCTCAACTTCAGCGGCCACGGCTCCATCAACAGGATGTCCGACCTCGTCGCCTATTGCGAAGGCCGAGGCGTGACCGACATCGTCGTCGGCGGGGACTGGTACGAAGACGCCCGCGGATCGAGCGTCGAGCAACAATCATGACCCGCGCCCAGCCCGCCGCCGGGCTGACCGTTCCACGGATTCACCCGCGATCGCCCTGGAGGAGGCTGCCGGTCTCGGTTCGCTCGACGCAGATGCGCTGCAGGCATCCGCTGAGGTGCCGGAAGCCGGTCTTCGTGCGTAGGAGACGATGATCACCGTGCACGCGACGAGCCAGAGGACTGGCAGCAGGTCCGCCGTGCTGGGGACGACCGGCGTGGTGCCGATGACTCCTATGGCTCCCAACTGCCCTGGAATGTCTACTTGGATCGGTGGAACCGGCAAAGCGATCTGGGCGATGGTGAGTGCCGCGGTCAGGCTCAGGCAGACACCGAGCGCGCGACGGCGGTCGCCGAGGATGTCGAGCCGGTCGAAGATCCCCAAACCGGGTGGGACGACGGGGTCGCGGACCACCAGGGCGGCGATCGGTAAGGCGAACAGCAGGTAGTAGCGGTACGACAGGCTCGGGAAGAGCGAGGCGGTGGCCAGCAGCGCGATGCCGACCATGACCGGGGGGATGCGTCGCCCGAGGGCCAGGACGCAGCCGACGACCAGGGCGAGCACGACATACCCGATCAACGACCGGGGGCCATCGAGAAAGCCACTCGGCAGAGAACCCCGCTTCTGGGTTTCGATCATGTCCGGGATAAAGAAGATTCCCCTCCCGAAAGACGCGTTTTGCAGCCAGACACGCTTTACCGGCGAACCGTGGTGGAGGGCGTTGTGGATCGACTGCAGGATAGTTCCCGGAAAGTCCCGTGGCCACAGCAGATAGGCGGCGAGGTTGGATATGACGACCGCGCCGACCGCGACGCCGCCCAACCGCCATTGTCGGGCTGCAAACAACGCGAGCGCGAGGATGGCGAACTGCGGTTTCACCAGCGCGGCCAAGACCACCATGATCGCCACCAGCCCCCACCGCTGTCGGCGCAGCGCCACCACGAAGACCAGCGCGATCGGCGCTACGAACCCCGCCGAGTTGCCCCGATCGATCACCGCCCACGCCGGGATGGCCGCGGCGCCTAACACCACAAACACGACCACCCGTTCCAGACCGCGAGCGCCCCGCGCCGCCCAGACCGCAGGAGTGAGGACCGCGACCGTCAGCGCGAGCAGGTAGCCGATCAGCCCAAGTCGCGGCATGCCGAGCCATTTCGCGGGAAGCCCGAACAACAGGTGCGGCACCATCCCCGCCGCCAGGTAGTCGTTCTGGTCCGCCTGGTAGTTGTTCCAGGGCAGGAACAGTGCATAGGGCTCCCACGGATTGGGCCGCATCCCTACGCCCAGCGCCCATGGATAGTCGCCGAAGCAGTGCCGGCCGACCTGCGTGCCCCAATCAAGCCAGCAGTCCTCGGCGGGGTTAGCCAGAAGAGAGGACAACACGTCGATGCCGTAGTACCGGGCGAGAACAAAGCCTGTCGCCGCTGACACCGTCGATGCAAGCAGAATGGTGCCGAGCAGGAGTGTGCGCTCAGACTGGTCGGCGACTGCCGAGAGCTGGTGGCGGATCGCGGTCACCACGCCCCGCACCACCTCGACAGGTCGATTCACGGACATTTCCCTCGTTCGGATCGCAACTCCGGCACGAGCAGGGCGCCAAGCTTCGTCGGCGGGAGATTACCAGCTCGCCAGCGGGCTTAGACGTGGTCTAAAGCCGCTCCACCACCCAGTCGATGCACTCGGTGAGCGCGCTGACGTCGTCCGGTTCGACGGCGGGGAACATCGCGACCCGCAACTGGTTGCGGCCGAGTTTGCGGTAGGGTTCGGTGTCGACGATGCCGTTGGCGCGCAGCACCTTGGCCACCGCTGCGGCGTCGACGTCATCGTTGAAGTCGATCGTGCCCACAACTTGGGAGCGAAGCCGTGGCTCGGCAACGAATGGCGTCGTGTACGGCCGGTCCTGGGCCCAGGCGTACAACCGTTGCGACGAGTCCGCGGTGCGTTTGACCGCCCATTCCAGCCCGCCGTTGCCCAACAACCAGTCGATCTGTTCGGCCAGCAGCACCAGCGTCCCGATGGCCGGAGTGTTGTAGGTCTGGTTCTTCAGGCTGTTCTCCACCGCGATCGGCAGCGACAGGAAGTCCGGAACCCATCGCCCGGACTCGGCGATGGCCTCGATCCGGCCCAGCGCCGCCGGGCTCAAAATCGCCAGCCAGAGGCCACCGTCGCTGGCGAAGTTCTTCTGCGGTCCGAAGTAGTAGGCATCGGTGTCGGCGATGTCGACCGGAAGGCCGCCGGCGCCGGAGGTGGCATCGATGACGATCAGCGCATCGCCGGAGCCGTCGGGCCGCGTCACCGGCACCGCGACCCCCGTCGAGGTCTCGTTGTGCGCCCATGCGATCACGTCGACCGACGGGTCGCTCTGTGGTTCGGGCGCGCTGCCGGGATCGGCTTTGATGACGATCGGTTCGCCGATGAACGGGTTCTTGGTGACCGCGGAAGCGAACTTCGAGCTGAACTCGCCATAGCTCAGGTGCAACGACCGCTTGTCGATCAGCCCGAACGGCGCGGCGTCCCAGAACGCCGTTGCCCCGCCGTTGCCCAGCACCACTTCGTAGCCGTCGGGCACCGAGAAAAACTCACGTAACCCGTCGCGCACGCGTCCGACCAGATCTTTGACGGGCGCTTGGCGGTGCGAGGTGCCGAAAAGTCCGGCGGCGGTAGTGGTGAGCGCCTCCAGTTGCTCAGGTCGGACCTTCGACGGGCCGGAGCCGAAGCGGCCGTCACGGGGTTTGATGTTGTCGGGAATCGTCAGCGGGTCAGCCATGATCACCAGGTTAGTGATCGGGCCGAGCGTGACGATCACGCGGTCGGCCATACTCGTCACATGGGACCGGATGTGACGTAAGTCACAGTGTACACATGTTCACGGATGGGCCACAGCGGCTGTCAAGGGTCTAGATAGCTGCCGATACCTGCGGTACTGTCGTTGGACATAGCGCGTCCAAATGTAAACCTCATTGGGGAGGCTGGGAATGGCCCAGGCGGGAATAGCCAAAAAAGAAGCCCGGACCAAGATGGTGCGACGTTGGCGTCGCAACATGGATGTCCTGGACGACCCGAAGTACGTGGAGATGCTCACCACCCTGTCCGAGGGGTCGGTGCGGCGCAATTTCAACCCGTACACGGACATCGACTGGGAGTCACCCGAGTTCGCGGTCATCGACAACGACCCGCGCTGGAAACTGCCGGCGACCGACCCGCTGGGCCGGCACTCCTGGTACCAGGCGCAGTCCGAAGAACGTCAGATTCAGATCGGCATGTGGCGTCAGGCGAACGTCGCCAAGACCGGTCTGCACTTTGAGTCGATCCTGATCCGCGGCCTGATGGAGTACGCGTTCTGGGTGCCCAACGGGTCACCGGAGTACCGGTACTGCCTGCACGAAGCGGTCGAAGAATGCAACCACACCATGATGTTCCAGGAGATGGTGAACCACATCGGCGCCGACGTGCCCGGCATGCCGCGCATGCTGAAATGGATTCAACCGTTTATTCCGCTGGTGGCCGGGCCACTGCCGATTCCGTTCTGGTTCGGCATTCTCGCCGGCGAAGAGCCGATCGACCACACCCAGAAGAACGTGCTGCGCGAGGGCAAGGAGCTGCACCCGATCATGGAGCGGGTGATGGCCATCCACGTGGCCGAGGAGGCCCGCCACATCTCGTTCGCGCACGAGTACCTGCGTAAGCGCGTGCCGGAGCTGCCGCGCCGCAAGCGGTTCTGGCTCTCGCTGTACGTGCCCGTCACCATGCGCATCTTGTGCTCGGCGATCGTGGTTCCGCCCAAGGCGTTCTGGAAAGAGTTCGACATCCCGCGCGAGGTCCGCAAAGACGTGTTCTTCCGTTCGCCGGAGTCGCGTCGAATGCTGCGTGACATGTTCGGCGACGTCCGGATGCTCTGCCATGACACCGGTCTGATGAACCCGCTCGCCAAGCTGATGTGGCGGATCTGCAAGATCAGCGGCAAGCCTTCCCGCTACCGCAGCGAACCGCAGCGCCAGCACCTGGTCGTCGCACCGGCTGCCTAGAGAACCGGTTTTTATGCCGCACGTTATTACCCAGTCGTGCTGTAGCGACGGGTCCTGTGTCTACGCCTGCCCGGTGAACTGCATCCATCCGTCTCCGGATGAGCCGGGCTTTGCCACCGCCGAGATGCTCTACATCGATCCGGTGGCCTGCGTGGACTGCGGAGCCTGCGTGAGCGCCTGTCCGGTGGGTGCCGTCGCGCCGGCTGCCCAGCTGGCCCCCGAACAGCAACCGTTCATCGCACTCAACGCGTCGTACTACCCGGAGCATCCGGCCGACCAGAAACTGCCGCCGACGTCCAAGCTGGCGCCGGTGATCCCCGCACCACAGGTGCGCGGGAATCATCGGGGCCCGCTGACCGTCGCGGTCGTGGGGTCCGGGCCGGCGGCGATGTATGCCGCCGACGAACTGCTCACCCAACACGGTGTGCGGGTCAACGTCTTCGAGAAGCTGCCCACCCCGTACGGGCTGGTTCGAGCCGGGGTGGCACCGGACCACCAGACCACCAAACGGGTCACTGCGCTCTTCGACCGGATCGCGCGTCGCCGCGAATTCCAGTTCTTCCTCAACGTCGAGGTCGGCAAGCACCTCAGCCACGACGATCTGCTTGCGCACCACCACGCGGTCGTCTACGCCGTCGGCGCGCCCAATGACCGCCGGCTGGACATCAACGGCATGGGCTTGCCGGGAACCGGCACCGCCACCGAGACGGTGGCCTGGATCAACGGCCATCCCGACTTCACCGACCTGCCAGTCGATCTCAGTCACGAGCGGGTCATCGTCGTCGGCAACGGCAACGTCGCACTGGATGTGGCCCGCGTGCTCACCGCCGACCCCGACGAGCTTGCCCGCACCGACATCTCCGATCACGCACTGCAGGCGCTGCGCGCCTCACGAGTGCAAGAGGTAGTGATCGCCGCTCGACGCGGACCGGTGCACTCGGCGTTCACGCTGCCCGAGCTGATCGGGCTGACGACGAAGGCGAATGTCGTACTCGCCGCCGCCGACCACGAGCTGGTGCTGCGCGATCTGGCAGGCGTCTCTGACGCCGTGACCAAGCAGAAGCTGGAGATTCTGACCAAGCTCGGCGATGCCACCATGGCGGCGGGCCCGCCGCTACGTCCGCGGATCCGGTTGGCCTACCAACTGACGCCCATCCGGGTGCTGGGCGAGCAGCGAGCCAACGGTATGCAGTTCTGCGTCACCGGCACCGACGAGGTGTGCCAGCTCGACGCAGGTCTGGTGTTGACTTCGATCGGATACCACGGCAAGGCCATTCGTGACTTGCCCTTCGACGACATCGCCGGAGTCGTGCCGAACAACGGCGGCCGGGTGATCGACCCGAACTCCGGTGAACCGGTGCATGGCGCATACGTGGCGGGGTGGATCAAGCGCGGCCCGACCGGATTCATCGGCACCAACAAATCGTGTGCACTGCAAACCGTGCAGCGGGTGGTGGACGATTTCAACGCCGGACTGCTGCGCGATCCGATCAGCAAGCCGTCGGCGTTGGACACCCTTGTCCGGACGCGTCAGCCCGCCGTCGTTGATGCCGCGGGCTGGCAGGCCATCGATGCCGCCGAGATGTCGCGAGGCAGTCTCAGCGATCGGCCGCGCAACAAGTTCACCTCGATCGCCGACATGCTGGAGGTCGCAGCCAACGCCCCTGAGCCGCCGCTGCGACGGCGACTGGCCGACCGGCTGCGCCAATTGGCCGACCTGGCCTAACCCGGCCTAGCCCGGCTGCTGGCCGGTGAAAGCCGCAATCTCGTCCGCGCTGACCTCGCGCACGGGCTGACCCAACGACCAGTGGTGACCGAACGGATCGGCAAGCACGCCGTAGCGGTCGCCCCAGAATTGGTCCTCGAGCGGGACGACCACGGTGGCCCCGGCATCGAGCGCGCGCTGGAACTTCGCATCGACATCGGCCACCGTCAGGTGGATGGTGACCGGAGTTCCGCCCAGCGACGTCGGGGTCGTCGATTTTCCGCCGGACATCTCCGGGAAGTCATCGTTGAGCAGCACCGTGAAGCCGTTGATGCGCAGTGCGGCGTGGATGAGCTTTCCGTCTGGGCGGGGCACACGTCCGACTTCTTCCGCGTCAAAAGCCCTGACGTAGAAGTCGATCGCCGCTGCGGCATTGTCGACGACGAGGTGTGGGGACAGTGCGGGTTCGACGGCGATTGCCATCATGGCCTCCTTGGTGTCGGTACGTGGCCCGGTCGGGCTTATGGGTACGACCCGTTTGACTCGAGCCGCGATGAGATCTCATCACCGGCCACCGACACCGACGCCGTGTTGATGTCAGCCGTTGGCGATGTCGTCCCAGCCTTCGACGGATTCCGGGCCACGCGGGTCCGGGCCGACGTAGATCGCCGACGGGCGGACCAGCTTGCCGAGCCGCTTCTGTTCGAGGATGTGGGCGCACCACCCGGCGGTGCGGCCGCAGGTGAACATCGCCGGCATCATGGTCGGCGGCACCCGCGCGAAGTCCAGGATCACCGCGGCCCAGAACTCGACATTGGTCTCGATCGCCCGGTCCGGACGGCGCTCGCGTAGCTCGGCGAGCGCTGCCTGCTCGACCGCCGCCGCGACTTCGTAGCGCGGTGCGCCCAACCGCTTGGCGGTCGCCCGCAGCACGCGTGCCCGCGGATCTTCTGCGCGGTACACGCGGTGCCCGAAGCCCATCAGCTTCTCGTGGTGGTCCAGAATCCCCTTGACCAGACCGCGCGCGTCACCGGTGCGCTCGACCTCTTCGAGCATCGGCAACACCCGCGCCGGCGCACCGCCGTGCAGCGGGCCGCTCATCGCCCCGATCGCACCCGACAGCGCTGCCGCCACGTCCGCGCCAGTCGATGCGATCACCCGTGCGGTGAACGTCGAGGCGTTCATCCCGTGCTCAGCGGCCGAGACCCAGTACGCGTCGACGGCCTCGATATGCCTGGGATCTGGTTCGCCCTGCCACCTGGTCATGAAACGCGCTGTGACCGTTTGGCATTCGTCGATAACCCGCTGAGGAACCGCCGGCTGGTAGATACCGCGGGCCGATTGGGCGACATAAGACAGTGCCATCACCGAGGCCCGGGCAAGCTGGTCGCGGGCGGTGGCCTCGTCGATGTCGAGCAGCGGCTGATATCCCCAAATCGGCGCCAGCATCGCCAGGCCTGCCTGGACGTCGACCCGCACATCCCCGCTGTGGATCGGCAGCGGGAACGGCTCGGCCGGCGGCAGCCCGTGGCCGAACTTTCCGTCCACCAGCAAAGCCCAGGCGTCTCCGAAGGTGACCCGTCGGCCCACCAGGTCTTCGATGTCGACGCCGCGGTATCGCAGGGCGCCGCCGTCCTTGTCGGGCTCGGCGATCTCAGTGGTGAAAGCGACCACACCCTCGAGGCCGGCGACGAAATTCTCCGGGATCTTGTCCGGGATGACAGTCATGGCTGAATTCTGCCACGCCGCCCGCGACCAGTCGCTACCGGCCGGTAACCAGCGACGGGTCGCCCGGGGTAGCGTTGGCATGATGGCAGAACCAGACAACGAGCACCTGGCCGCGATGCGGGTCGAGTACGGCTCGGTCGAGAAGGACGGTAGCCCGGACCTCGACGTCGACTGGCTCGCCGATGGCTGGCTTGCATTGTTGCGCAAGTGGATTGGCGACGCCGAGCG